>JAPKMU010000019.1 GCA_026645745.1 Anaerolineae bacterium | reverse complement strand
GCGACCGGAAAATTGTCATCCCCCGGCGTTGGCTCTGGCTGGTTTGCGCCCGCGCCGGACGGCGGTGTGCATACTCCCGCCTCCATACACAGGCGGTACTGCCGCCATGTAACCTCATATTGATCGATAAAAAAGCGCGGGAGTGGGTAGGACACGTTATCGACTCCAAGCAGTGCCTCGCCCGCCGCGATCTCGACCATTGGACTGCGCGCACTCAGGTTCAAGGAAAACTGGCGCACGGCAAACACGGCAATCGCTGTCAGGGTGACGGCGGCGATTGCGACGCTCCCCTGTGTCACCAAGCGCTGAAGGTCAGCGCGGCGGACGCTGCGGTTGAAAAATGTCACCACGTCGGGATCAGGGAGGGTGCGGGCGCGGGCGCGGAGCGGGTGCGAGATCACAGCGACCTGCGCCGGGGTGAGCAAAAAACCGCGCTTGCGACGGTTGGTTTTCCAATGTGCTGCCGCCGCCGTGAGCTGCTGCTTAAGCTGTTGAAAAGCGCGATCCGCTTCCAGAATCTCAGCGAATTTGCTCCAATGGCTGAACAATGCCTCATGCGCAACTTCGACGGTCGCTTCGCCCTGTTCCTCGCCTGTGGTAAGCAGACGCGCCTTGACGAGCGCCGCGATCAGCGCCTCCGCGCCGGGGATTGACTGGTATTCGGATGCGCGGGCGCGGCGGCGGGTATAACTGCCGTTTGTGCCGAGCACAGCCAGCAGGGATGCGAGTTCAGGGAGGGCGGCTTTGGCGGTGTCGTCCAGCTTATCGAATTCTTCGGCTGCACGCGCGCCGATTGCGCCGACCACGCCGCCAAGCGCCTGATAATCGTCGAGTGTGATCCGGCGGTCGCCGCGGCGCTGTGAGCGCTTGTACAACTCGTCAAGCAAGTAGCCCATCAGCGCTAATCCGCCCGGAGCACTGCCCATCTCGCGGACGATGCGGCGCGCGAGGTCGTCATCCAGCGTGATCGCGGCAACTTCGGCGGGGCGTTCGATCATTTCGAGCAGGTCAAGGTTATCGGGGACTGCCAGCGGGAAAGAACCGTCCTCCAACAAGGATGAAAGTCGCGGGATCGTCAGGCTGCGGTTGTAGTAATCCGCGCGCAGCGTGATGACGGCGCGCACGCGCTTTGATATGGAGACTGCCGCGAGAAGCGCGGTAAACGGCGCGTGATAACGCGAATCGCAGAGCGTAAACAATTCTTCAAACTGGTCGATGTACAGGAGAAGTTCCGACCATGATGGTTTTGTGCGCAGCACGTCATCAGCATAGGCGATAATCTTGCTCGGATCGGCTTCGAGCGCTTCGGCAATCGTGCGGGCTGAAGTATCAGGTAGGCATTCTTCCAGCCGGACAGCGAGCGCCATCATCGGGTTGTTCCCGACGCCTCCCGGCGTAAAGCGGAACCATACCCAATCCTTGCTGCCTTCGATGGCGTTTTCGATCAAACGCGGGATCAGCCCCGCGCCGACCAGCGAGGATTTTCCGCTGCCGCTTGCGCCAACCACGGCGACGATGCGCCGCTCGCGCAGCCGATCCACCAACGCGCCGGTTTCACGACCGCGCCCGAAGAAAACGGGCGCTTCTGCCGGAGTAAACGCATCCAAGCCGGGAAATGGTGACTTTTCAGGGTCCCAAAGCGGGCGCGGCGAAAGGGTTGATTCCTCATCGTCTGCGGTTTCGGCGCGCAGCGCGTCCGGTTCTTCATACAAAATCCGCTTGACGAGCAGACGCAAATCCGCCTCTAAATACTGCCGGAAATGCTCCGGCGTTGGGTATTCGGTGTAACTCTGCTTCGCGGAGCCGTCAGGATTGCGGAAACCATCAAAAAAACTCTTGACGCTGCGATACTGCTGCGTCTTCTGTTCAAAGTCGGAGTCATCGGGGTCAAGCGCGACTTTTTGGGTGCGGCGGTAAACGAGCACATACGGCTTACCTGATGTGCGCGCGACTTCCATCGCGTTTTCAAACTCCCATTCCGTACCGGAGCGGAAGTTTGAACCATCCGGGCGGCGGTATTTGTTCGGATCAAGCGGCGTGCCGAGGCGCGACCACAAGATAAACACGGCGATGTCACACTCGGAAGGACTGGGCATTCCCTTCAGGATCGCTTCTTGCGGCGTGAGCGTTGCCAGCATCGGCGCGCGGTAGGTCAGATCGTCCCACGCGATCAAGTCGGGATAAATCACATCGCGGAGAATCGGATCGGCGCGCAGTTCTTCGATCACGCGGCGGGCAAGTGCCCGTTCATCCGCCACATCCGCAGGGGAAGATAAGAAGACGCGAATGCGGCGCAGCGCGACATCACGCCGCTGATCGGCGGGCGGGGTGACGACAAAGACGCGATCAAGTTTCAAGAGCACCTGCTCGATGCGCGCCTGATGATCAAGCCCAACTTGTTCTTGAAGCTTGAGGAGAATCGAGCGGAGGGCACGTTTGCCGTCGCCGTCGTAGCGCTTAAGCGTAGCGAGAAGGGTTTCGGTGAAGTCTTGTGGGCTGCCGCTCAAATCAACCCGGCGGTAAATCGCGTTATCGCCCAACGCGATAAACAGGAGCGCCTGCCGTTCCCGCTCCGTACTGAACGCGGGTATCAGCACATCAACAAGTTCGTCGATCACCGCTTTGTCTGTCATTGTGACTCCGCAAGTTTCGCTGCCTAGAACGGAGCGATACCAATACGGCGGAAATTTGGAACGCCGATTGGAAGGTCGAGCCTGTGACATGACTTAGGTTGTTCGATATTCACTATATCACGAATCGCGGACTGCGGCGCATGTTACACCAGCGTCGTTTTCGCCGGATCACACGCGGGATTACACAGCAAAACCGGAATCTCCGCGCCTTTCAAGCCCATCAAGCCGATCTGATTGATCCCAAAGTCGAAGGCGGCTTGCACGGTCGCGCCGTAGCCGAGCGCGCGGTAAAACGCCAACGCAAACTGGATCGCCGCCTGATCGCCAACCGGTTTGGTCATCCCGATCACGCAGTCCACATACGGCGCGATCTGCTCCGCCTGCGCTTCTGACCAGCACGCATTTAAGAGGACGATGCGCACCTTCGGGTTGAGGATGCGGAACAAGTCCGCGACCGCCGCCGGATCAATCAAGCGCATCTTGCCCGCGTCATCTTCGAAGATCAGTCCATCGTGTTCGCCGTGACCGGAAAAATGGACGATCCCCGGCTGATAACGCAGCATCGATTCCTGCAAATCGCTTGCGCGCAGCGCTGGACGCAGCTCCAAGGTGAAGCGTTCGCGGTAGCGCGCCTTGAGCAGCGCGTCATCCACTTCGCGGTATTCGACATCGAGCCGCAGCCGCGTTGTGTTGGTCGGGTTGGCGGTCAGGAACAGGATCGGGATCGGCTTGCCCGCGTTGGCGCTTTCGAGCGGGTAGGTTCCGAACAGACCGATCAGGAAATCATAGTCGGCGCTGTAGCCCATCTCTTGAAGCAGCGTGCGCACCAACAGCGTGAGCGCTTCGCGTCCACGTAGGTCTTGCCCGAATTGGAGGAGATGGTGCGTCACTCCCACCGCATCGGTGTGAACATTCGCCATCGTGAGCGGCATTCCGCCTTGCAGCGTGGCAGCACGCGGCGAACCTTGCAGCATGGCGGTCACATAGGCGTAACGTGAAGTCGGGTTGGCAAAGCCGGGGCGCGCCGCGAGAATTCCGGTTAAGCGGTTGAAGTCCTCTTGCGAAAGAGTCGGGTTCATCGGGCAAACTCCTGATCAAGCATGAACGGTTCACAAGAAGTTTAGCGCTGTTGTGTAATCGGCGCGCAAGCAAAAGCGCCCTCTCCGCTGGCAGGCTTGTCCGATATTGGCGTCGTGCTTCTTCACCCCTCACCCCCTGACCCCCTCTCCCACGCAAGCGGGGAGAGGGGGAACCGCTGCCGCAGACTGGGGGAGAGGTCAGTTTTGAATATCGGACAAGCCTTCGGGGGTGAGGAAAAAGTGTCGTCCCGTGAACATCTCCCCAAAAGAGCGGCAGATCACGCGTCTGCGTCCGGCGGATCGATCTCCACCTCTGGCAGCGGCTCCCATGCGGACGGGTCAAACGGGGGGAGCGTGGGCACGGATGCACCGAGCGCGATCAAATGCCTCTTCGCCGCATTGAGTCCGCGCATATACGCCCAGACTTCTTGCCCATCGCGTGAGATGCCATCGCACCACGCGAACGTATACGCTTTCGCGGCGGCTTCAACCGCTTGGTCACGATTCCCCGCCCCGCGTTCGATCTCCGCCAGCAGATTAAGCGCGTCGGCGTGGAACATCGGGTACGGTCCGCGTTCCGCCCCTTCCCACACCTGATCGAGCAGTTCGCGCGCCAAAGGTACATCCCCGCGCACCAGCGCCAGCCGCGCCAATGCGATCAATGCCGGGAGTTCATTTTCAGCATCATTGACTGCCCGCGCGCGCACCAGCGCGTGATGCAGGCGTTCATCGGCGGTGGAGAGATCGTTCAATGCCAGCGCTGCCTGCCCCTGACGCACCGCCGCCCGGATGAAATCGCCTTCGTACCGTTCGATGTGTGCGAGTTCCCATGCACGGTCGGCGTAGATGCGGGCAACGGCATGATCGCCACCCGCCAGCGCCCACTCGGAGAGGAAGGCATTGATAAAGCCTTCACCTTGCTTGATTGATAGGTCAATCCACGGTTGCAGTGAACGCCGCAGCGCTGCCCCCGCCTCCGCGTACACCGGATCGTGTGCATCCCGCCCCCGCGCCAATCCGCGCCTATGCGCGCTGCCCGCCCGCGCCAGCCGCGCCAGACCGAGCCTATCCAGGCTGAGCGCCTCATCGAAGCGAGCTTGCGCCTCCCGCGACAGGATGAGCGCGCGCCGCGCGGACGACTCGCTCAGGCGCAAGCTCCCGGACAGGCGGGCGGCATCCGCGAGGTTGCGCAGCCCGACGGCGAGATCACCCTTGTTGCCAAGTTCGTCAGCCATTACCGCGCCCAAACGAAACAGTGAAACAGCGCTCCCCGGCTGTCCAATGAACTGATATCCCTGCGCCAGCGCGTTCAACGTCCCTCCCTGAAGACGCTTATCAGTCAAACGCGGCGGCTGATCAACCCCATCCGGGAACAGCCGTTCGAGCAGATCGACGCGCTGGCGGGCGGCGCTCAGGCGATACAACGTGGCGTCGTCGATGCGCTCGCGGAACAAAGAACGCGCCGCATCATACTGTCCCATGCCGACGAGCGCGTTGTACAGCTCCACCGCCGGGGTGAGATCGTCGTAGCTTTCAACTTGGAGATAATCCGGCACATTTTTCGAGAGCGGCGTGAAGTGGTCGCTGATCGTGCTGTAAATCCCGCGCTGCTGGTCGGCATTCACGCCGCCCCATGTGACCGCGCGCACGATCGGGTGCAGGTCGTAACGGTTGGCGATCCGATCCCACCCGACCAGCCCGCGATCTTCAAGGGTATCGAGGACGGCGTCGAGTTCGGGTTCGGATTTGAAAAGTTTGGGCGCTGACCCCTCCCCCGACCCCTCCCCGAATTCGGAGAGGGGCGCAAACGCGTCACCCGGAGGAGATGCCGGACGATTTTCATGCGCTTTACTTCGGCTTTTCCCTTGTCCATCACTTACGAACAGCGCCGCGAGGGTGGTATACGTGGCGGGCATACGGAAGGCGGCGATCGTGTCCAACACCTGCTTTTCTGCCGGCTTCAAGCCGCGTAAGGCGTAGTCCATCACATGCGCTTTGCGGTCTTCGCTGCGCAGGTTCGCCAGCACACGCCCAAAATCGGGATTGTGCGTGACCCACTCGTCAAAATCTCCCGGTGCGCGGCGGTAGCGCGCCACTTCTCCGGCTAAGGCGCGGATCAAGAGCGGGTAGTTATCGAACTGCTTGAACAGGTGCAGCAGGTGTTCGCGCGTGCCGCTTACGCCCATGCGCCGCCACAGATCAACCGCGTCGTCGTCGGTCAAGCCGGGGAGGAACACGGCGAAACATCCCGGCATGGGGTCGCCTATGATGGTTTGTACATCTGCCGGGTACAGGCGCGTGCTCACGAGGATGCGCGACTGCTGCACGCCCGCCAGCTTGCGCAAAAACTGCCCGGCGCGCACATCAGCCGTTTTGCGGAGCTGATGCTGCCCGATGAACGACTGCGCGGCGCTCTCCGGCAAGCCCCACGCCCCGGCGACACGGTTGGCGGTGCGTTCGTCGATGTCGTCATCCATCAGGTGCGCCGCGTCCATCTTCGCGTAGGCGATCAGGATGCGCTCCAAGCCGTCCAGAACCAGCAAAAACGGCTTGGCGTTCAGGTGGTCGATCAACTGCTGTTCGCGTTTCGGCGGCGGCAGTTGGGTGATCACGGCGCGCGGCTGACCGCTCACGTAAGCGAGGGTGCGGATCACGAAGTTTTCAAAGTGGGCGTCGCTTTCGTAAAAGCTCCACCAGATGCGCCCCGCCAACGACGGCATTTCGAGCGGCGCGATCTCGGTGAACCATTTCCATGTCAGGGCGCTTTTGCCCATCCCGCCGATGGCGACGATGTGCAGCATCCGCGCCCGGTAGAGGGGGGACGACGGCTTGGCGACCCAATCGGTGAGCAGGTTGAGTTCCCGCTGTCGCCCGACGAGCTGCGATGCGCTCAACAGGACATACGGGTGCGCGATGTACGGCTCAGGCGCGGCGGGGATGTCGGTATCGCGGTGGAGGGCGGCGGCGTTCGCCTTGAGGCGGTGCTCGGATTGGGCGAGACTTTGCACGATGTGGGCGCGCAAGTCCTCCGGCGATTTGAAGAATTGGACGATATTTTCGCCCATCACGCGATCTTTGAAGGCTTGCAGTTTGGCGGCTTTGTCGCCTTTGTCGATGTCGCCGCTTTTCAGCGGGTGATCGTCGTGCATGACGAAGATCAGGCGCTCTTTGCCCAGTGCTTTCGCGCGATTGTATTCCATCTCGGTCACGCTGATCCGGTTGGGATTCACCGCGTCATCGTCCGGCACGAATCCGTAGCGGTGCGCATAAATCCCGATGTACACCGGCGCGCTTTCGACCAAGCGCAGCGATTCGGTCACGGCGTCACGCGGGCTAGCGGGACTCTGTTCCATCATGACGGGAAAGAAACTCGTCCGCAAACAAGCGTCTTTCGCCTGTTCGCGGTGATCCGGCAGATCGCGGATGGTGCTGCTGATCATGGCGTTGGGGTGATGAAACGGATTTTCAGTCGGGTGGCTCATGGGGGCGGCATCCCTTCGAGATCGTCGGCGCACCCCTCTATTGTATGAGTAAATCGCGCAAATACGCAGATTATGCTGCGGGAATCAAAAATGACTCCGGAAGGATGTGGTCGATTGGGCGACGAGATACCTTTTGGATCGGCTGTACGCTCGCCCGACGCGAGATGAGGTAATCCGCGAGCGGTTGTCCGACTTAGCGCGTGTGTACGGATTGAGTCCGGCGCGGATTCATCAGATTGTGCACCAACCAAGGTGACAGAATGAAGCAACCGAGTCTGTTAGGGCGGCGCATCCACATACAGCAGAAAATGAAAAGTAACGTAGATGATTAGGAACCACATCGCGTTCGCGAGACTCACTGTGAACAACGTCAGCACCGCAGTACCGATCCATGCAGCGAACATGAGCGGGATGAGCAGGCGCAGCACCTTTCGCCACGTAGGTTTCATGTTCCCGAAACCGGTATCGCGGAGCGTCACGGGTGTAAGCACCGCCGTGACCCCTAAAATTGCCCACCAAAGCACCGACGACAGCATCGTGCCAGAGGCAAATTCTCGTCCAAGCAGCAGAGCGATGACGACTGCGGGGAACAGCGCGATTGCCGCCATCCTTCGACCGTTTTCGTAGAAGAAGAAAGAGTGCGGGCGAGGAAGACGTGGCTGCGGCAGAGGACGCTGATCACCCTTCTGCCAATACTTGAGGAAACCAGAAATGCTCAACCAGCGGTCTGGTCGCAGATACGCATATCGGGTAAATGCTGCATCGCCCGCAAAACGATGCGCTTCAACGAGCGCTTGATTGCTGAGGGATGACCACGACAGCAAGTAGAATATCAGCAGGGTGATGCCCAATATCGGATTCGCGCCCACGCTTGCTAAGTCAAGCAAACAGACGAAACCACCCAACACCCTCAGCGGTAGGTTAAAACACAGGAAAACGAAATAAATGATAGGGTGTTTGCCCGACATGGGCTTGAAGACCCATTCATACAGAATTTGATGCGCAGAGACTGCCAGCAAAACGATCAAGAATGACGGTGACAGCGCCAAACCTAAGAAGAGCGCCATCCCCCAGCGAATAATGACATGGCGCATGGCGGCAGTGGGTGAGGCAAACGATGCAAGCTGGAAACGATCAGCGTTGATCCCGGCAGCAGTGTCGTGGGTGCGGTCGCGCACATCATTCCAAAGAAACTTCGCCTGCTGAAGCAGGATTTCTTGGGCGAAGAAGAAAATCAAAGCGCGTAACATCAGCGCAACATTAGGCTGTGAAGCGGCATAAAGCGGCATGGCGATTATGAAGCCATGCCAGAAGAACATGCCTTTGTGCTGAAGTCCGAGTGGACGCGGCAGAATGACCGCAAATAGACGACGTGTCAATGTTTGTTCGTTCGCGTTCAGAATGGCGCTCTGCCTTATACCGGACGACGATACCGTTCAGCAAAATAATCTAACAAATAGCGATGAATGAACAGAAATCCACGCCCCGTTTGCCTCATCAGCTCGTTCTTCTTCGCATATAAAAGAAACGAGAGCAGATTGGTTGGCGTGCTGTGGGTCACCACCTGAATTGCGCGCAGGATCACGTATTTCAGTCCGTCGAAGAGTCCATACAGCAGCGCTAACGGCAGTGACGCCGCGAAGCCGCCCGCAACCGCGACGGGCAGCACGTCCTCGGCAGGTAAGCCGAACAACACGATTCCGGCAAACAGCGCGGCTGCGATGCTCAACGGGGTGAACCCCAGCACCAACAGCAGCCCGTTGGCAAACGAGCGCGTAATCCCACCGCCGGGATAACGAATATTCCCAACGCGATCCGGTTCACCGACGATTCCGCCGGACACGCCGTTCACAAGGAAGCAGGCAGGCAAAATCATCAGCAGCGATGGACGACCGAACACCAGCCACATGACTCCGATCACGACGACAGCCGCCCCAACCAGCGCGCCAACGCTGAGCAGCATCTTGGGTATCGACCAGTGCAGCGTTTCTACGGGGTAGATATCACGATCATCCTCGTTCATCGAGCCGATGTTGCGGCTGAGCGCCCAGTAGGAAAGCGCGCCGATCCCAACCCCTAGGGAAACGGCAATGATCACGCTCAATGGGGGTATGACCGCATACTGGATCACCAATGCGGCGGGAATCACGGCTGCGCCGACGACAAATGCGCGCATCTTTCGACTCAAGAAGCGTTCATTGGTGCTCAAATATAAAACCCCGACGCTAGTCGTCAACACCGGCGCGGCGACACTCCACGCCAGCGATCCGTAATGGCGCTCCAACATCAGCCCACCGAGTGCGGCGTAAGGGATTCCGAACAACAGCATTCCCAACAGGCGGGTCAACGCGAAATACCACTGCCGATGGCGGAGTGCAAGTGTATGAACCTGCATTTGTTCAAGCAGGAAGATTGACAGCGAGCGTTCCTTCATCCAATGGGAAAGATAACCCAAATACTGGCGCGCAGGCGCATACGTGTACGTGTTCGAGTGCCGCAGACGGGTTTTCACATACCGCTCCAAGAGCGCATCACTGCGCTCCCCCGGCTTTAGATCCAGCAGGGTATGGATTACCTCACCGTCGTTGCAGTATGTCTTCACCAGCAGCAGTAGAAACAGCGGGACGCGCGCAAGCTCCATCAGGTCGGGGTCGC
This sequence comes from Anaerolineae bacterium, assembly GCA_026645745.1. Lineage (GTDB taxonomy): Bacteria > Chloroflexota > Anaerolineae > Aggregatilineales > Phototrophicaceae > Flexifilum. Next base: position 18,421 of record JAPKMU010000019.1, on the reverse strand, counting down.
GTTCCAGCGCTTGCGCCAGATTCGACAAATAATCATGGTGACTGATCGATTCACGCACCTGCTCTGGCGTCAGGCGGCGCACTTCAATTCGATAGGGATTGTCGAAATAGGGAGATAACGCTTCAAACTCGTCAACGCGGCTGCAAATCACCATACTGACTGAATCTTTGCCTTCTTCTGCGACAAACCGGTTGATCGATTCAACCAGTGGGACTCGCAAGTCCTCGCGCACCTCGTCTAAACCATCCAGCAGCAGCACGAAACGGCGTTCTTCGATAAACCGCTGCGATGCCTTTCTTGAAATTTGGTAGCTGATCTTCAACTCATCCGCCACCCATTCGAGAAAGTCCGGTGTGACGGGCATCTCTCCCTGAGACGGCTGTGCGGCGTTGTATGCCAGCACCCACGAGGACAGATTCAGCACCACCGGAATGCTCGCGTCGGGGTTGGCGTTGGCTTGTTCAAGGAGGCTTTTCGCCAGTTTGAGGAGTTCGGTTGTCTTCCCTGATCCCGGTTCACCGAGAATGATCAAGCGCCTGCCGCTTCGCTTATACGCGATCTCAATCGTGCGGTGTTCGGATGCTTCGGCATTGTCCCCCAACTCGCGCTCAGGATCGCGCACAACTAAATTGGGGGACGGCATCACAAAATCACCCACGTCCAAGTCAGTCAGTGACTTTTCAAGCACCGAGTCGACCCACTGAACTTTGACCCTGCGCATAATATTGCGTTCGTCGGTAGGGCGTATGCGCGTCGAAACCGATGGAAGACGTTTGGCGGCGGATTCAGGGGATGCTGCGATCTCGCGTTCGATCTCGGCTAACCGCGCGCGGAGTGCTGCGAACGCGTCTTCTTTCGGTCGGTCAACCATATCGATGAATTGGATTTTGCCGAAGTCGTCGTGTTTTTCCAACGTACAGGGACGAAAGCGCATCAGCAAAAGGCGACCACGCGGTTTATCAAGTGCCCGCTCCCACTCCGCCATAACAACGGGACGCCGAATTGCCTGTGGGGTCATCACACCGACGATCACATCGGCGCGTTCGAGCGCTTCTTCAATCTGCACATCCCAGTCGAGACCGGGAGTTATCGAACGACGGTCGAGAAATGCTTTGCAGCCACATTCGTTTTGTAGAAAATCATATAACTGAAGGGCAACGGCACGTTGATCAGGACGATTGCGATAGCTGATAAAAACTTCCATAAGGAACACTCAAACGGTGAATAAGGATCATCTAATTTTACGGTATAACGCCGCACACAAGCATAAAGCTCCATAGAGACCGAGTGACATCAGCAGGGGGACTGCGCGCAGTTGGGGATAGAGAAGCGGCGACTCGCCATGAAACGCCCACACCCGCTGAATGAGCATCAGCGCAACCACAGCCGCCGTCAGGATGCGCACTGATCGGGTTGATGTGTGCCACCCGAAGATCAGCAGGAGCACTGGCGCGGCGACCAGCACATAGAGGTTTTCCCATGCGCGCGGCGAAACGATGATCGAGATCAGCAGGAGCAGTAGATACGCGGATAGGTTTTGCGGCATGTCCGCTGGGCGGCGGTGCTGACTGCGGACAACTGTCCAGAAACTCCATCCAACGAGCGCCGCGCTTGCCACCACAGTGACAGTGCGCGCCAGATCGGGCGTGGACACCCACCCGTCTGCAAACACCGAGTCGGTCAGCAGTCGCCCGAAAAACCCGTTCAGCGATTGATTGACCGGGTGCGGCTGTAGGGTGGACAAGAACGGCAGGACATCACGCACGAAGATCACGTTGTAGTCCAAGGTCGCGGGCAGCGTGACTAGAACGACCAGTGTCCCGGTCAGTACGGTGTAGAGGGTCGTTTGCCAGCGTCGCCGCGCAAGAAAGTACACGATGAGCAAAATCGGCGCGACTTTAATGAGGATCGCTGCTCCGAGCGCAATTCCAGCGGTGCGATGCCGGTCGTGGTGATCCCAACGGAACGCGCCGATTACAAGCGCGAGCACGATCATGTTGACCTGACCGACGGAGAGTGCGTACAAGGTCGGCGGGAATACCAATCCGAGCAGCAGAAACCCCCAAAAAATGCGTGTAACGTTGACCGACTCGGTCAGCATGTCTGCCAGCCAATATAAGCTGAGCGCAAACGCGGCAAGGTTGAGGAAACCCCAAAGGGCTGCCAGTACGCGCCCGCCGATATCCACAAAAGGCGCGAGCGCAAGCGCCATATATGGCGGATAAATGTAATCACTGTATGGGATATACGGCAGATTCAAGTTGTTGAGTAGGTCACCTGTGAGTGCGCTGCTGTAGATGTTCTGCCGCTGGTTGAACAACACCGCCCCGGCGTAATACGTATAAAAATCGACATTGGCATAGGGCACAGTGACGGGAAAATCGAACGCCATCACCAAGACGAAAGCGCTCAACAAGACCAGTACTACCAACGCGAGTGTACGAACCTGAAAGCGGATCATCGTTTCGCCAATGCCAGTTGTGCAGTCCGCGAATAAGCGGCAAGTGGACAATATCACGCCCACTCCGCTAAGACTTAGATATGCGACCGATTGTAGACTTTAAGCTGAAGCTTGGGCAGATCAGTTTATCGTGCTGCGCGCTGCCACGTTGGAGGATGAAGCGAAGTATGGTAAATGTGACTCCGGAAGGGATCGAACCTTCGACACTCCGCTTAAAAGGCGGGTGCTCTACCGCTGAGCTACGGAGCCAACAAGGTTCAGTCTACAGGAAAACGCGCGCCGCTTCAAGACGCAGTTACTCGGTGCACTGCGCGCAGTACCCATAAATCGCCATGTGATCGATTCTCGGCTGGAATTGATAATCGTCTCGGATGCGAGCGCGCACCTCGTCAAACAGCGCATCCGGCAGATCCGAAATGCAGCCGCAGCGCAAGCAGATCAAATGATGATGTGGCGGCGCGCCGATTACCTGATACACCACCCCCGACTGGGCGATGTCCGTCTGCGCGATCACGCCGATGTCTTTAAGCCACTGCAAAATCCGGTAGATCGTCGGCTCAGTCAGCGAGTCGTCGCCGGTATGCGCGCTGATATGCTGGCGAATAGCGCCGATGGTCATGTGCGCGCCGCTGTCGGTCAGCGCCTCGATCACCTGCTTGCGCTGGATCGTCAAGCGTTCGCCTTGTTCGCGGAGGCGGTTTAAGATGCGTTCGGTATCATTCATGGGAATTGCTCCCGGCGTCCAAAACATGCGTGTGCGGGATCAACGAATGCGGCTTTTCCAACCCGTGCGCCTGCATCAGCGCTTGATCCGCCATGATTGTACGCGCCGCGCCATCCGCGACAACCCGCCCTTCGTCCAATACGATTACACGGTCGCAGACTTCGAGAATCAATTCGAGATCGTGTGAGGCGAGCAGAAGCGTGTGCGGCGCGGCTTGCAAAAAGTGAATCAAGCGGCGGCGAGCGCGTGAGTCAAGATTCGCGTCCGGTTCATCGTACAAAACCAAGCGCGGGCGCATCGCCAGCACCGCCGCGATTGCCACCATGCGCTTTTCGCCTCCCGATAGATGATGCGGCGCGCGATCCGCAAGGTGCGCCGCACCTGTGAGTGTGAGGGCTTCGCTCACCCGCGCTTCGACTTCGTCGGCGCTCAGGCTCAAGTTGACCGCGCCGAATGCGACATCTTCGCGCACAGACGGCGAAAACAATTGATCATCGCTGTTCTGAAAAACCAACCCAATCGACGGCTGAACTTTTCCCGGCGGCAGAAGCTCACCCCCGGCGCGAATCTCCCCGCTTGAGGGTGCGAGTACGCCGCAGATCGTCAAAAACAGCGAGGTTTTGCCCGCGCCGTTTGCGCCGATCACGCCGACGCGCTCGCCGTGCTGAACGGTGAGATCGATTCCGTTCAGCACAGGCGGTCGTCCCGGATAACTGAATGTCAAACGGGTGATCGAGAGGGCGGGTGGGGTCATATTGTTCCCCTCAAAAACATCCTCACCCCCCGACCCCCTCTCCATCGCAAGCGATAGAGAGGGGGAGTCAAATGCTGGTTTTCTCCCCTCTCTAACCGAAGGTTGGAGAGGGGCAGGGGGTGAGGAGCTTTCCCCGTACCCCCGCAAGCGCATGGCGTGATATACGCGATCCGCTTGCTCGTAACTGCGGATAAACAAACTCGCCAGCAGTCCGGCAAGCTGAGACGCGCCGCGACCGTTCAAGCGGGTGAGCGCAAACCCACGCAGCCGCATGGCGATCTGCATCCGCTGAAACGTGTCCGCGATCTGGAACAGATAGCGCACCGTAAGCAGGAGCAGATCCGCGAGAAGCGGCGGAATTCCCAAGCGGCGGAGCGTGCGCACATGGGTCATAAACGGCGCTGTGCCGAACAGGACAAGTGAAACGGTCAAGATCGCCGCAAACCGACTGACGACAAGCACCATGTACGTCAGCCCTTCAGCGCGCACGCTGAGAAACCCAATCTGCGCGATCACGGTGCTGCCCGTGAACAGCGGCAGGATGATCACCAAAGCCAGCAAAAAAACGCCCGGATACTTCAGCCTTTCGATCAAGAAGGAAACGGGAAGCCGCGCCAGCGCATACAACCCCGCCGTAATCGCCAGCATGAGCGGAACAACGCGCAGATCGCGCACCATCGAAAAGGCGATGATCAGCGCGAACAGAGCGAGAAATTTCGCGCGCGGCTCCCAACGGTGTATCGGGGAATCGAGGTGGGCATACTCGTCAAGGCGTAACTGCATCAGCGCTCACAAGCTCCGGGCGCACGCGCCGCAAAAACGCGATGATCAGCGCTGTAAACACGCCTTCGATCACGGCTAACGGGAGATGCGCCAGCGTCAGCGCAGTGATCGCGGCGCGTTCGGCGTCCGCGTCCATATAGGCTGGAATCGTGGCGATCAGGATCGTGAAGGCGATCCCCGCCGCCAGCCCCAAGCCGACCGCTCCGCCGATAAACGCGAATACGTTCCCCCACAGCGGCTGACGCGGGCGCAGCCCATACACCCCGTAAGCGATCAGCGCGGGGATGCCCATCATCGCAGCGTTGACTCCGAGCGAGGTTAAGCCGCCGTGCTGAAACATCACCGCTTGCAGAAACAAGCCGACAAGGATCGAAGGGCAAGCGAACCACCCCAAAACCACACCGAGCAGTCCGTTCAAGACGAGATGCACGCTCGTCGGCGGAAGCGGGATGTGAATCCACGATGCGACGAAAAAGGCGGCGGTCAGCAGGGCGGCTTTGGGAATCTTCGACTCAAAATCCGGCTCTTTCTGAATCCGCCGCAGCGATACCCATGTGATCGCGGCGGTGACGACATACCCGCCGACAGCGACTTCGGCTGGCAGAATTCCATCAGGAATATGCATCTTACGTCGTTCCTGTCTTGCGGCGCGAGAAATACAGCGCCGTACCGATGAACCCCCAGATCACGCTGGCGGACATGATGATCACCTGCAAAGGGGTGAAGCCGTTCCCAAGCGCGGGCGTATCTACTGAAACAGGTGCTGCCGAAACGACAGAATTGGCGGACGGGATCATACTTGCGTCAAGCGTGAGATGAATCAAGCCGCCATGACCTGCTTTGCGAATCTGCACATCCCACACGCCCTCGATGGTGTAATCCGGCGTAAAGCTAAACGCGCCGTCCGCATCGGTGACGCCTGTCATCCAAGGGTTGATCAAGTCAGTGGGCGCGAAAATTGCGACCTGCGCCTCGGAAAGTACCTCACCCGAATCAAACGCCGCGCGCACCGTGATCACGCCGCTGGCGGAATCGATCGTGTACGCGATCTCTACGCCGTGCGCCGCGGCGCTCGAAGTGGGGAGGATCACTAAAAGTAGAAAAAACAGCACAAATCGCTTCATGTTCAACGTTGAGTCTCCATGTGTTTTCTCACGCTTACTACTCCTCACCCCCTGCCCCTCTCCAACCTTCGGTTAGAGAGGGGAGAAAACAAAGCGCCTTGCGCCCCCTCTCTATCGCTTGCGATGGAGAGGGGGTCGGGGGGTGAGAAGGCAGTCGCAGTGCCGGACAACCTCTCTTCCACTTTCAGCTTCTAATACTCATGGCAGTGACCTTCGCCCGTGTGACCGAGCGTCGGCAGAATCTCCACCAGCAGTTGATAATCGGCGGCACTCAATCCGGCTTCGAGGTCAGCCAGCGAAACATCGAGCGCGCCGTTTGACGCGAGTGCCGCGAACATGTCAAACCCCGGCGCGAGCGTATTCAGCGAGTCTTCGAGCGGTGTTCCGGCATCACCAAACACATGATCGAGGTGGAAAGTGAGTTCGACTTCACCCGGCGCACCTTCTTGAAGAATACCTTTGCGCTCATCACCAATGTACGCGCCGCAGTCATATGTTGAAATCGTATCGATACGGATCATGAAGTCGATAGTTTGTCCGTCACGCGCCGCCGTGCCATCGATCACGAGGGCATAACCCGCATACTCGCCATCCAGCGCGGGGGACAACTCAAACGAGACGGCATTGTAATAACCGATAGGTGCATCGCTGACCGTGCCGATCAGGAGCGGTACGGCAGTTTCGTCCCCTTCCGCCAGATCGATCACATGCTGACCGGGTAAGCCGACCATGACTGCGCTCCGCGTTAGTTCGCCGGAAAACGGATCAAATGGCGGATTGGTCTGAAAGGCACGAATGTGGGAAAGCGCGACGATCACATGATCAAACTGGAGCGACCAACCATCTTTGGAGACAAACCCCTGCCGGATGAAATCCTCGCCGTTGGCACGAAAATCGAGCGGTGAAACCGGGGATTCTTGAGCGCTAACTGGAATCAAGACGAGCGCGGAAAGCAGTACGAACAGAACAGCCTTGAGCATCGCATACCCTTTGAGCGAAATAGTCACGTAGGTGTAGAGTATTGCAGATGTAAGAACTTACAACAAGGCGTTGGTGACAGGAATCACGCGCCAGACGTGACATCCTGTGGCGGACGTGTCGACAGCACGGCGGGGATCAAAACGGCGAACATCACCCCGAACGGCATGTAAAACGTGATCGCGCTGATCGTCGGATGGCAGGCGACATGCCCGGACGCGAATAGCAGCCATGTCCACGAGACCGGGATCGAAAATAGGGTCGCCCATCCCAACGTGCGCAGTTCAGATCGCCGCGCGGTGTAATCCACGATAGGCTTCCGGCGCGGCAGCACAAACGCCAGCACGATCAACCCGGCACTTCCCGCGAACAATAGGATGATCGCCAGCGTGAAATACGGCGCTTCGATCACGAACAGGGCGTAGCGCAGCACCAGCGCCACGCCAACACCAATCAGCGTGAACGCGACCGCATAATATGAAAACAGCGCGCGGATCAACTTGGGAGCGCGTTCCAACGGAATGACCGCATGACCGATGAACATACCCGCGACGAGGAGCACGATTACCAGCGGCGAACTGATCAAATACGGGACGGATGGCAGCAGCAGACTTTGCGCGCCGATTTGCAAGATATTCCCTTGAAAACACGCTTCGGGGCGCGTGCCAATCGTGCGCTCCGCTGCGCGATCCGCGATCTTGCTCAAAATCTGATCGACCGAGCCGAAGTAAAGCGTCCCCTGAACAACGTGAATGCCCACCGCCGCCGCGAATCCGATTGACCCCGCGATTCCGATCCCGATGATGCGCAGAATCACGGTGCGGAGCGGCATTTTCTCGCGCAGCCCGTAAAATACAATCGGCACGGACGGCGCGGCGATCACATTGGTGATGTACTCGTAGCCGGAGAGGGCTTTCATCGTGACCAACGCAGCGATCACAAGGCAGAAGGCGATAAAACTCATTTTGCCCTTCAAGACACGCGGATACAGTACAAACGCGGCGGCGAACGGCAGAAAATGCGCCCAAATTACCCAGTACACGCTCAAGGAGTACTCGGACAGGATGCGAAGGAACAGGATCACGACAGCGGCGGCGGCGACTGCGGGAAGTCCGCGCGTCCCCAAGACCTGAAAGATCACCAGCAGAATCACGCCAATCCACATGAGCGCATTCACGGCGCGGGCGACCGTCAAGAACGTGTCGCCGCTCATCAATGGGTGCGCGATCTGGTAAAACAGGTGGGTGATCATGCCCTGCAAGCCGGACTGCGAGAGATAGGGCAGTGTGTCTAAACTGCCATCCTCGATCCGGTCATAATAGCGGCTGACGTAATGTAAGAATCCGCCGTACTGCTGAAATTCCTCACCAACCGTCAGACCTGCCAGCACTTTTTGCGAAACAAGCGAGTCGCTGTCCGCTTGGAAGAATGGCTGCGCGGCGATGGGCTGTGAAAATACCTGTGTGGTGAACACGGCGAACATCCACAACACGGCGGCGGCAGTCCAGACTCGTACAGCGGCGGCTCTCATGAGAACATCCAGTCTTGTTGAGCGTGTACGCGGATTATACCGAAGCGCTGTTGACTTGTGCTTTCAATCGCGGATATTGATCGCGCGATCCTGAATGTGGAAAATCTGGCGGGGTAGTCAGCCGCTAAATCTTAATTCGCGCCAACGTCCCGCCCCCCGGCACATTTTCGACTGTGAGTGTGCCGCCAATGAGTGCCAGCAGCGTTGAATGCAGCGCCAAGCCGCTCCCGCTTGTGCTGAGGGGCGCATTTCCTAAGCCAACGCCATCATCTTGAATTTCAATCACAAAGGCTTCATCGCGTCGAAGCCGGATCGACAAGGTAATCGCACGATTTGCTTCCTCGCCGCGCCCATGCACTGCCGCATTGCGGACGATTTCGCGCGCCGCACCAAGTACAATCTCTTGTACCAGCGAATCAGCGTCGTGCGTGGCATTAATCTCCCAATGAATTTTTGCAAAGGCGCTGGCGAATTCTGCCCCCATCATCCGCTTTATTTCGCCAACTAAGTCAGATGTGGCTGCGTCCGCCGGAGTCAGAGGCGGTAGATCGCGGATCAGATCGGCAATGCGGCGGTGCGTATCGCTCAGGCTGTGGACGATCTCCGGTGAAATGACTTGCGCTCGCGCCGTGCCGCTCAACTCAAGGAGGGTGGCATGAATAACGGGAAGCACATCATCATGCAGTGTGCGCCGGGTGCGCAGATCGATCAAGCGGGTCTGCGTAATTCGCTGTCGTTGTAGGTCAATAAGACTGCGCGCCATGGTTTCGCCTGCCAGCATATCGAGAATACGTTCGCCTGCCGCCTGTGCGATTGCGATCTCCTCTTGTGAATAAACGCCGCCATCCTGTTTACTGCCGATCAGCAGCGCACCGCTCAAGCCGCGTTCCGTCCACAAGGGAATCGCCCAGCAGTATCCGCCATAGACCGTCGGATTGAGGGTGAGAGTCTCCGTATTTAACTGCTTCGGCGGCGGCATGAGTGGCGTTGAGATCTCAGGCGGATAAACAAGCCCTTTTCCCACCAGCGGCATCAGGGTTCCGAGCGGCGTGAGCTGGGCGCGCTCCGTACTGAGCACTTCACGGCAGATCGCTTGAAGCAGTCCCGCTGCTCGCCCCTGCATACTGCCATTTTGACCCAGAAAACTCCCCACGAGATTTTGTGTGCTGATAAACGGGCGTAAGTTGGTCATGAAGCGCGTGCGTTCGACGAATGAGCGCCATGTGTAGAGCGCATAAAAGACCACGATAACACCAGTGGTGAGCAGCAGACTGTAGATCGGGCGAATTTGTGCCGCCAACGTCCACCCCACGACAACACCGTATCCGGCGGCAAGGATCACCAGACTGCGCCACTGCCTGAACAGGTTACGCCGGGGAAGGCTTCTGCCGGTAAACACTTCATAACTGACCACCGCCTGCCCCATCATCAACGTCGCAGCGGCAATCAACGAGGACAGGACGAGATCAAACGCGCCGATCGTTTGAATGCTAAACGTGGTCAAGGCACGTTGGGGAGCCATGAAGATCACCAGCCCGACGAAGAGAAAGACGAACAGGCTGACTAAAAGCAAAATACCCGACGCGCTGATCAACCATGGTCGTGAACGCTGGCGCGCGAGATCGGCATCCGAACTTGACGCAGCATGCAAAAAACGCAGTGCATCTATGGAAAGCAGGATACAGCCGACCATAAACACGGGAAATAGAAACAGTACCGGCACACTGCCGATGACTGCCGCCTGCGAGAGATCGAGTTGAGTGACCTCTTCGTAGGATGGCACTGGCTTTGCTATCAATAGAAGGATTACCGCAAGCACCGCAAGAAAGGTCAAACTCCGGTAAGCGGTTTGATGGCGGCGGCGCAGTCGGAAATCTGTTGACGACCAAAATCCGCCGTACCACAACATGAGCACATACCACGCGAACGGTGCAATCGTGACTGGAATCCAGCCGATCTGCCACCAGAAGTTGACTCCATCAAAATTGAGGGAGCGCTGTTGACCGAGGATCGCTGTGTGACTGACAAAGAACAGCGCTCCGGCAAGCGCACCACCGCCGAGCAGCCATACCCCCCAATGCTGACGATCCGCATTGAGGAGAATTGTCAGTCCTAACCAGAGCAGCATCATGGCATTAAACAGGGATACCGCCAGAAGCGCCCAATCCAGCCAGAAAACCCCGGTGACTATTCCGTCCATACTTCCCATTCTCCGCGCTCGTTCTGCACAAACGAGCGTCCTTCAGCATCCCATTGAATTAGGCGGTGAGTCAGCGCGATGATCGCTGCACGGGTGCGCGCGATTTTCTCGTCGGTCGCGCTTTCGACCAACCCCCATGCCGCATAAATCTGTCCGTTCGTACGGCTGATCGTCCGTTTATCGCGGAAGCCCATTTGTGCAGCGATCTGCTCGTTGGTCAAGCCGCGTGCGAGCAGCCGCACGACCGTTTGTTCATTCGGCTCCAACAGAACCATCGGATCACGTTGATCGCGCTGGTGGACTTCGTGAACGCGCATTTCGATGTCCGGGTCGATGAAACTTCGACCTGCTGCCGCGTCTCGGAGCAGCGGAACGATCATCTCCGGCAGAAGATAATTCGATTTGCGCACATACGCGTAGTGGCTGAGAATTCCCGCCTGCCGAAAAGCGCGATAATACCGGTCATCGTCTTGGATCGAGTAGAAGACGACCGGCATCCGGGGGAACTCACGCCGCACCCGTACTGCTGCCTCAATCCCGGTGACATCGTCCTCAAGCGCGACATCCATCAGGATCACCTGCGGCTCATGCGTAATACAGGCATCGACGACAGCCCCGCCCCGTGTGATCATCCCGATCACCGTGATCGCTCCGGTGGCTTCCAGCCCCGCTTTGAGCGCCGTTTGCAGGCGTAAATTGTCCTCAACCAACAGCGTTCGCAGCATGACCCCTCCTTATATTCTGACCGTATGCGATTTTCCACCTTCGTCAAGCACTCAGGTGCTTTGTGCCGCGCACGTGAGCGGTGGAATCATGCTCCCGCTTTCCCATAAAGTAACACCGTACCTCATCAGCAAAGCGAGAGCGCGTCCCATGAACGTCAAAATGATCCTACCCGCACTGACCGAAGCGAAAAGTCCGTTTTTCCGCCCGATCAAGTATTCCCTTTTTCCGCCGCTGGGGTTGGCGACGCTTGCCGGATACTTGAGCGATGATGACGCAGTCACCATTCAAGATGAGCATGTCGAAACACTTGACTTGAACGATGAACCCGATCTGGTTGTGATTCAGGTGTACATCACGTCGGCGTACCGCGCTTATCAGATTGCGGATCATTATCGGGCGAAAGGTGCGTATGTCGCGCTTGGTGGGCTGCATGTCACCTCACTGCCCGATGAAGCCGCACCCCACGCTGATTCCATCTTTCTCGGTCCCGGTGAGGACACCTTTCCCAAATTTCTGAGTGACTTTCGCGCGGGAACGCCGCAGAAAGTTTACCAATCGCAGGTGCGCGACCTGATCGGCATGCCGCACATTCGACGAGATTTGATCAAGCGTCATTTGTATCTCGTGCCGAATTCAATTGTCGTCTCGCGCGGATGCCCGCATGTGTGCGACTTCTGTTACAAAGAAGCATTTTTCAAAGGTGGGAAGAGCTTCTACACGCAAGCCGTTGATGACGCGCTGGCGGAAATCGAGCGGCTGCCGGGGCGTCACCTGTATTTCCTTGATGATCACCTGTTCGGAAATGCGCGCTTTGCGGCGGCACTGTTCGATGGGATGCGCGGCATGAACCGGTTATGGCAGGCGGCGGGCACGGTTCAAGCGGTCTTGAGATCGGGATTACTGGAAAAAGCGGTGGCTTCGGGGCTGCGCAGTCTATTCGTCGGCTTTGAAACACTAAATCCTGAAAGCCTGAAAGAACAGCACAAACATCAAAACCTTAACCGCGATTACAACGCGGCGATCCGCCGTCTGCATGAATTTGGGGTGATGGTCAACGGCAGTTTCGTATTCGGGATGGATCAGGATGACGAGACGGTTTTTGATCGCACGGTGGCATGGGCAGTTGAGCAGGGCATCGAAACGGCGACCTTTCATATTTTGACGCCGTACCCGGATACTGCGCTGTACAAGCGGATGCAGACGGAAAATCGCCTGACGACTTCCAATTGGGATTTGTACGACACACGCCATGTTGTCTACAAGCCCGCGCGGATCAGCCCGGAAGCGTTGAAAGCGGGGTATTGGCGTGCCTACCGTGATTTCTACCGATGGGGATCGATCTTGCAAGGGGCAGCGAGTAAGCCGACGCTCAAGGGGCAGCTCCGCCACATCGCTTACGCGGGCGGATGGAAAAAGCTTGAACCGTTGTGGGATTTCGTCATTCGTGCGCGCCGCGTGACATCCATGCTCCCCGTGCTAGAAGCCGTGTTGTCGGGCGGCAGGGTGGCTGAAAATCCGATCACGCAGAATCGGGAATCGAGTTCTTCAATACTTGATTCTTTTTGAACGGGTTTACTCACCCCTTGAGAGGCATATCGTCCATCTGTGACAGCTAGTCTGCAACGAGGATGGGAAAAGTCAGCCTCGTCACGCTACAATCGGAGAGGTTATTCAAAATTTAACAGCTCTCCGAAGTTGTAGTTATCATTTGTGAAAGCACCAAAAGGTACAAAGTCACAGGCACTCCCATGAGTGAATACCAATATTACGAATTCCAAGCGCTTGATCAACCGCTCACGCCAAAAGCAAAGGCATTAGCGCGTTCCTTATCATCGCGTGCGCAAATCATCGGAAACAGCGTTAGCTTCGTATACAACTACGGTGATTTTCGCGGCGATTCGCTCGCGTTGATGCATGAGCATTTTGACGCGATGCTCTACATCACCAATTGGGGAACGCGTCAGCTAATGTTCCGGTTTCCTGCTCACGCAATCCCAACGTCGGTAGCAGAGGCATATCAATACAGCCTCTACGGAGACGGTTACGGTGATCAAATTGCGTGGCTGGTGGAGGCGGATCACGTGGTGCTGAACCTCGAACTTTCTGAAACAGAGGCAACGGGTGAATGGATTGAAGGTGATGGGCTGCTCTCGCAGTTAACGCCGCTGCGCACAGACCTCATGCGCGGGGATTATCGGGCGGTGTATCTGGCATGGCTGAGGATCGCTGCGGGTGCGGACGACGATCCAACGGAGCCGCCAATACCACCGAACTTAAGGACACGGTCGCCAGCATTGGAAAGCTTGAGCACCTTTTTTGGCGTTGATCCTGATTTGGTGACGACAGCGGCGCAAGCCAGCCCCGCACACAATGAAGCCATGATTGACCTCACAGGGTTCATTGATCGGCTCACAGAAGCGGAGAAACGCGGTTATTTGGAGCGCCTGCTGCACGGTGAAGCGAACCTTGATACTGCCCTCGCACGGCGGCTGCGTGAGTTTAACGACAGCCCGACACAGCAGAGCCTAATCCCCGGTTTTCGGACACGCCAACAAATGGTCGATGCGTCGAAAATGGTTAAAGACGCACGGATCGACGCGGAACGTCAGGCAGCAGAAGCCGCGCGGATAAAGCGGTTGGATACGATGATTCCGTATCAAGACGAGATTTGGGCACGCATCCCGCAGCTCATTGCCGAAAAGACGGGTGCTTCCTATGAAGAAGCTGTGCGTCACCTTCGGGATTTGTATGACATTGCCGAGTATCAGCATCATCTCCCTGAGTTCCGCGAGAAGCTTAATGCGCTTCGCGCAGCTTATCCCACATATTCAGGTTTGCAGAAGCGCATCAAAGAGGCTGGGCTGTTGTAGATAGATCAAACTCACATCGCTGAGCTGCGCTTCCCGGTTGATCCATATGTTGAGCGGCGCGCCTCCACCATCCTGCGGTTGACTCCGCTTCCCATTCCCTTGATAATGCTCGTGACCGTCAACAAAATGTGTCCAACGGCATGATCACTGGATCAACTCAAACGAAACTCCCCGCGCTTTCCATTGCGGATATTCCCCTGTCTGCGCCGACATTTCTCGCGCCAATGGCAGGGCAGACCAATTACGCCATGCGCCAACTCTGCCGCGAGATCGGCGGAGTCGGGATGACGTGCACAGAACTCCTGTCGAGCCAAGCGATTCACTACGGCAGCAAGAAAACCTTCCAGATGTTCGACTGGATGCCGGATGAACATCCGGTCGCCGTCCAGTTGTTCGGCGCTGATCCCGATATGATGGCAGAGGCGGCGCGCGTGGTCGCGGACAACGGCGCGGACATCATCGACATCAACATGGGATGCTGGGTTCCCAAAGTCGCCAAGCAGGGCGCGGGTGCGGCACTGATGCGCGACGTGTGCACAGCCGCCGCCGTTGTTGAGGCGGTCGTGAATGCGGTGAACATCCCCGTCACGGTGAAAATACGTGCCGGATGGGAGCGTGAAAACCCGACGTGTGTGCCTTTCGCAAAAGCAGCAGAACAGGCAGGTGTCAAGGCAATCGCCGTACACGCCCGCTTTGCAACACAAGGCTTTCAAGGGCATGCGGATTGGTCATGGATTCGCCGGGTAAAAGAGGCGGTCAGCATTCCGGTGATCGGCAACGGCGACGTCGAAACCCCCGAAGACGCGGTGCGCATGTTCGCTGAAACCGGCTGTGATGGGGTGATGATCGGGCGGGCGGCACTGGGAAATCCTTGGATCTTTCGCGACGTTCGCCATTATCTGGAAACGGGCGAAAAACTCGATCCGCCAACGTCTCAAGAACGCGCACAGGCGGCAATCCGCCATAGCCGCTTGACCTTGGAAACGACGAAGCTCCCCGAAAAGAACGCGATCTTTGAACTGCGCGGACAGCTCACCAAGTATGTGATCGATGTGCCGGGAGCGCGGCGCATTCGTGAGGCGCTGGTGAATGTCTCGTCGCTTGAGGAGATCGAAGCGCTGCTGCTGCCGCTGACCAACATCGGTGAAACGATGCCAAACATCACATGACCTGCCGCTGAACTCGGCTAGACTCATCGCGTCTGACTGCATGCGATGAGGAAACCCTAATGCCGATCCCAACCGAGTTTGGAGCACCGATTGACGCCGTTGTGACCAAGATCGTCAACAATGCCGCCATTGTCCGCGTTCGCCAACTCCCCTCTACGAGCGCGACGATCATCAATTCCCTTCGGGTTGGCACTCGGCTGACCTACCGCGTGCCTAAAGTACCGTATTACGCCGATGGCAATCGCTGGGCATATTCCGACACCCACCAAGGTTGGTTCTCGCTCGACGTGCTCACGCTCGAAGTGGTTACGCCGATTACTGAGCGGGTGATGGTTCCGAATGTGCCGTTCGTCAGCCAGCGCGGTACGGGTGCTGATCGTAGAATCAATGACTGCGGCGTTGCCTGTGTGCTGATGATCTTTCGCTGGAACCTGTCCAACCACAATGTCCTGCCGATGCCGTCGATCACGGTTGACCGGATGATCCTTGATACGCGCTTAGCAGCGGCAGACGTCGCGCTCCTGCCCGGTGAACTGGTTAGCTTGATGAACGGCTACGGACTGCGCGGACAAGTGATCGCGCCCAACGGTTTCACCCTGCAAAAAGCGAAAGCGGAAGTGGATGCGAAACGCCCATCGATTGCGCTGGTCACGCGGCGCGTGCTTGAACCGAGTGAAAATATTGGCGGGCATTATGTCGTCGTGATCGGCTACACCAACCAAGGCATCATCTATCATGATCCTTGGAAATCGACGGGCGAAAGCAGCGTATCGAATGCTGTGTTTGATCAAGCGCTGCAAAACCCGACCACGATCAACCCACCCTATCAAGGGGTGATAATTATATAGCCGCTCATGTTTGTTTTCACGGCATAGATGTGGTTCAATGCGCGTTTCTTAAAGAATAGGAGCAAGCAAGAGATGACACGCGCATTCATAATTGATACTGACACCGCCTCCGATGATGCCGTCGCCCTTATCATGGCGCTTCGGGCGCAGAAGTTTGGCTATGATGTTGAGGTGAAAGCGATCACCGTCGTCAACGGGAACATGCCGGTCGATCAAGGGGTGCAAAATGCGCTCTACTCTGCCGAGCTGTGCGGATCAGACGTGCCGGTGTATCGCGGGGTGGATCGTCCACTGATGCGCGCGCCCGTCTACGCCTATTGGTTTCATGGCAACGACGGCTTATCGGATCGCGGGTTCGCGCCGACGCACCGTATCCAGCCGAATCCCGGTCATGCGGTAGACGCGATGATCGCGGTGATCAAGGCGAATCCGGGAATCACGCTGGTGACGCTTGGACCGCTGACGAATGTCGCGCTGGCAGTGTCGCGCGCGCCAGAGATCGCCAAACTGGTCGAACGCTGCGTAGTGATGGGCGGCGCGGCTTGCACAAGCGGCAATGTCACCCCGGCGGCGGAATACAACATTTGGGTCGATCCCGAAGCGGCGCGGATCGTGTTTCACAGCGGGATGCCCGTCGAGATGGCGGGGTGGGAACTCTGCCGGGGCGAAGCGGCGCTCACACCCGCTGAGATGGACGACGTGCGCGCGATTGGCACGCCGCTGGCGCAGTTTGCGATGGATTCGAATATGCGGGCGATGCAAGCCGCCTATGAGCAGTCGGGCGAATACGGGCTGACGCTGCCTGATCCGGTGGCGATGGCGATTGCGCTTGATCCTGAAGCCTCGCCGGATCGCTCACGGCATTATGTTGATATTGAGACGGTGAGCGAACTCACGCGCGGAATGACCGTCGTGGATCGCTTCGGCGTGTCAGTCGATGAGCGGAATACCCTTGCGTGGGGCGCAATTGTCGCCCGCGAAAAGAACGCGACGATCTGCTGGTCGCTCGATATTCCCAAGTGGAAAACGATGCTGCACGCGGCGCTGAAGTAGAAATGAAAATGGGGGAGGGTTACTCCCCCTGAATTGCCTCCGCGACGGCGAGCAGTGCTAGCCCAATCGACACACCGCGATATGATGTGTCTCTCCCCCGGTCTCTGTAGTTAGTGAAATACCAATCAGGTAGTGTCCAGTGGGCGACAAAACGCCGCTGTTTAAAAGCGGCGTACCTAGCTGTGACGCCTCTGTAATCACCTCAAGCGCCGCCGTATCAATGTTGTATCGCACGACGCCAGCATCTGTAATTGCGACGAATTCATGCGGAGCAGTCCACACGACTGCCCGTCTAAATCCCCGAGGTTTGAATGGAAGGTCTGTCCATGTGCGTTCCTGCCAATCGAAAATCTTCATTTGATACGGCGGGAATTGAGGATCGATCACGAGATACCGACCCTCAGCACTCAGACCCATTACAATGTAACCAGCGTTTGGGGGCATGACTTGGTTAAACTCCGGCACGTCATTCAGGCGGATCACTTCGAGGTTATCGTTCTCGATGAAACCATAGACTGTGGGATAATCTACGGTGTTGTTGATGCTGCTTTGCAGTGCGAAATGCGATTCTTGGGCTGCCCACACCACGTTGGCGCTGAATGCTGTCGGAATACTGAACCCTAAGTCAACCTGCACGCCGGTTTCTACATCGGTGTACCAGTATGCGTACCAATCGGTGGATGCGTCGATGCGCGGAGAGACAAAGGCATCCCCTGAAGGAGCGGGTTCAACAAGAAGCGCCAGTAACTCGGGTGCGCTTTCTGCCAACCCGGTCATACGGGAGAGTGCCCTACCCGACATGCTGCGAGAGGAAGCTGTGGGCGGGGCGTCCAATTCGGTCAGTATTGCCTCGTCGAATTCATAGCACCCCGGATGTCCGCTAACCCCAAATACGACGGTTTCGGCGTCGAGCCAAAGCCACGCATTAAACACCCACTGCGGTGGTGTCTCCAGCAGTTCACAAATCGATGACTGAGCAGAGACAACATCACGAGGAAATCCGATCACTGCCGAAACAATCAGCACAACACACAGGAA
This sequence comes from Anaerolineae bacterium, assembly GCA_026645745.1. GTDB lineage: Bacteria > Chloroflexota > Anaerolineae > Aggregatilineales > Phototrophicaceae > Flexifilum. Next base: position 162 of record JAPKMU010000019.1, on the reverse strand, counting down.
CTGCAATGCAGTTTTGGGTAACATCTGATTTCTCCTGATCTGGCTGCATCTTTTGAGTCGAGGAATATTCCCAAGTGGAAGGCGATGCTGCACGCGGCGTTGAAGTAGAAATGGAAATGGGGGAGGGTTACTCCCCCTGAATTGCCTCCGCGACGGCGAGCA
>JAPKMU010000199.1 GCA_026645745.1 Anaerolineae bacterium | reverse complement strand
GCCAGCAGTTCGCGGAATACATCGCGGCATATCATCAACTGCAAGGCGGAACGCCCCAAACCCCGCCGCCGACTGCTGCACCACCCGCGCAGAGTGCGCCGCCCTCGACGGTGCGCCGGGATGGGATTCGCCCGCCAAGCGTGCCGCGCACCCGCCGCGATCAAGACCTTGAGTAGTCCAGAATTGACAAAATAGGCGATCTTCTGTATTCTGATATAGAACACTTGTTCTGATGCAGGTGTTGTCCCGCGCTTACGACTACAGGAGAATCCCGAATGAATGATATGCAGCAGTCCACCCTCAAACGTATGGAAAAGTACATCGGAAAATGGCAGGTTACCGGTCCAACTATTGAGGGGCACGTCACCTACGAATGGATGGCGGGCGGGCACTTTCTGCTTCAGCATGTCGAACTTGTCCATGACGGGAATGTGATCAATGGAATCGAGTACGTTCGCTTCGATCCCGAAAGCGGACAGTTGAAGTCGAATTACTTTGATAACAACGGCAGCTACTTCGAGTACATCTACGAAGTGGACGACAATACGCTGACCATTTGGGGCGGCTATGTCGGATCGCCCGCCGTGTACCGGGGAACTGACAGCCCGGATGGAAAGTCGCACACGGGGGCATGGGAGTACCCCGGCGGTGGTTATGAGTCTACAATGACCAAAGTGTGACGCCGCGATCAAGACCTTGAGTAGATAGGAAATCAGCGTGACAAAAGCAACGTACACCACCCTGCTTGTGAAAGATGCGGACGTGAACGCGACCGGAATTCCTGTTCCGCCGGAAGTCGTCGCCCGTTTCGGAGCGGGTAAGCGTCCGGCTGTGATCGTGACGGTGAACGGCTTCAGTTATCGCACCACGGTCGCGGCTTTCGGTGATCTTTACATGCTCCCGTTGAGCCAAGAACGCCGCGCCGCCGCAGGTGTGAGTGCGGGGGAGATGATCGAGGTCACGCTAGAGCTTGATACCGAACCGCGCACCGTCACCCTGCCCGATGATCTCAAAGCGGCACTCGACGCGCAGACGGGAGCGCTTGCAGCCTTTGAGGAGCTTTCCTACACAAAACGCAAGGAATTCGTGCGGCAGGTTGAGGAAGCGAAAACGCCAGAAACCCGCGCGCGGCGGATTGCCAAAGCGGTTGCGCAGGTCACAGGTGATTGACCCGCTGACGATTTCTCCACTATACTGATGCGCATGGACAGCTTCTACACCCTCAACTCTCCTCCGCTCTGCCGCAGCGGCGGATGATCTTCTAACAGCGGCAGCCGCATAAGGGTTTTCACGCTGTGGGCGTTTCGCTCACGGCGTTTTTCGATTCCAACGAAAGGACAACTGCATATGGCTCGTATAGGTGCCGTCCGCCTTGCGCGGCGGCTGAGCGTTTTTGCTTTCCTGCTGCTCGTCGTTGAGTTTTTTGACGAGTTCGCTTATGGCACGCGCGAAGCCGCGTGGCCCCTCATCCGCCAAGACCTGAATTTGTCGTATGACGAGATCGGGCTACTGATGGGACTGCCGATCATCTTCGCCGGGTTCATCGAGCCGTTTTTCGGCATTCTGGCGAACATGGGCTTTCGGCGGCGGCTGATCGTGATCGGCGGGTTCATCTCCGCCGCGACGCTGATCCTAACCGGTCTTAGTCCATCTTTTGGGATGCTGTTGATCATCGGCTTATTTGAAGCCCCGGCGCTCGGCGCGTTTGTCGGGCTGTCACAAGGCGCACTCATGGACAGCGATCCGGCACGCCATGAGCAAAATATGGTGCGGTGGGAGCTTGCGGGATCGCTCGGCAACGTGGCGGGGGCACTCCTGCTCGGCGGCGCGGTGGCAATCGGGATCGGCTGGCGCGGGCAGTATATCGCGATTGGGCTGCTCGGCTTGATGGCGGTGATTCTGCTCATGCGTCACCGTTTTCCGCATGTGCGCCAGCATGAGGACGGCGAAGAACATCCGATGACCTTCCGCGAAAGTATCCGCGACGCATGGAAAGCGGTGCGCGAACCGGGGGTGGTGCGCTGGTATGTCCTGCTCCAATTTGCCGATCTGATGCTTGACGTACTGTTAGGCTATCTCGCCCTGTATTTCGTTGATGTCGTCGGGGCTGATGTGGCGGTGGGCGGAGTAGTGGTGGCGGTCTTTACGTCGGTCGGTTTGATCGGTGATGTGCTGGTGATCCCGCTGCTCGAACGGGTGCGCGGTTTGCGCTACTTGTGGTTCAGCGCGTGGCGGTGCTGTTCATCGTCTTTCTCCTGATTCCGGGAATCCTCCCCAAGCTGATCGTCGTGTGTATCGCCGGAATTTTGACCGCCGGATGGTACTCGATTTTGCAGGCGCAGATTTACACGCAGTTGGTGGGGCGGAGCGGTACGGAGATGACGTTGGGGGTGCTGTTCTTCGCGTTTGGCGGGTTAGCGCCAATGCTGATCGGCATACTGGCGGACGCGGTTGGGCTGGACGTGGCGATTTGGGTGCTGCTGCTCGGACCGATTGCGCTTGTGATCGGCATCCCGCGCCGGGGGAAAGCCATTGATTAAGTTCTGGTATAATTCAATCCATTCAGCATACACACAGTCTATCTAGGTTTGAGCACATGGCGATAAGACCGATTATCGGGATGGATAACCCGATCCTTCGCAAAAAGGCGATCAAAGTACAGGAATATGGCAAGGCGTTTCAGACGCTGGTCGATGACATGATCGAGACGCTGATTGATGCGCCGGGGGTGGGGCTTGCCGCCCCCCAAGTCGCGGTATCGCAGCGGTTGATCATCGTGCGGTTGCCCGATGATGAGGACAGCAAAAAGGAATACGGCGATCAAGCGGGGGTGATATATGTCGTCGCTAACCCGGAGATCGTCAAGGCAAGCCGGGAGATGGTCGAAGGTGTGGAAGCGTGCCTGTCGATTCCCGGTTATTACGGCACAGTGGATCGTCATGAGATGATCGTCGTCAAGGGCTTTGACCGGAACGGTGCGCCATTCCGCCTGAAGGCGAAAGATTGGCTGGCGCGCGTGTTCCAGCACGAGATCGATCATCTCGATGGCAAGCTGTACATTGATATTGCGACCGATATCTGGAAGCAGGGCGACAGCGATTCGGATGCGGAAGAGGGTGAAAAGTCACCTGCCGCCGCTGAGGGTGATTCGGCGTAAAAACCTTACCTGTTTTGCATCGTCATTGAAGGTGTGCAGGGATGACCCAGACTCAGGCAGTGCGGCGCGCCGTGTTGATCGTCGCGTTGTTGAACTTGGCGTATTTTGGCATTGAGTTTGCGGTCGCGCGCTGGATTGGCTCGGTGTCGCTTTTGGCAGACAGCATCGACTTCTTGGAAGATGCCTCGATCAACCTGCTGATCGTCGTCGCGCTCGGCTGGAGCGTCGTAATGCGCGCCCGTGCCGGACATGTGATGGCGATCATCATTTTGATTCCCGGTTTGGCGGCGTTATGGACGGTGATCGAAAAGCTGACGACGCCCGCTGCGCCGGAAGCGGTGACGCTTTCGATTACGGGCTTCGGTGCGCTGGTGATCAATATGATCTGCGCCCTGATCTTGGTGCGTTATCGTTCGCATGAAGGCAGTCTAACCAAAGCCGCGTTCTTATCAGCGCGGAATGACGTATTCGGCAATGCGGCGATCATTGCTGCCGGAGTTTTGACCGCCGCTACGCTCTCGATTCTGCCTGATCTGATCGTCGGGATCGGCATTTTGATCATGAACGCCGATGCGGCGCGCGAAGTTTGGGGGGCGGCAAAGGGCGAAGCGGAAGCAGCACGCTCCCCAAAGGCGTGAGAACAGAGCGGGCAACTGGTCATAACGGACATGCGTCATGCATAAAACGTGATTCTTTTCCACCTCATTTACGGTGCTTTTTCCTCAACATGAAATCGAGTATGCTTAACGCGTGAAGCCCCTCATTGCACGCTCTCTTTGTAAAACACGTCTCTCGTACTTGTGAGCATGGAGAGGAATCTGAATGGATTTGTCAACAGAACAACGTGAAGCCCTGTTCAACGCACTAAAGACCCGTTTTGAGAAAAATATGCAGCGCCATCCAAGCCTCAAATGGGCTGAAGTCCAAGCACGGCTGGAAGCGAACCCCCAAAAACTCTGGTCATTGAATGAAATGGAGAGAACGGGCGGGGAGCCAGATGTGGTCGAGCATGATCCGAAAACGGGCGAAGTCGTCTTTTATGATTGTTCGGCGCAAAGTCCGGCGGGTCGCAGAAGTTTGTGTTATGACCGCGCCGCGTTGGATGCAAGAAAGACGGCGAAACCCGCCAACAGCGCGCTTGATCTGGCAGAATCAATGGGGGTTGAACTGCTGACAGAAGCGCAGTATCGCACGCTACAAAAGCTCGGAAAATTCGATACGACAACCTCGAGTTGGGTGCAAACCTCTGCTGAGATCAGAAAACTCGGCGGCGCGCTCTTTTGTGATCGCCGCTACGATGTGGTTTTCGTGTATCACAACGGCGCAGACTCGTATTATTCCGCACGCGGATTTCGCGGCGCGCTCAAAGTCTGATACTGGCTCACCCGATCCAAGTAGATACAGGAGAAGTCAGCATGTTCCTGCGGCAGCAAGTCCAAGAACGTCAAGTTGTCGTGGATCACAATCTCTGTTTTTTCTGCGGCGCGTGTGTGGCGATTTGTCCCCCGGACTCGATCTTTCTGGATAACACCCATCTGAGCATCGACGACAAAACATGCACACGCTGCGAACGGTGCGTCCGTATGTGTCCGGTTCATGCGTTATCGATGGAGCCGTAATTTCTCATGCTGTCTCATTATGATGCGGTCGTCGTCGGGGCGGGACCAGCGGGTTCTGTCGCGGCGCGCAAACTTGCTCAACACGGCTTGAATGTCCTCTTAATCGAAAAACGGCAGGAAATCGGCGTGCCTGTGCGCTGCGCCGAGGCGATTGGCGACGAGCCAACCCGCCCGTATATTGATATCGATCCGCGCTGGATCAATGCTACGATCACGCGCTACGCCATCTGCAATTCAGCGGGCGATCATGTCAACGTGCCGCCAGCGGGGCTGACGTATGTCGTGGATCGCAAAGTATTCGACTGGGAACTGGCGCATCTCGCCTCAAAAGCAGGGGCGCATATCCGCACGCGCACCAGCGCCACCAACCTGATCCGCGAGAACGGACAAGTCACGGGGGTGCGGATCACCAGCATGGGGAAGGAATACGCGATCCAGTGCCGCTTGGTAATCGCGGCGGATGGCACGGAGTCACAGGTGGCGCGTTGGGGCGGGCTGAATACCGTCCCGCCGATGGCAGATTTTTATGTCGGATTTCAGTATTTGCTCGGCGGGATACGGGTTGACCCGACGCGCTGTGAGTATCATGTCGGGACTGCGCTTGCTCCCGGCGGTTATGCGTGGGTGTTCCCCAAAGGCGACGATACCGCCAACGTTGGGCTGGTGATCAGCGCGAATCATGCCGCTGAGGTTTCCGCGCAGACATATTTGGATCGATTTGTGGCGCGCTTGTTCCCTAAGGCGAATATCCTCGGCGCTGTCGCGGGCGGAATTCCGGCGACGGGAGCGCTCAAGAAAATGGTGGCAGATGGCTTAATGGTGGTGGGAGACGCCGCCCATCAAGCCGATCCGCTCACAGCGGGCGGGATCAATTTGGGGATGATCGGCGCGGATATGGCGGCTCAGGCGGCTGAAAAAGCCTTCGACGCGGGCGACTTATCCGCGCAGGCATTGAGCGAGTATGAAAAGCTGTGGCGCGACCGCTTCGGCGTGCAGCACCGCGCCCTTTATCAAATCCGCAAGATCATCGCGTCGATGGACGATGCGCTGTTCGGCAAGTTGATCCGCACCGCCGCGCAGCTTCCGTTACAGGATATGGGATTAGGCGAAATTTTGCTGGCGGTGCTGAGGCATCACCCGCAGCTTTTGCTGGAATCACGCAAGCTGATCACGACCGGATTAGTGATTATGAAGTGAGCGCACCCGCTCAACCAGCATGTCGCCTTGACCCGGTAAGACCGTGCGCGGATCGAACAACACGCGGTTGTCCACGATCCGCGCAATCACCGGGGGATCACCCGCGCGCAGTTTGGCGGTGAACGCGGTCGCATCCGGGACATCAAGCGCCCAACAGGCGGTTGGCAGCGTCTCCCCCGGCAGACTCCCGCCACCAACGGCGGATTGTGACGCGATCACCGTGCCGACTCCGGCAGAGTCGCGCCAGTTTTGCGCGATCCGTTCGATGTCGCTTAACGGCATGGCGATCATGCGCCAAATCGGGACTTTTTCGACTGCTTCGCCGCGACGGTAATGATCGAGCGTGGCGGACAGCCCCGCGAGACACAGCTTATCAGCGCGGATCGCACGGGCGAGAGGATGTTTTTTGAGCTGGTCGATCAGCGCTTTTTTCCCGACGATCACCCCAGCCTGCGGCGCACCGAGCAGTTTATCCCCGCTGAACACGACGAGATCAGCCCCGGCGGTGAGGCTTTCGCTCACGGTGGGTTCGTGTTCAAGCCCGTAACGCGCCGTATCAAGCAGCGCGCCGCTTCCCAAGTCATCAACGGTGATCAAGCCTCGCGTTTTGCCGAGCGCCGCAATCGCTTCAATGTCCGGCGTTTCGGTGAAGCCGATCAACTTGAAATTTGACGAATGGATGCGCATCAACAGCGCCGTGTTGTCGGTGATCGCGCGCTCGTAATCGCTGATGCGCGTCTTGTTCGTCGTCCCAACTTCGCGCAGCACTGCGCCGCTTTGAGTCATGACTTCGGGGATGCGAAATCCGCCGCCAATTTCGACCAACTGCCCGCGCGAGACGATGACTTCACGCCCCTGCGCGAACGTCGAAAGGATCAGCACCAGCGCCGAGGCGGCATTGTTGACCGCCATGCCGCTTTCTGCCCCCGTCACGGCGATCAACCCCTGTTCCGCGTGGATCAAGCGGCTGCCGCGCCCACCTGAATCGAGGTCGTATTCAAGTGTGGAGTAATTCGCCGCCGCCGCCGTGATCGCATCCCGCGCGCTTTCGCTCAACGGCGACCGCCCTAGATTGGTATGCAGGATAATTCCCGTCGCGTTGATCACCGGGCGCAAAGTCGGGCGAAATTCGAGATGGAGCGCCGCCGCTGCCGTATCCAGCACATCAGCGGGGGATGTAGGCGCATCGACTCCGGCGCGCAGTTTTTCGCGCACGCTGTCGAGGGCTGCGCGGATCGCGGTCAGTGCTGCCGAACGCCCGTAGGTGCGGATCAGCGCCGCGCCGCCTTCATTGCCGATCAGCAGATCGACCGACGGCAGATCGCGGAGACGGTTAGCGGGACTCGCGCTCAAAAGCGATCTCCCGTGTACGGATGAAAACTTCGACGACGATGAACGCCAGCGCGATGAAAAAGGCGATTGTCGGTGTGAGGGCGCGCGGCATCCTCAGCCATGCACAGGTGACGACGAATAAGCCGATCCAGATGCTCTGGCGGACGATCACGCCGCCGCTGGGGAGCGGCTGACTGGTCGGCGTCAAGCGCACGTTGAAATAACGCACCACCGGCAGCACCGATCCTGTGATGGCGAGATGGAGCAGTACGAAGAACAACCAGCGCGGACCCGCCGCCGGAATTTCACTGCCGATCAATTGGTATAAGCCGATCCAACCGATTCCCGCCATGATCAGAGCGGCGGCGAGCGCGCCCCAGTGATCCGCCGGGGTGCGGGGGCGGCGCGATGAATTTTCAGACATCTTGAGTACATTCTGTGCTTGCAAACATGCTGATGATAGCGCAAAGTTGAGCGGATTGTGTACTGGATCATCGATGCTCAAACTGGCTGCACGACTCACGTTCGTCATCACGTTGATCAGCGCCGTGCTGACCGCCGCTGTTCCGCACGTATTCCCGCATTCGCCCAACGTGCCGGATTATTGGGAGGCGTTTGGCTTCGGTGTGTGCGATCTGCCGTGTTACGCTGGAATTCATCTCGGTGATGAGGGGTTTGATCGCGCGCTAAGTCGGCTGGAGCAGCATGTCGAAAACGTCACGCAGTCGGCGCTCGTCGTCGGTGAGACGATCTATTTTCAAGCGGTGGCGCAAGGGCATAACCTGACGGGATCAATCTCATTCGTGCGCGGGCGTGTGGTTGCGCTCAGTTTGGGAACGGTGGTTCCGGTCGATCTGCTGCTGACGACGATTGGAACGCCCGATTGTGTGCTGATCATCCCCAACGCGCTGAATGATGTGTGGTATTGGTATTTGCCGGACGCGGTGATCACAGCGCAAATCAACGAGCGCTATCCGACCACGAGCGCCGATTATTTGACGCTTGTGCCGTTAGGGGATAGTTCGGGCTGTGATGCCGCGTTGATGACGCCTTGGCGCGGGTTCGCGCCCTCGTGGGTGTACCGCCGTTAACCGGAATCAAAAGGGGACGTTTTGCGTCCCCTTGATGTTATTATCCGCGCAGCGCTTGAATTTCGTCAAACAGTTCCCGCGTTTCGCGCGAGGGTTCGATGTCGAGCCGATCCCGCAGCAGGTATTCAACCGTGCGATATTGATCAAGTGCCTCATCATAGCGGCGAAGCTGGATCATCAAGCGGATCACATCGCGCTGCACGTCCTCACGTTCCGGCACTTCTTTCAAAGCACGCTGGAAGTAAGTGAGCGCGGCTTCGTGTTCCTCGCGGCGGCGAGCATCACGCGCCATGCCGATCAACGCCTTCGCATACATCCCGCGCAGTTGATCGCGGCGGCTGACCACCCACGTCATCTCAACGGTTTGTAAGAAGGGCGCGCGATAGAGATCAATCGCGCGGGCGAGATGATAGCGGACTTCGGTTGGATTGTCGGCGCTGATCGAGCGCTCAACCGCGTCTTGGAAGTCGTCTACGTCGTAGTGCCGCACCAGCTTATCCGAAGGCAGGTAAAAACCCGCGTTGTACTGCGTCAGTTCGTAGTTGCCACCGTCGGCAACCTTCATCGAAATGCGCTCGGTGATTTTGCGCTTGGTGACATGGAACACATTCGTCGCTTCTTTCACGCTGAGATCGGGCCAGAAGGCTTGGAAAATCTCGTCGCGCGTGACAAGCGGATGATCGATAAAATAGAAAAATAAATTACGAGGTAATGCTCCATCCCAATTGGTGAGCTGCTGACCGTTCACCAACACATGCCCGCGACCGAGCGCGTACACGTCGACTTGGGGGTGCGGTTCGTCTTCTACGGTAAACATCACATCGTTGCGGCGGTATTCCGTGCCCAGCACCACTGCTTCACCGCGCTTGAGCACGTCGATCCAAGGGTAATGGGTCATCAAGCGGCTGCTAAACGCGATTTGCACTTTTTCGGGCAGTGCTTTGACGAGTGCGGTGATAAATCTGCTAAAATCATCGCCCATCTCAAGACGGTCAAGCTCATCGACAAACAAGATGACCGGATCAAGCCGTACGACCGAGAGATCATGAGCGAGTGCCTTCGCCATCGCGGTGACATCGCCTGAATCTATCGTCTCTTTGAGGCGCGTGCCGAATTTGCCAAGTACCGATTCAAATTCGCGCACCATGCCGCGCATCCAGTCGGCAACCGTTGATTGTTCACTGGAAATACGGTAATAGAGCAGACCTTCTCGGGCTTCTTCGAGAAAATATGTCAGAAATAGGTTTCTGTAATTGATCCAAGGGTAGAGGATGACCACCTTCTTGCCTTTGGATTTTTCCCGAAACGACTCGAGAGAGATATTTAGAACACTGTCGCGAAATGGGAATGCCATTGGCGG
>JAPKMU010000198.1 GCA_026645745.1 Anaerolineae bacterium | reverse complement strand
GTCAGCGCACAAATGCCCACTGACGATGACATCGTAAGTCATCATCCCTCCTTATTCGACAATATCCGGTATGCGACGAATTTCGGGGTCGGTGAACAAATCAGCTTCGTCAACGCTGCGTGTGCTGAATTCGCTGACGACCGCACCTTCAGCACCGGATTGAAACCAATGCCATGTTTGCGGAGGAATCGTATACTGCTCCCCCGGCTTGAGCACGATCTCATGCCATACATGATAGGTGTGGCGGCGGTTCGCGGGCGGCTGCGCATGCGGGTTTGTGGCGGTTGCACCTTCCACATACAAATAAACGATTCCCCAACGACAGCGGAATGTCTCCTGCTTGCCTTCATAGTTCAAGTGGGGAATGGGGGGGTGTTTGTGCTCCGGGCAGGTTTGATGCGGGGTGAGGATGAGTTCCTTTGCGCAGTATTTTTCATCATTGTGGTAGACGATCAGCGCCAAGCCCGTTTGATCGAACTCGCCTAACCCAAAATCCGCGACTTCGATTTGCGCCTTTTCGCTTTCCGTGAGGACGATCCCGGCTTTATTTAAGTAGTTGAGCGCAACCTGTTGATGTTTTTGTACTTCTTCGCGTGTCATAGGCATAAAATCAACTCCTTTTCTATTCCAGCGGAATCACGCGCACTTGTTGATGAGACTGGAGGGCAGCCGTGAGCAGCGCGTGATGTTGAGCGGTTTCGTGCGGAGTCGCGCAGTAGAAAGGCTGGCGCATCCGGTCACGTCCATTGATCAACTCATCACAAAATGCTGCCCACATCTGCAAAATGCTGTCAGGGAATCCGAATTCAAAGATTCCCCCTGTGATCGTCGGGTAAGCGCTGGAATATCCCAAACTTTCTTCATTCCATGTTTGCCGATCACCGCTTTTATAGGTCATGGTATACAGCGATTTTGGGTAACGGGTTGAATAGCGGATACTCTGCGCAGTGCCGTAAACATGAATGTACCATGTGTTCGTTTCACCCGGCGCGATGCGGTACGTCTTGAGCGTCATCGGGAACGTACCCCCTTGATCAGACGGTACTTCGCAGAACATCACGGCGTTATCCCATGTTTCACACGGGACTTTACTGCCGTCTTTCGTAAACCGTTCGGTTACGATGTTGCTCAACAAGGCGCGGACATTACGCGGCATCCATCCAGCGCGCAGCGGCATGTGGGCAACATGCAGACCCAAATCGCCCATGCAGCCGTATTCCCCGTTGATACCAATCATGCGCTTCCAGTTGATCGGTTTGTTGGGGTCAATATCGCTGCTGTGAAGGAAGCCCGCTTCAACTTCGATAATTGTGCCGAAATCCCGCGCCTTGATGCTTTGAAAAACACGCTGCGCACCGGGGAAAAATGGAAACTCGGACGAGCACCGGACGAAAACTTCGGGGTGGTGATCAATTACATCCAAAATCGCTCGATTCGCCGCCTGATCGATACCGAAGGGTTTTTCGCCCAGCAGATGTTTTCCGGCTTTGATGATGTCCGTATAGAACTGCTGATGTAGATTGTGGGGCACAGCGCAGTAGATCGCGTCGATGGCGGAACTGCCGAGCAGATCATGATAGTCGGTGGTGCTGATTTGAATGGTCGGAAAATGGGTGGTGTACCACTCAAACATCGCCGGATTGGTATCACAGATTCCCGTAATGACCGGCTCAAAATCAAGCTCAAGCAGGTGCATCCAGCGCGCCGCCGCGCTGGCGAATTCACGCCCCATCAATCCCAAGCCGATAATGCCAAATCGAATCGAACGCTTTGCCATGCTGCTGTGCCCTTCTGTTAGCTCAAATACTGCGCCGCTTGTTCAGGGGTGGCGTCATCGTGAACGACTGCCATCAACGCACGGGTAATCGCCGCCGGTTTTGCGTGCTGGATCACATTGCGCCCGTAGACGATGCCTTTTGCGCCTTGGCGCATCAGATCGTAAGTGCGCGTGAGAATTTCGGTGTCAGATACTTTGCCGCCGCCGCGCACGAGCACGGGTTTTCCTGCTGCCATTTCGACAATGCGATAATATTCGCGCGTGTCGTCAGCAGGGTCAGCTTTGATAATATCCGCACCCAGTTCTATCGCCTGACGCACCAGCGGGATCATTTTTTCAATGTCGCCATCGACCGAATAGCCGCCTTGTCCGCTGACCGTCTGCATCACGAGCGGTTCGATCATGAGCGGCATTCCGTAACGTTCGCATTCTGGCTTGAGCGCCATGATATTTTGAACGCACTGATCCCACACATCGGGTTGATCCGGCAGCATAAACAGATTTGCGACGACACAGGCAGCATCCAAGCGGAGCGCTTGTTCAAGCGGCTGGTGAATCATCCGGCTGAAAAGCGAGCGCGGAAGCTGTGTCCCGTACAGGTTGGCAATATCGGTTCGCAGCACGAGCGCGGGTTTCGCTTTGCCGGGGATGGCTTGCAGAAGCGGCGCTTGACCAACGCTGAGTTGAATCGCGTCTGGGTTCGCGTCAATCAAGGTTTTGACCACCTGCGGCATATTTTCTATGCCCGCCAAAAAGCGGTATTCACCGAAAAATCCGTGATCGACCGCGACATCGAAGCATTTGCCGTCCTCAGCAAACAAGCGCGCCATCCGATACTCTATAGTCATGTTGCATCCTTGTGGGTATACCCCTGCAAATTGCAGGCGGTGATTAATAAGCCATTCTGTTGAACCTGCTGCACACGGTCACGAGCGCGTGTGCGCGCCTCGGCAGTGTCAAGTATGGTCAGCATCAGTTCAAACGTTTGCTGTTCGCCGGGTTGCAAAACCACCAATCGCCCGGACTGCCGTGCCACATTTTGACCTTCCGGGATGCAGTTGCCGGGTTCAACACCGCAGACATAAATGCCCTGCCGCGTATTTTTCCACTGCGTCAGATAGGGCATATGACCGGTATTCCAAGCGATTTCAATCCCAATGTCATCGCGGATCAAGGCGGCGGAGGCGATGCTGCCGTTATCCTCGATCAGGATGCGTGGATGATGGAAAAAGACCTGTTCCGCGTAGTTTGGAGCAGCTTCATCGTAGTGATTCCACGTTTCTATTCCTGCTCGCGCGGCGGGATCGCGGGGATAAACATCACTGGCGACCACCAATTCCGTACCTTGACGGATGAGGGGATAACCGAAATTGCAGTGATACAACAGCATGAAAGGCGCAGGTTGATCGCTCAGATTGACGACCTCATCTTGGACAGCGATCCGAGGTTCACCGATGATCAAACTGTACGTGCGTTTGAGGGTGAGTTGAGTGCCAAACAAACTGGTCTGGTGCATCACAGCCGTTAAGCGCATCATGGTTTTCCCGCGATCAATGCTGATTTCGTCAGCACGCAGACGGGTATAGCCGCCGTGAATATCGCGCCCATCTTCTGGCGGTCCCACATGATCGAGTCCGCAGGTGGTCAGCAGTCCGCCGTTAAAAAGGCTCAACCAATTTCGCCCGTAGTCTGGGGGATGCGGCGAACCGGGCGAAATCCACGTCAGCGGGATACCGTTGTAGTGCGCTGACCAGATATCCATACCACGATCCGGCAGCAGCGTGAACGTCAGCCCGCTGCTGTTGTAAACATCCACGATCCGCATCCCATTGGGAAGTGTGGACTCTCGAAAATCCATGAACTGCCGCATCTCCAGACTGTGCTGCTGGATGAGTGCAGAATTGAGCCATTCTTTGGACATGACGACTCCGCTGTTATTCTGCGCGAATGACCTGCACGCCTGCTAACGCGATCTCGGCGGCAGCATCTTCCGGCAGCTGCGTATCAGAAACAAGCACATCAATTTCTGCAAACGACGCGACATTGAGCGAACAGACCATGCCGTACTTGCTGCTGTCGGCGGTCAGCACCACCCGCGCGCCTTGATCCACCATCGTGCGTTTGACCTCCGCTTCAAGTGTGTTGGCAGTCGTCGCCCCGTGCGCCAAATCAAACCCGCCGGAAGCGAGAAATGTCCAATCGGCGTTAAACATACGGAGTGCTTGCAGCGTTTGAGGTCCGATCAGTGAGCGGGTGAGTGGGCGAAGAATGCCCCCCGGCATGATCACTTCGACATAAGCAAATTGGCTGGCAGCCATTGCGACATTCAGCGCGGGGGTGATGACGCGCAGATAATCAAACGTTTGCGGCAGACTCTTGATGATCTCAACCGTTGTCGTTCCGGCATCTACGATGATCGTTTGCCCGTTGGCGATCAATTTGGCGGCATGTTGACCGATCCGCCGCTTACGCTCGATGTTGAGGACGCTGCGCTGCTCAAGATACGCTTCTTCTTCGGTCGGCGGGATTTTTGATACCGCGCCTCCCCAGATGATTTCGCATAATCCGGCAGTTTCGAGATCGCGCAAATCCGTTCGGATGGTCACTGCGGAGACGTGAAGCAGTTCGCACAGTTCAACGGTTCTGACTGTGCCTTCACGTTTGAGAATATCCGCGATGATGCGCTGGCGTTCTATGGCAAGCAGCGTTGTGTCTTGGTTGTTCATCATCCGATCCCACGCTGTGAATGGTTCAACTGTATTGGCTTTCGCTTTTCTTGTCAAACTTTCTCTTTTTTGCGATTTTGCGATACATTTGCACAGAAAGCACAAAGCGGCGGCAAAAGTGAAACCGAAATGACCAAGATTGCAGATAAGCGCGTATGGGTTGGTGATGAAGCGCGGGCATTGATCAGCGGTGAGATGCATTTCTGGCGGCTGCCTCCCAGCGCGTGGAAGTCGATCTTGCAGCAGATAAAAGCAATGGGTCTAAAAATCATCAGCACTTATGTTTGTTGGGAGTTTCACGAAACCGCGCCGGGTGATTATGACTTCACCGGACGAACGGATGCCGCGCGCAATTTGATCGGATTTCTCGCACTCGTGAAGTCGGAAGGGCTGTGGCTGATTTTGCGACCGGGACCGTATATCTACGCGGAATGGCAAAATAACGGCGTGCCTGATCGTGTCGCACACTTGCACCGGCTTCATCCATCGTTTGTGACGGCGGCAAAAGCATATCTGGCGGCAGTTTTGGAGGCGATCACGCCGCATTTCGCCGTGAACGACGGCGCGATTGTGCTGCTGCAAGCGGATAATGAACCGGACGCATGGGCGGGATTCTTCGCGCGACCGCTGGGTTTGCTGCATGAAGCAGGGGTGTTTCAGGAATATCTGCGAACCGTTTATGAAGATGACCTTAATCGCTTGAACGAAGCATGGGAAACATCCTTGACCACATTTGAGGAGGCACGCGCCGTCACGACACCTGCCGTCGTGGAGCGCGGATCACTGAACCGTTATCTGGATTATCGACGTTTTTTGTACTGGTACAGCACGGAGATCGCGCGCTGGACAAGTGAATTCTATCGAGAACATGCGCCGGGAATGCCGCTGTTGATCAATCATTACCCTCATCATCTTGCGCAAGATTGGCGCGCATTGGAAGCACAGGGGGATATCAGCGGAATCGACTACTATTCGCACAACGAATTCACACGCGATAGTTGGGAACACGGCGAATTTCTTCATCTGCTGCGCTATATGCGCTCGTATGCCGCGCTCCCGTTTATCGCGGAATTTCAGGCGGGAATCTGGCACGGGTGGCATCAGATCAGCGGCATATTGACTCCGCAGCATTATCAATTAGCGGCGGTTTCGGCGCTCTTGGCAGGGGTGGCAGGGTGGAACTGGTATATGCTCGTCAACCGGGACAACTGGTATATGAGTCCGATCAACGAATGGGGACGAACCCGCCCGGAGTTATTCGATGTTTTTAGGCGGTTGGTCGCGCTGTTTGAAGCCGTTGATCCGCCTCGCTTGACGAAGTTGACCGAAACATCGGTTGCGCTGGATATTTTGGATCGCTCGTCCGAGATTGGCGGCTTTGATGATCCGCTTCGCACGGCGTGTTATCAAGCGGATATTGATTACGAGTGTTTCGATCTGGCATCCGGCGAAATCCGCAAGCCGCTTTTGCTGTACAGCGGACACCGCTGGATGGATGCGGCAGCACAGCGCCGCCTTTTAGATTATGTTGAATCGGGCGGGCATCTGGTGTTTTTCGATCAACTTC
This sequence comes from Anaerolineae bacterium, assembly GCA_026645745.1. GTDB lineage: Bacteria > Chloroflexota > Anaerolineae > Aggregatilineales > Phototrophicaceae > Flexifilum. The sequence continues at coordinate 3,695 of JAPKMU010000198.1, read as the reverse complement.
CCGTAAAGGATGCGTCCCTGCATCCGTGTAACCTGCTCGGTCTGCGTGAACCGGAAAGTATGCTGTCGGGGGCAAATCTGACGATTTCGCTCGGCGATCAAGCGTGTGATGTGAGCGTGCCGCACTGCTTCCGGTATGATGCCGTTCCCGGCGAACCGATTTATGCCGCACGACGGATTGACAGCGGGTATCACGCCGAAGAACAACGGATACTTTTCTCGCTGCCTGTGGGCGCGCGTATGCTGATCGGCTGTCGAGAGCGGCGCGGTAAGGGGTCGATTACGGTGCTCGGTGTTCCACCTTCAGCGCCGCTGGTGCTGGCACTGCACCGTTGGTTGAACATACCGCTTTACAGCCGCGCGCAGCTTGACGGGGTAAGCACCGCGCTGTTTCAACGGGATGACGACATCTTTTTTCTGATCGCCGCGAACAACCGTCATGAAGCGGTTGAAGCGCAGATTTATTTGCATCGCGCCCTTTTTGCCCCTGATCTCTGGACGGTCGATGATCTTTGGACAGGCGAAACCTACCGCGCCGATCTTGCGACCAACGCGGCGGTTTCGGTAAGACTCGCGCGCAAATCGGGGACTGTGCTGCGGCTGCAAACGATCAAATGACCTCAATAAAGTCACGATTGGGTAATTCAGGAAACGGGGCATGCGGTTCGGTTTGATACCAGAATGCGGTCGAAGCGATGTCGTCTTGAAGGGGCAAAAACCGCCCTTCGGAACGCCAACCGAGCGCCTGAATGGTTACGCGCAAATCGTGTTGAAAGTGAATCGGATCGGGAATATGCCACCTGTACATGCCAAAGCGCTGCTGAGATTTATACAACCCATCGGGTTTGATGACCTGCGGCAGACCGAGAAACGGCGTCGAGAAAATACCGTATTCTCCGGCGGGGTGTTCAAAATTCCACGCGCCGCCAAAATAATCTTCTGTGCCTGTGCCGCAGATCGTCGGGAAGTCTTGATCGCCATCCAGATAAAACTTGATCTCGCCTTCACCCCACCAGTGATTGTTATGGACTCCCCATGCGAGATACGTTCCGACATAATGCCCGCGCCCTTGCACGCCTTCGAGCAGCGTATGGACCTGCTTATACGGGAGCGGATTGCTGCGCCGCCATTGGGCATGCAAGCAGCCTACATCTTCAGCGATGGGTTCAAGTGTATAGTCGATTTGATAGTAAAAGCCGTCGATCTGGTCTTTCGACAGATTTTCGACGCTGATTCGGGCGCGCTGGCGAAACGGCATTGGAAAGTAACTGTTGAATCCACCCGCAGGGTTAACGGCGATCATCAGCGAACTGACATTCGAGCGCACGCACCAGCCGTTGCAGAAGAAATCACCAAGCGGGACTTCAACCGAAGGGGTTGTTTCGTCATCCCAATAGCAGCGGAAGATCAGCGAACGCCAGAAACGGGGGTCAACTGTCAGCCAAATATGCCGGATCGTCCCCGAACCCTGAATATCTGCAAGTTCAGCCGATGCGTAGCCGGGAATGCGGATCGATGGGGATACTTTCCAGCCTTGTCCGAGCGTACTCGCCGGACCGGGAATCCCCGTGCCTTCGACCGCCATGCCGCCTTTTCCTTTTTCTCCTTTGAAGTTTTCGGCACTGATCGAGCGGGACTGAGCGTTAGAAAGTCGGGGTATGCCTGAAAACAGATCGAAACCGGACATCTTGCCTCACTTTTGGGTTGAGTTTAGAATGACTCTTAAAATCTGATGTGTTCATTTTAGAAACAGCTTAACTTATTTGCAACGTGCCTTATGATCAACTGGCGTTCCCTCACCCCGGTTTATGTTCCTGTGTTGTGCAGCACACACCTCGTCGAGCATGATCGTCTGTTTCATCTCGGTCCTGGGGAGCTTCATCGCAGCACGCCCCAAGCGCGCCACATTCACGATTGTTACGAAATCGGCGTGATCACGTCAGGCTATGGGGTGTTCGTTCTGGGTGATGAAGAATATCCGTTCCAAACCGGGCAGGTTTTCATCATCAATGACCTACAGCCGCATATGGCGTATACCGACGATTCGTGTGAAACCGTCGGGTTGTTTGTCGTCCATTTTCATCCGGCGATCATCACAGACAGCTGGATCACGAAAATGCGTTCAGAGACGTGGCTGCCGTTTACCCTTGATTTCAACCGTTCGGGTCCCATGATTCCCCTTCATGATCCTTCCACGCCGATTCTGCGCGACCTGCTCAATCAAATCGCGGACGAAGCTGAACAACAGGAACATGCGTGGGAAATCGTCACGGGGGGCTTATTGATACAGGCGGCGGGACATCTGGCGCGGCGGCTGCTGCATGAACAGGATACGCCGCCGCAGTATCATGAGCGCCGTGAAGCACTCCGGCGGATTAGTTCGGCGCTGCGCCTTGTTGAAAGCCGATTTGCCGATCCCCTGACGCTGGATGATATGGCACAAGCAGCGCTCGTCAGCCGTTCGCATTTGTGCGCATTGTTTAATACCGCACTCGGCGCGTCGCCTATCGCGTATCGTAATTCGCGGCGCTTGGTTGAAGGAGAACGCTTGCTGCGTTCAACTGATCTGCCGATTCATGAAATCGCGTATTCAGTCGGATTCAGCAGCGCGCAAGAATTCAATCGTTTGTTTCTCCGTCAGGTTGGCATGCAGCCTTCGCAGTTTCGCCGCGCTTTTGATGGCAGTGGGCCAGATCAGAAAATCAGTTCATCTTGTGAGACGATTTTATCTTCCGAGTCGGAAGACAGTATCCTATGATGCAAATGTGAGACCGAGTGTACTTGCAGGGTAAGCAGTGTTACTAGGCGCTGCGCTCATTGAAAGGGGGGCTGCGACACGACCGCAAATCGCTAACTTACGGTTAACCACAATAATCGGGAGTCGAGCTTTTCGCTTCTGGCTTTTCTTCTTAACACACTCGTTTCCCACACAAGCCCCAAACGTTAATGCGTTTACATAGGAGTAACGATTATGAAGCGTTTTACCCTCGTATTCGTTTTCTGTTTGATGTTGTTTGCTATTACCCCGCTCGCCGCACAGGACGCTGCACTGCCTGAATTCCCGATCACGCTGCCAGACAGCATTGCTGAAGGGCGTGAAGTGTCGATTACCGTAGCTGCCTGTATCGGTGAAGATCAAGAACAGCAGCGCCAAGATTTTGACGCACAGCTTGCCCGCTTCATGGAAGCATATCCGAATGTGACCGTTGAGCGGACGCAGTACTGCTTCTCGCCGGAATCGTTTGCGGCGTTGGTCGCGGGCGGCACACTGCCCACGCTGTTTGGCGTTCCGGCGACTGAACCGCAGCGTTTGATCGCGCAAGGCGTTGCTGCCGATCTATCGGCATCCTTTGAGCAACTGGGGCTGAACGACGTTTACAATCCGACGCTGCTGGCGCTGCTTTCTGATGCTGAAGGGCATGCTTACGGCTTCCCCGAATTCTCCTATGCACAGGGGATCGGCTGGGATATTGCGGCTCTGAGCGCTGCCGGATACGACGCACCGCCCGCTGCATGGGCAGAATTCGGCGCGGTTGCGCAAGAAATCGCTGATCCGGCTGCCGGAGTCGCAGGTTTTGCGATGTTCCTTTCTGGCGGCGCGGGTGGTTGGCACTTTACGAACCTCGCCTACGGCTTTGGCGCGACCGAATTGATCCGCGATAACGGCGATGGTACGTACACCGCTGTTTACGGCGA
>JAPKMU010000197.1 GCA_026645745.1 Anaerolineae bacterium | reverse complement strand
CGTCTCCGCTCGGTGTAAGTGAGATCGATTTGCGCGAGTGGGCAACCTTCATCCGCGCCTCCGATGCGGATCGGGAAGATGGGCTGGTGTTCGTCGATGCTCCGCGTATTGAGGTGGGCGATTGAGCGAGCACACCTTCCTGATCGAACCGTTTGACATCCTGCTGCACGCGACCGAAGAAGGCGTGAATGCGCTGCAAGCGCGGTTTTCGACATGGCTGCGGACGCTCACCGAACCGGCGCGGTTCTTGTGCTGGCAGATGCCCGCGACGTTGGAGGGGAAAATCGCGGCGCTCGACCGGGCGGCGGAGGCGGTGACGGATGCGCGGCGGCAGGCGCTTTTGGTCGAATACCGCCGCCACTTTGAGCGGCTGAACGCGCACGCCGAGTATCAGTGGGCGTTGTGTGGGATGGCGCTGTGGAGCGACCAGCACGGGCGATCACTGGCGGGCGGGCTGACCTCCGCGTTCGATACCCCGGTCACCGAGGCGGCGTTTCCGCCGCTATTCAGCGGACGCTATCAGCTTGCCGATGCGCCGTTTTGGCATCTCGCACCGAGCGGCAGACCGGGCGGTCGTCCGCTGTGGGCGATTTTGACCAGCTACGAATTCTCGCCCGCCTCGTGGAACTTTTTCCGCCCGCTGCCGCCGCTGCTCCGGTTGAATTTCCCGCTGGCGCTGGCGGTCGATATCCCGAAAACCTACGAGCGCACCGCCGCGATCGATGCCGTCGAGAACATCATTCAGGCGTATCAGGTGCACCTCGCGGGCGTGCGCGGGGAAGATTCGCGTTCGGTGCAGCGGATTGCCGACTGCCGCCGGGCGCTCTCAGAAATCAACAACGGGGACGCGCTCCACATGGCGCAGATCGCCATCGCCGTCGCGGCAGACGATCTCGAAACGCTCAGGGAGCGGGTGCAGGCGGTCATCCACGAGACGAAGGCGTGGTTCAGCTTGCGTCAAGAAGTCGGGGAACTGCTGGCGCGGTCGGTTGGGCTGTTCTCCGCCAAGCGAACAAAGGACATCAATCTGCCGCCGACGACATGGCCCGTCACGTCGCGGGAACTCGCACTCATGTTCGCGCCGCTCGGCTACCGGAAACTTTCGAGTACCGATGGCGTGCTGCGCGGCGAAGCGGTTGGGGCGGCATATCCAGTCTTTCATAATTCTTGGCGCGACAAACGGGCGACGCATGAAATCTGGGTCGGTCAAACCGGGTATGGGAAAACGTTTGCGGTGAACTGTTACCTAACGCGGGAATACGCCGAAAACGGTATCCCGTTCGATCTGCTCGAACCGATGGGACATGGGCGGCACATCGCGGAGGCGTTCGCGCTGCCGTGGTACGCGATCAGTGCGAAGGCGACCCGGCTCAACCCGCAAGATGTGATGTTTCCGACGCTGCTAGAGCAGAAATCGCACACGACGCGGATTTATGAGACGGTGCTGGGGCGTCCGCTCAGCGGCGGGCAGCGTGAGAACCTCGAACGCGGACTCCTCGGTGAGGCACTGGAAGTCGTGTACGGCGGTTTCGCGCGCTTGAGCGATGCCACGCCCGACCTCACGCCGACCTGTGATGTCGTCTGTGATGTACTGTCCACGCTCGGCGACAAGCCGCAGATCAAGAGCATCGCGCGCGATCTGGCGGACGAGATCGGCGGCTTGTGTACGGGATCGGGTCCGTTCGCGGGCTTCCTGAACGGGACGACCAACCTTGACCTCACCCGCAGCGGGCGCGCATGGATTGAGCCGCGCGTGTTCTCGTTTCATGAACTCGAAGGCGATCCGATTTTGCAGGCGATTGCCTACACGCAAGTCCTCAGCGCGATCCGCCGCGACAGCCTCATCGACGAGCAGCCGCGCATCATTGCGGTTGACGAGGTGTACCGGCTGATGCGGCATCCGGCGCTGCTGGACTTTCTGATCGAAGCGGCGAAGACCTTCCGCACGAGAAGAAAAAAACTCGTGGCAATTGATCAACAGATGTCTTTGTTCCTCGATGGCAAGGCGCGTTTCATCTTCGAAAACTGCCCGATCCGCGTGATTTTCTCGCAGCGGCAGGGGATGAATGTCTTCCGCGACGATGCGGCGTTCGCCCATTTTAACCAACAGCACCGCGACATCATCGCGCAGCTTCCGCGCTTCCATTCCGTACTCGATATTCAGGATGAGGGAATCTGGGCGCTCGTGAACACGCCGACATCGGGCGAACTCGCACGGTTCCAATCGACGTAGGAGGCAGCATGACGAAAAAGACGATCCGCGAACCGTTTGAAGATTTGGAACAGCAGGCGTACCACGCCTACCGCGAGTGGCACGTCTGGCTGATGCTGCGCGAGCGGGAGCTTTCCGCCCGGCTGAACAAAACCACACCCGCGCCGTCGCGCGCGGATCGCTTGAAAGCGCGTGCCGCGAAATCGGCACAGGAGAAAGATCATGGGTGACATTTATGACTTCCCCGATCCGCTGGATGAAAGCTGGATCGACGACTGGCTGAATGAGGACGTGGACGATCCCGAACCGCTGATGCTTTACCCCGCCGATCCCGACATCCTGCGCGACATCACCAACGACGAGACGCGTGAATTCCCCGCCGTGAGCGATCCAGCACCGGGGAGTTGGGACGAACTGGTCGCACTCAATCAGGGGAAATTGGAGGAGCCGATCCCCGTACCGGAGGTGGTCGCGTGGCGGTTGGAGACGGAACCGCTGACCACGCCGGAAGGGGATACGCACGGATACGCCCTGTACTGCACGCGCTTCCCCGACTCGGCTGATCCGGTGCCGGAGTTCGACACGCCGCAGCGCGTCGAGCGGTTAGAGATGGCGCACTTTGCCAGCGAGGAGCAGGCGAAGCGGTTTGAGACCGAGTTCCGGTCGTACCTCGTACCGGGGCTGATCGATGGACCGGAACTCGCGGAGGAGGTGGCGAAATTGGAGGGGATGACTCATCACTGGCAAACGGTGCGCGAACAGCCTGTCCAAGAACTTGATAAACCTGAGGATGCACCCAACATCGCCGCCGTGTCGCTCGATTGGTAATTGAAACCCCGGTATGCCACTGAGCTTGGCGCTCTGCTCCGCCGAAAGATCATCTGTTTTTACACAGCATCCAACGCCTTTTGCTCGGCATCGTACTGCACTTGCGCGGCGATCACCGCCTCGATATGGTCTTCTGTCCACCGGATGATCGCCGCAATCGGCTCACACAGCGTCTCCCCCAGCGGGGTTAAAGTGTATTCCACGCGCGGAGGTATCTCCGGATACAGAGTCCGCTTGACCAAGCCATCCCGCTCCAAACTGCGCAGCGTCTGCGTGAGCATCTTCTGCGAGATCCCTTGGATGCCGCGCCGCAGTTCAGAGAAGCGCTTCGGTCCATCTTCCAGCATGCCAATGATCAGGGTCGTCCATTTGTCGCCAAGTCGATCGAGGGCTTGGCGTACCGGGCAGTCGGACGCATACGCAGTGCTGTGGCGTTCCTGCCAAACTCGTATTCCCGTCGAAGGTGTTGTCATCAGGTTTCCCCTAGGTAACTGACTTACATCAAAGTGCCTACTTCCTATTGTATACCAACTCACCTATAGTAACTCTATTCAAGCTCTCCCCAAGGAAGGATTACCATGCCAACAGGACAAACTTTGCTCGTCACAGGCGCTTCAGGACATCTCGGTCGCAGGGTGCTCGAACTCCTCTTAGAAACAGGCGAAACACAGGTGATCGCCACCACCCGCACCCCGGACAAGCTCGCTGATTTCGCTGCACGCGGGGTTAGTGTTCGCTATGCCAGCTTCGATGAGCCAGCATCCCTCCCCTCGGCATTTGCCGGAGCAACCCGACTGCTGCTAATCAGCACGGACGCGGTCGGCGCACCGGGTCACCGACCACAGCAGCACCGCACCGCTCTCGAAGCGGCTGCCGCAGCGCAAATCAAGCACGTGGTGTATACCTCACTGACTTCCCCCTTCGATACACCGGTCACGATTGCCCCGGATCATGCGGAAACAGAAACCGCCTTGGAAGCAAGTTCACTCGGTTATACCATCTTGCGGAACAACTTGTATGCCGATGGGCTGCCGCAGACGTTGGCACAAGCGCGTGCGCTCGGTGGAAAGCTGTTTAGTGCTGTGGGCGACGGCAAAATCGCTTATGTGACCCGCGAAGACTGCGCACGAGCCGCCGCCGCCGCGCTGGCAGCCTCTTTCGATGGACGACGCATCCTCGACATTTCCGGGCCGGAGGCGCTCTCCCACACCGACTTGGCAGTCATCGGCACCGCGGTCAGTGGAGAACCGATCCAGTATGTCCCCCTGACTCAGGAAGCACTTTCCCAGCAGTTGACGCAAGCGGGTATTCCTGAACCTTTTGTTCAGCTCATCGTCTCGTTTGATGCCGCCGCCGCGCACGGTAAATTGAGCAGCGTCTCGACCGCCGTGGAAGACCTTACCGGACAGCCACCCATGCGGATCGCGGATTTTCTGGCGCAACAGGTCAGATCGTAATCTGTAGTTTCAACCCCGTTTGTCCCCCTGCGGCACTCGGCTCACAGGGGGATCGAACCCATTTTCCGCCGCATCTCTTCGACTGCGCGCGGCTTTATCCGATGCGATGCGAGCTTAAGCGCCAGACGATTACATGTGCGGTCAATCGCCTGCATCTCGATGATCAGGAAGCGTTTGATCTCAATCCATCCACTCCTCGATCAGCGCCTCGATGACCGCCTCCACGTCGCGGTTACGGATGTGCGTGGGGCGACTACAGTCGGTTGCCCAAGCATCTCACCAATTGGATATGTGATTCTGTCGCCAATTCTCAGGTGTGCCATACTGGTGGTGCAGTTCCATTTGCGACATTGCGGAGACAGTCATGCTCCTGAATCCTTTCTGGTTGAAAATCGCCGTTTTGATTGCGCTCACGATGGTTGCTGTGTCGCCAAATCTGCGATCCTCGGAAACGAGCCAGATTTCAGCAGAGGCACAGATACAATCCGGCATTGCTTGGATAAACGACGATACGTGGATTGCGGTGGGAACGGATCGCGGTGTTGCGCTGCACAACGCGCAGGATTTGGAGGAAAGAGACTGGTTAACGCTCGATACGAACATTCGCGCACTTGCAGCTAGTACGTCATCTCACCAAATCGCGCTTGGCACGGTCGATGGGCAGATTCAAGTGTGGGATGCAGTAGCAAGAGAGTTCCTCTACAGCCTAGACGTATTTGAGCAAGCACGGCGCTTTTTTCTGAGTTGGAGTCCGAACGATGAATGGATTGCTGGGGCAACCTTCGGGGAACCCGCCCAGATTTGGAATATAGCGACCCGTGAACTGCACGGGCGCATTCAAGATATTGAATACCAGTTGCAATGGAACGCTACAAGCCGCGAAGTAGTCGGATTCGATGTCGCACATGCCTATGCAGGAATTTGGTCGATTGATGGGGAATTGATCCGCATACTCCCTGCACTTGGTGATCTATTGAGTTGGAGTCCAGATGGGCGGTTGATTGTGGGTAGTTCTCGTGACCGTCTCACCGTTTGGAATGTTGAGACGGGTCAAAATGAGCTATCTGTTGAGGTCGTGGATAGCCCGCGTGGAGGGCTTATTGACTCAATCACATGGCATCCAACCTCTCGATACTTTGCGATCCATGTCCCTTTATGGGAAGGCTTAGAGCCACTGCCGGGCGTGATCCAGATATGGTCAGTCGATACTTTAGAACCCGTGTTTGAACTGTCCGATATTGCGACCTCTGAGTTGATACCGAATACAATGGCGTGGAATCATGCTGGAGATCGCTTCGCCGTGATCAGTGGGAATGGGCGGTTGCTGCTTTGGGAAGGTAATGCGTACACATTGGTTGACGAATTTGATGGTTATGTCGTCACTCAGGAAAACGGTTAATCGTCATGAAGGGAAACCACCGATAGGTTATGCTGCAATCGAGTGCTTATATGCACACGCAATTGTCGGCGGTGTACAAGATGAGATGCTGCTCGGATTTCCAACACCATAAAATTCTCCAACTCAATTCTTCCCCCGCTGACGAGTTCTTCCGTCCACACGTCGATCAGCGCCTCGATGACCGCCTGCACGTCGCGGTTCTTGATCCGCGTTCGGCGACCGATTTCGCGCACCATCTTCTTTTTGTTCAGGCTCATGGCGTGATTTCCTGTTCCGTGTGCCATTCCCGTTCGCGTGCCAGCGCGGCACGGGCGGCAGTTTCCAAGACTTCGTTATGTTTCGCCTCGTCGGGCGGCGCGTCCGCTGAGAAGTTCAGGCTGACTCCCCGCTCCAGCAGGAGCGGATCGGTGCGCTCCGCGTTCAGTCGCGCCCGCCAGTCCTCGCGCTCATAAAAGCGGGTCAGGCGCGCGTTCAGGATCACCTGCGCCGCGTGTCCCGCCTCGACATACCGCGCGAAAACCGTGCAGTTGCCCACCTGCGGCGTGATGACTTCATCGACCGTCAAGAGCGGGCGCTGGCGTAAGTGGGTGTTCGCGTCGTCCGCCGTCGCCGTGCCGCTCACCCGGCTGTAAAACTCCGCCGTCTCCGCGTCACAGCCGCCGTAAATCACCTGTGTCGCCAAGCCGGTGAACAGTGCCGCCGTCCCTTCTGCGCCGTAAATCAGGTGAAACTGCCCCTTGGTTTGTGCGCCAATCACAATCGAGATACGCCGCTTGCGCACGAGGTTGACATCCGCCACCAACCCGTCGAGCCGACCGAGGGTCGGGAACTCGTCGAGGACGATGCCAACCGGGACGGGCAGCGCCCCGCCGTGCCGCTCACCGAGCGTGTCCAAATCGAGCATGAGTTTGCGCAGCGTCGCGCCCAGATACGACGCATACACGGCGCGCATGCGCCCCGGACAGGTGAGGACGACGACCGTGCGCCCGCCTGTGAGCAGCTCGGCGTCGAAGTCGCTGGCGGACGTGTTGGCGCGCACGTCGGCGGATGCCCAGCCGGTGAGCGCGGTCGCCAGCGTGGCGATCACGTTGGCGGCGACCTTGCCATCGGTGTTCACCGAAGCATTAAAGCTGTTCGCCAGCAGCGCCGCGTCGTCACGCTTGGATTTGAGCGTGGTCGCCAGCGATTTCGGGTCGTTCATCGCCTGATAAATCGCGCCGAGCGTGTCAAACCGGATTAAACAGGCGGACAGGAGTGCGGCGGCGCTGTCTGACCAGAAACGGTGGTCGCCGTGCGCGGGAGGCACGAGAACTTCGGCAATGGCGCGGGCATCCGAAACCGTGCGGATGTCCGCCGCGAGGTTGTAGCGCGGTCCGGCGGCGCTGGTCGGGTCGTGGATGACGACCAAGTGCCGGGTGACGGCGGCAATGCGCTGAATGTGCGCCATCAGCTCGCCCTGCGGATCAGCAACGATCAGCGAATGTCCGGTGCGCATCCGATCCGCGATTGCCGGAAGGATGATCGCCTGCGTCTTGCCTGAACCCGCGCTGCCGAGGGTCAAGACTCCGCGCGCGATGTCCTCCCCGCTCAAGCAGAACTGCCCGCGCCCGAAATCGAGGCGGCGTTTTCCGGCTCCCCAGAACGCGCCGAGCAGGGTCAGTCCGTCCGCATCCGGGCGGCGAAAGCGGCGGTACTCACGCGGGGTGCAGAAGTGCGACGATCCGAGCGCGCCGCGTTTGACGGGTGGCACGCGCAGCCGGTCGAGCCGTTCCCGCAACCAGCCGCCCTCGCGGATCAAGCTGTGCAGCACGATGACGCTCATCGCCACGAGAAACGCACCCATCACCCCGAACAGGAACAGCCGGTTGGCGTCAATGTGTGGGGAAGCTCCGGTGAGGAGGCGGATTACAGGGGTTGTAGTGGATCGCCCCCGCCGCACTGCCATGTCGCCCACGAGGCTTACGTAAGCAGATGACACGGTGAGCATCACCAGCCCATAGCTGAGAACGGTCACGCCGCGCTGAAGGTAGGACGGCTTGAGCGCTTCTTCCCCAGTGCGGCGGATGCTCACGCCCATCACCGCCGCTGAAATGAGGATAAGAATGGGTGTGATGCAAAGCAGAACGGGAAGCAGTCCGCTGACGAGTTCGCGCCCTTCGGTGAACAACCAGTACATCACGAAATTGAGCGATCCGGCGCGTGTTCGGGAGTATCGCGCAATCTGCGCCACTCCAGCCCAATCGTCTGATCGAGCATCATCGAAAAATGGTGCGCGGCGATCTCGCGGAACAGCTTGTCATGCCCCTTCGAGGTGTTGTTGTAGACGGGCAGGCGCTCCGCCATGCTCGACACTGTGCCGGGCAAGACGACATGCGTGTGCAGGTGTTCACGCGAGGGTTCGTCGTCGGTCGGTTTGGTCTTCGCCGTGTGAATCGTGTAGCTGTATTCGGGGTGATCCAGCCCGCGCGCGGTGTAGTAGTCCTCAACCACCCGCTCGGTGAGTTCGCCGATAAAGGCGCGGCGCTGTCGTTCAGGGACGAGTGTCATCAGGTCGGGCGCGGGCGACACGACGAACATCCACGCCATCACGTGATCGCTTTTGAGCGTCTCACACTGCCGGAAAATCTCGCGGTGATGTTTGCCCATCCCCCGGTCGATCCAGCGGATATAGCCGCGATTTTTTGCCAACCAGTTGTTGCGCCGATCCCGATACTGGAAATAGCGCAGCATCGTCCGCAGCGCGCCGGGTCCTTTGCCGTAGCCCTGTCCGGTCGGACTTTTGTACGCGAAGTTGACAATGATCACAGGCTTGGTCATGTCGGCGGCTCCAAGTCACGCACGGCGCGAATCTGCGCCAAGAGTGCCTCGCCGTCGCGCTTTGCCATGATGATCGCCTCCGCGAGGGCTTCGTCTGCGTCTGATTCAAACAGGGCGCTCAGGAGATAAATCTGCACATTCGCCTGAAAGGTAAGAATTACCTCTAGGCGGGCGAGCCGCGCTTGCAGCGACTTCGCAAAATGCCGTTTGCTGCCGACCAAGTCCGACTGCGCGTCAAGGTACTCGCGGATCGCCTCGCGGATGATGTCCGATTCGGTCACGTCGCGCCCGCGCTTGGCGGTGATCTGAAGCAGCAGCCCGTGCATTTCTTCGGACATATTCAGGCTGCGTTTGACATTTTTGACTGCCATGCGGGCGCACCATCAGGTGAAAAACGGGTGATGGAATCGTCGCACAGGGAGCATTTCGGAGCGGCGCAAATTTGCGGTTTTCAGTGAGGTTTTTTGCGGACGCGCCGAATAGGTGCGCCCGGTGGATGCGGCGTGACCGCATCCACATGCCCGGCAGAACCCAGCGGGGCTGCCGGGGTGCGCCACGTGAGTGGCGTACGAAAGCCCCCACCGGCGTGTGAGGTGGCGAGATTTTTATCTCGCTCACCGCCCCCGACCGCAAACACCCACCTGATTACAGCGTCTCTGAACGCTCACAGGGTGTCATTTCGCGGAGTCATCGGGGGCGGTTCGGCGCTGCGCACGCAGCGCGGCGCTCCGCGAAGGAGCGCCAGAAACTTGGCAGATTTTGAACGGAGAGGGTCGACTGATCCATAAAAAGCTGCGCGATCCTATGTGTAGGGGGTCGTCCCGTCGCCAAGTAGGTTGCCGTTGTTGTCGTAGTGAGCGTCGCCGCGCCGGCGCTCGTCTATTGGCTCTGAGTCGAGCAAAGGATAGTTCTTAACAAACGACCCTTTTTAGACACAACTATTTGCAGATCGAATCAATACATGTTATGGAACTTAACGTGATTGTAGGGCAATGATTGTCTTGTACCATTAGGTATCAACGTTGTTTGGAAAGATCTTGACAATCCCTAAACCTAAAGCTTCTCCGCATACAGGACAAGTCT
>JAPKMU010000196.1 GCA_026645745.1 Anaerolineae bacterium | reverse complement strand
CGTAGTTCCCCTGTTGAAAAAGCGCAAATCCCCGCTGTGTGCGCGCTTCCGTGAATAAGCGCATATCACCCGCCTCAAGTGCGCGCATACTGACCGCATTGAGCAGTGAGATCGCTTGGTCGTAGTCGGCAGTGCGTTGATAAGTGCGAGCTTCTTCAAGGAGATCGCGTAGGGATTTTTCTGGAGTCGGCTGAGTTGTCATGGTGAAAGAGCATCCCGATGCTGGGCACCTCATCCATGACTATAACATGCTTCATTCAGGTTGTCGTGCAATGATGCAAATTTGTTAGATTGCACTTTGCTAACAAAAGCATTAAGCAAGCGCGGGCGAACTTCAGACCTGATCCCCTCGCCGCCATGTGACCGCGAGAGGTATCAGAAAGGTTGAAGATTAGGCAATCGCTTCGGCAAGCGCGCCGAGCAGTTCCTGAACGCCGACAGGTGTTGGCAGGAAGGCATCCGATCCCGCTTGAAAGGCGAGATTCTTATGGTATCCGCCAACCGCTGAACTAAGCGCGATCACGGCGATATCGTGGTTCGGGTCTTGTTTGCGCACGTAACGCACCAAATCAAGCCCGTTCATGTCGCTCGTCATCATGTTCAGAACAATCGCATCCGGCAGGTGATAAAAGCACAACCCCAAGCCTTGTGTCACCGTGCGAACATGCGTCACCTTGAAGCGGCTTTTTTCCAGCGCGGCGCGGAACACATCCGCCGTATCCGCATCATCTTCGATCAACAGCACGGTGCGCCCTTTACCGTCTACGTTCATCGTCGCCGGTTCGATGAGCGGCGCGGTTTTCGGTTTGTCGGCTTCTGGCGGCACCACCGTGAATTGAATTTGAAGCTGAAGCCCGCCGAACATCACTTCGTCGCCGTGATAGAGAGGGTGAGGCTTTCTCGGCGCAAGGAGAATACCATTCACCCGTGTGCCGTTGGTGCTGCCTAAGTCTTCAATTTCGAGGCGGGTATCATTCACCGTGATCACTGCATGGCGGCGGCTGACTCCGAGCACTGCGCCGCCGTAGTTATTCAAATCAATGTCAGGATATACGCTTCGTTCGTAATCGACTCTGCCGATCAAGAGCGAATCGCGCACTTTCGTCGCAAAGATTTCTGATGTTCCCACGATGCGAAGCTCAATTACCCAAGGGATTCCGCTTTCAATAGGCGCGGTGGCGGGTAAATCGGAGGCTTCTTGAACAGGCGGTGGCAGCTTTAACGGACTCGTCATACCGAGCTGTTTACGTGATTTGCTGCTGTCCTGATCGTGTAAGATCGTCATTTGGGAGAGTCCCCTTTCCTATCGTCATCTCGCGTCTAGGATACGATGCGTCATACGGAACGCGATCTGTGTCTGTTCGCATCATAGCGGACAGCTTTTACAAAATGTGTAAACGATGGTCATGTTTTGAGGTCGCTAATATAGTCCGATAGTCCCTAAAGATGTGTGAACGCGCATTTGATTAATTTTCGCGGAACGCTAGACGGGAAGGATATAATCGGCGGCGACAGATCAAAATAGCCTTTTGAGAGGATGCCTCATGGTCGAAAAAGTGATACCCGGTGTCAGCTTTGAACTGACCGATGAACAAAAAATGCTGCAAAAGATGGCGCGGGACTTTGCCGAAAAGGAAATCATCCCCGTTGCCGAACATTACGACCAGACTGCCGAATTCCCAATTGATGTCGTCAATAAAGGACGCGAACTCGGCTTGGTCAACTTGAATATCCCGTTGGAATACGGCGGACCGGGTGCAAGCGTTTTTGAAGAATGCCTCGTCAACGAAGAACTGGCGTATGGGTGCTCCGGCATCAGCACGGCGATGAGCGTGAACAACCTCTCATCGCTGCCCATCTTGATCGGCGGGACGGAAGCACAGAAGCAGTTATGGCTCGGTGAGCGTATGGTCGATAAAGGTCAGCTTGCCGCCTACTGCGTGACCGAACCCGGCGCGGGTTCAAATGTGGCAGGGATGCAGACTCGCGCTGAACGGGTGAACGGGAAATACATCCTCAACGGCAGCAAAATGTTCATCAGCAACGTGAACTTTTCGAGCTTCTATACAGTGTTCGCGGTGACGAATCCCGCCGCCAAACACAAAGGAATTTCGTGCTTCCTCGTCGAGCGTGACACCCCCGGCATCACCATCAGCAAGCACTTTGACAAACTCGGTCAGCGTGCCGCCGATACCGCCGAAATCGTCTTTGAAAATGTCGAAGTCCCCGCTGAAAATCGCATTGGTGAAGAAGGTCAGGGCTTCATGCTGGCGATGATGGTGTTTGATCACAGCCGCCCCGGTGTTGCATCTGGCGCAGTCGGCGTCGCGCGGCGTGCGCTGGAAGAATCCGTCAAGTATGCAAAGACGCGCGAAACGTTTGGTCAACCGATCTGGCAGCACCAAGCAATCGGTCACAAAATCGCGGATATGGCGATTCAGATCGAGGCGGCGCGCCTTCTCGCATGGCAAGCGGCGTGGATGGTCGATCACGGTGTTTCGAATCCGCGTGTGGTCGCCTCCGCAAAAGCATTCGCGGCGGATATGGCAATGCGCGTGACCGTTGATGCCGTGCAGGTGTTCGGCGGCTACGGCTACATGAAAGAATATCCGGTCGAAAAACTCATGCGCGACGTTAAGGTGTATCAGATTTACGAAGGCACAAGCGAAGTGCAGCGGAATATCGTCGTCCGCGAGTTGTTCCGGTAGGGTCTTTTTACTGTTCCTCAGCCCCCGCAGGCTTGTCCGATACTTAAGACCGACCTCTCCCCTAATCGCTTCGCTCATCTCCCCTCCCCGAATTCGGGGGAGGGGCGCCAAGCAAAAGCGCGCTTTGTGGTGAGTTTCCCCCTCTACCCGCTTGCGTGGGAGAGGGGGCAGGGGGTGAGGGGTAAAAAACACTGCGTCAGTATTGGACAAGCCTCTCGCTCTAAACGAAGTTTGGAGCGGGGGCGGGGTGATTAAATCGTGAAGTCGTATTCGCCAACCAACGCATTTTGATCGGCACGGAGCTGTGCTTCAACAGCGCTGAGGCGCGCAAGCAGCACATCGAGCCGTTCAGCCACCACGTCCGGCAGTTGATCATGCTGCAAGTCAACCGGAGGGCTTTCGCGCTCGCGGGTGACAACTTTTCCCGGAATGCCAACCACGACTTTTTCCGGCTCGACATCCTTGATCACAACGGCATTCGCGCCGATTCGGCTGTGCCTGCCAATCGTGATCGCGCCGAGAAGTTTTGCGCCTGCACCAACAGTGACATGATCCTCAAGCGTGGGGTGACGCTTGCCATGCGCCAAACTCACCCCGCCGAGCGTGACCCCGTGATACAGGGTTACATCATCCCCAACTTCAGCCGTTTCTCCGATCACGACACCCATGCCGTGATCGATAAACAGCCGCCGCCCCAACCGCGCCGCCGGATGGATTTCGACTCCGGTCAGCCAACGCGCAAACGAGGCGATCAAATGCGCAGGAAAGCGCAGATGCGCCCGCCAAAAGCGGTGAGCGATCCGGTGCAGCCAAATCGCATGTAAGCCGGGGTAGAACAGCAGGACTTGAAGCGCGCTGTGTGCCGCCGGATCGCGCTCCAGCACCGAGCGCACATCTTCACGCAGCCTCGAAAACATACCGCATCAGCCTTCCAAATGGGCGTACAGGGCAGTTGACAGGTAGCGCTCACCAAACGACGGGATAATCACGACGATCAGCTTGCCCGCGTTTTCCGGGCGCTGCGCGATTTGGACGGCTGCCCATGTTGCCGCACCGGATGAGATGCCCACGAGCAAACCTTCTTCGGTCGCCATGCGCCGCGCCAGCGCAAAAGCGTCATCCGCTGCAACCGGAACAATTTCGTCGTAAACGCCTGTGTTCAAGACGCCGGGGACAAAGCCCGCGCCGATCCCTTGAATCGGGTGGGGTCCCTTTTGACCACCGGACAGCACGGGCGAGGCGGCAGGTTCAACGGCAACCATTTTGACCGAAGGTTTGCGCGATTTGAGAACTTCGCCCACGCCGGTGATCGTGCCGCCCGTGCCGATACCGCTGACGACGAAATCGACCGCGCCATCGGTATCACGCCAAATTTCTTCGGCGGTCGTTTTGCGATGAATTTCCGGATTGGCAGGATTTTCAAACTGCTGAGGAATCCACACGTTCGGATCAGCGGCGGCAAGTTCTTGCGCTTTGGCGATTGCCGCGCTCATCCCGCCGGAACCGGGGGTGAGGATCAGTTCAGCGCCATAAGCGCGCAGAAGCAAGCGCCGTTCTTTGCTCATCGTTTCCGGCATGATCAGGATCAGCTTATAGCCGCGCTGCGCACACACCATCGCCAGCGCGATTCCGGTGTTGCCGCTGGTCGGCTCGACGATGATCGTATCTTTATGGATCACGCCAGCGCGTTCGGCGGCTTCGATCATGGCGACGCCGATGCGATCCTTGACGCTGTGAGCAGGATTGAAGTATTCCAGTTTGGCGACGACCTGCGCTGCCGCGCCGTCGGTGACGCGGTGCAGACGCACCAGCGGGGTATTGCCGATTAGTTCGGTGACATTGTCCGCAATTCGCATCGCTTTACTCCCCATTTAACCTGATGTCATCCTTCATTTTACAGGTGGGGGCGATGCGCGGCGGGATTTTGTTACCGGATCGTTACTGATTCTCACTCCCTACCCCTCTACCCGCTTGCGTGGGAGAGGGGCGGGGGTGAAGATGAACCTACAACAGCGGTTTTATCAAACGGTCAACGTCGTCATCGGTCACGACTGGAGAATCAAGCCGCGCTAACGTCCAGCGTTCGCGGTGTTCAGCGTGTTTCCCCGGTTGGATCGTCACGAGCGGGCTGAGTGTCTCTAATTCGAGCATCCACCAGTTGGTGAAAATCTCAAGACTGCTGCCCATATCGGCATACGGAACATTTTCGGTAAACGCGAACTGCTTGATGAACACTTGTTGATCGTTCACGTAAGCCGCCCATCCATTCGGAACAGATGCGCCGATCTTCTGCGGCGTAGTCGCGGTGCGGTCTTGATGGATGAAGATGTGCCGCTTTCCGAAACGGAAACGCGAATCAGATAGATCGGTGTATTTCCACAGGATCAGCGTCGAAGCAGGGAGCAGGTCTTCAGGATGCGTGCCGCGCGCCGGAAGCGGAATGATCGCCATGCCGCCCGTGCGCATCACCGACAGCGCCCACAGTGCCATTGAGACATCCCACATGCCTTGATTACGCAGACGGTGAACAATCTCAACCGACGGCGCATCCGGGCGCAGGAAAATATCCATCTCCTTGACCATACCTGTTTGCGCTTCGATGGGCTGGATCACGCGGACGAAATCGCCGTGATCCTCAATCTGAATCGGATCGTTATCCGGTAGATTGGTGCGCCCATCAACTTCCGGCGCGTGCCATAAGCGGTGACCGCCGTAAATATCCCATTTGCTGCGGTCTGGCGAAACTTGGAGCGGATCGTTCACATAGAACACATTTTGTTCACCGACAAAACCACAGTGCACGACGCGCATACCAAAATCGGCAGCGATCACCAGTTCAATCACGCCATTGGTGAGGCGATAGCAGCGTTCCAGCCCTTGATAACGGGTGGTTTCGATCTTCATGGATTAATTTCCTCGCATGTGTGCATCAACGTACGCGGTTACCCAAACCAGCGGCGCATTCCAATTGATCGTCACTTCATTGGTTGACCATGAGCCAATATCATCAATATAACGCCGCGCCGCGCCAAGTGCCGCTACGCCCGCGTCAATCGCCGCCGGATCGGTCGGGTTTCCGTTTGGACCGCCAGAGACGACACCGGGCGGCGGCGGCGGGAATTCGCCTTGATTGCCCCACCGTAACCGGAGATCAAGCTGAAGGCAAGCGCGTTGCGCCCCAGTAAATAATCTACGCTTTCGGTGACGCCGTTTAGGTAGCGGAAATCGCCTGTGAAGTCGTATGCCAGCCCCATGATGATCGCGTTGTTCAAAACATCGGAGCTTGACCCCCAGTTGTAATGGTTCGCGCCAATCGAGACGCGGTAGCCTTCACCTGCGATCACGCCAAGATACGTCTCCGCTGCGGTGACGATCTGTGCCTTCAACGCGTCGATCTGTTCGGTGGTTAAATTGTTCGGGACGACGGTCAGCGAGATCGTACCGAGCGCCGCCGTGTTCCCCCAGAACATCGATCCGGATTCGCCGCCGTTCGCATTCGGGAAAGCGCTGAAGAACGGCGACGCGATCACGAATTCGCCGTAAACATCTTCCCCTGTCGTGATGAACAGTTCGGCGGCTGCCCAGTAGAACTCGTCATCAACGTTGGAGTCGTCGTAGTTGCCGCCGCCGTTGCCGGGAATATTCCCGTACAGCATGATCGGGTTATCTTGGGCGGCGTGCCATGCGCGTTCAGCAGCGGTCAAGCAGCGCGCGGAGAATTCGGGATCGATATCGCGCCAGATGCGCGCACACTGCGCGGCAGTCGCGGCAAGGTTGAGCGTAGCGGCGGTCGAAGGCGGCATCAAGTAGCGCCCGCCGGACGGATTCGAGAAGTCGGTATTGTTATCGTATTCGGTCGGCGGCATGAACGGAACACCTGACCACTGCGCATCGTGCATTTTGTGATGCGCCATCCCTGCCAGCGGTTGACCTTCGGGGACTTGCATCGCCAGCAAAAATTCCATCTCCCAGCGCACTTCGTCAAGCAGATCAGAAATGCCATTTCCGCTTTCGGGGATGTTCAGCGATCCATCGGGGAAGCTGTTCGGTAAGCGCTCATGCAGGTTAAGCAGTGTCCACACGGAAATCCCGCCGTTGACGACGTACTTGCCGTAATCGCCCGCGTCGTACCAACCGCCGCGCACATTCAGCGAGTAATCGCACCCGTCCCATGTTGTGCCCTGCGGATCCGTGCCGCGCCAGCAGGTGACATCATCATCGGTCATGTGTCCGGCAGGACGCGCCCATTCACCCGCGTGCGCTTCTTCGAGTTCAATTCCACTGCGGTTCAGGTAGAAATAACGCGCCGCATCCACCGTAAGCTGTGCGTACAAGTCATCCGCGATGCGGAACGGTTCGCTCATCACCGTATCGATCATCAAAATATACGTGCCGGGAGTTGTCACGGACGAAAAATCGACCACCTGCACATAATCGCCGGATGCCGCATCGAGCCGACCGGGAGAGGTAAAGCCCGCCGCGACTTGTGCTCCGGTCGTCGCATCCGTCAGCACCCAGACCGTGCCGTTCGTGCCCGTTCCGGCGAGCATGGCGTATTTCGGTGCATTGGCGAAATAACCGACTTGATTCAGACTGACATGGCGTTGTGCCACGACTTCGACGGGTTCAGGGGGGACGCTTGCCACAGGAATATCCGTTCTGCCGACTTCGTAAAAAAGTCCGCTGCCAAACACACTGGGATCGTTATAGGAAGAATCATTAGTATCCGCGAGCGACCAGATTAGCTTAACGCTGCGATCTTGATCGGTCGCGCCGTTCGCATGGGCTTGAATGCCAATTTCCAACCCGTGCGCAGGGGTTACGTCACCGAGCGGGACGGCGGCTTCAAAGCCCCATCCGGTTTCGGTCGCAAACACGAAACCTTGCACACCACTCGATGCGCTGTTCGTCCCTGTAAACGTGAGCGCGGCGGGATCGGTATTGCCGATATTGCCGGGGTTGATATTGATCTGAAAAATGCCGCTTTCGTAGACGCTGGCGTAACGGTTTCCGCTCAGGTTGATGTAGAACTCAAGCGAGTCTTCGTTCCAGAAGTCTGTGCCATGCATGCCCGTGATGATGTTTGAATCCTCGGTGCGCATGAACACATACAGCATGTCGGCGTCCGCCGCCGCTGCAAACTCGAATGCGGTATTCTGCGTGGGATCGCTGCTGATCTGCGTGCCGCGATCCACAGTGATTACAGGAACACCCGCCCAATCATCAAGCGAACCATCGAGCGTAATCGCCACCGGAAACGGGATGTAGATCACCTGCCCGGTGATTTCATCCGGCGCAAGCGGTTCTTGCGCGGATACAGGCGCAACGGCGAAAAGCAGAAAAAGGAGAGTGTAAAACAGGAAGCTACGTTTCATCTTAAGAAAACTCCTAAAACCAAGCTCCTCACCCCCAGCCCCTCTCCAATCTTCGATTGGAGAGGGGGAGAAAGCCGGACTTGTTCTCCCCTCTCTATCGCTTGCGATGGAGAGGGGTCAGGGGGTGAGGAGTTCTTCGGATACAAAACGCTTGTTACCGCAGCGTGACTTCAACCTGACATGACTCGCGGTTGGTGATCAACGGCACGACATTCCCATTCACGGGTGAACCGTCTACCACGAGTGAGACGCTGTTTCCCGCGCCTTCACGTTTGACATGAATGTGATACGTGACGCCGCGATACGCGCGCACAGCACGAAATTCCTGCCATGATGCAGGGACGACGGGCGCGATCTGCAAGCCGTTGAGCGTCGGGCGAATGCCGAGTATCCATTGGGTGATAGCGACGTAATTGTAGGCAGCAGTGCCGGTCAGCCATGAATTCTTCGCCTCGCCGTGAGTTGGCGCGTCTTTTCCGGCGATCATCTGGGCGTAGACATACGGCTCACAGCGGTGTAATTCGCTGAGATGCTCACGCGCGGACGGGTTGATCCGTGAATAATAATCATGGGCGCGTTCGCCTGAGCCAACGATTGCCTCCGCAATCATGATCCAAGGATTGGTATGGCAGAAAATTCCTGCGTTCTCTTTGTATCCCGGTGGATACGATGAGATTTCACCAAGTTCAAGGTGATAGGTCGAATACGCGGGCTGCTGTAAGACAATCCCATGCGGCGTTGCGAGATGCTCACGCACGGAATCGAGCGCCTGCTGGGCGCGTCCGTCGTTCACACCCATGCCCGCCATGATGCACATCCCCTGCGGTTCGATGAAGATTTTGCCTTCGGCGCACTCGTTTGAACCGACTTTTTCGCCAAAG
Source organism: Anaerolineae bacterium (assembly GCA_026645745.1). Lineage (GTDB taxonomy): Bacteria > Chloroflexota > Anaerolineae > Aggregatilineales > Phototrophicaceae > Flexifilum. Next base: position 834 of record JAPKMU010000196.1, on the reverse strand, counting down.
TGGTTATAAGCGCGCAAGAACCATGCGCCGTCCCATCCCTGCGCCTTGACCACTTCATCCATGTGATCCGCTTCGGCGCGGTAGCGTGCGGCAGCGGCAGCATCGCCAAGCGCTTCGACAATATCCGCCATCTCTTTCGCCGCGACTCCGAACAACCCGGCGATGAAGATCGACTCGGCAACCGCGCCGTCTTTGTTCGTCGTCGTCTGGAAGGATTCGCCCGGTTCATCCGAGAACGTATTCAAGTTCAGGCAGTCGTTCCAGTCGGCACGTCCGATTAATGGAAGCCCGTGCGGACCGATGCGATCCAGCGTGTACTGGACGCTGCGGCGCAGATGTTCAAGCAGCGATTGTTCCGTGCCGGGTTTGTTATCAAACGGTACGGGGACATCAAGGATCGCCCAATCGCCGCTTTCTTTGATGTATGCTGCGACACCCAACACCAGCCACAGCGGATCATCATTGAAGTTGCTGCCAACCGCGTTATTTCCGCGCTTGGTGAGCGGTTGATACTGGTGATACGCGCCGCCGTTTTCAAATTGGGTGGCGGCAATATCAAGGATGCGTTCGCGCGCCCGTTCGGGGATCATATGCACGAAGCCGAGCAGGTCTTGATTCGAGTCGCGGAAGCCCATCCCGCGCCCGATCCCCGACTCATAGCCAGAGGCGGAGCGCGACATATTAAACGTGACCATGCATTGGTAAGCATTCCAGATGTTCACCATGCGGTTGGTGTGGATGTCAGGCGTTTCGACTTGGAGCACCCCAAGCACCGAATCCCAGTATTCACGCAGACGGGCAAACGCCGCGTCAATCGTTTCGTTCTGCAAATAG
>JAPKMU010000195.1 GCA_026645745.1 Anaerolineae bacterium | reverse complement strand
GATGCTGACTCCACCCCTGCCGTTGTCCCAAGCGTGAATGTATACAGCATTGGCGCATTATTGATCGCCTGTTCGCCGTATTCACCCAAATTCACAATCGCTTGATCAACCACGACTGGGTTTTGAAGTTCAGGCGCAGGGGCAGGCGGATTCACAAATACGCTGTCAACACTCCCGTTTGGCGTGAACCCGATGACCTGTGCGGCAATTCCCGGCAGATTAGGCAGCAGCGCAACAACACCGATCACTGCCGCGACAAGGCATACGCCAAACACGCCGAGACAACCACATGTAAGCATTGGAAGCGTTTTAGTCCCCTGTGTGCGTGACACAGGGGGATATTGCCCACTGAGACTCATTCGCTGAATCCGCATTAGCTGTCACCGGCAGCGGCGAGGCGCGCGGCATACTGGCGCTTGTAATACTCCAGATACTCGCCCGTCTTAATCTTCCGCCACCACCATTCATTATTGCGATACCATGCGACTGTTGCTTCCAGCGCCGTCTCCCACGTATGCGCCTGTTTCCAACCCAGCGCGCGGAGCTTGTCGCAGTTCATCGCATAACGCAGATCGTGACCTTCACGGTCAGGGACATGTTTTAGGAGTGTGGTTGGTTTGCCGAGCCGCGCCAGCATATCATGGGCGACGTGGATGTTATGCCGCAAATCCTCACCAGCGACGTTGTAAATCTCGCCGGGCGCGCCTTTATGAAGCGCCACATCGATTCCACTCACGTGATCTTCGACGTGCAGCCAATCGCGCACCTGCATCCCATCGCCGTACAGCGGCAGCGCTTTGTCTTCAATCGCCTCAGTGATGAAAAAAGGCAGGAGCTTTTCGGGATACTGGTATGGACCGAATGTATTACTTCCCCGCGTGATCACGGTATTCATCCCGTGCGTTTCGTGATAAGCGCGCACCATCAGTTCACCGCCCGCTTTAGCGGCGCTGTACGGGTTGCGCGGCGCAAGCGGTGATGATTCGACGGCTTCGCCCACCGCAAGCGATCCATACACTTCATCGGTCGAAACCTGTAAGAAGCGCTCCAGTCCATGTGAACGCCCTTCGTCAAGCAGGATATACACACCGATTGAATTGGTATGCATGAACGCGTCCGCGCCCATGATACTGCGATCAACATGACTCTCTGCTGCAAAATTGACAACGGTATCAATCGCATGATCGCTCAACACACGGCGAACTGTTTCGCGGTGTGCGATATCACCCTGCTCGAATTTGTAGTTGGGTTCATCACTGATCGGCAGAAGGTTATCAAGGTTGCCCGCATACGTCAGCTTGTCGTAAACGATGATGTTGTATTCTGGGTAGCGCGTAACCATCATGCGCGCAAAAGCACTCCCGATGAAGCCAGCGCCGCCCGTCACGAGGATGTTTTTCACGACGATTTTTCTCCCGCGCCGTCTGTATTCGGCTTTGTTTCAGGGGCTTTGCTCGCATCCGATGATTCTGCTTTTGCAGTCACTTCTGCGATGGGTTCAGGCGCAGGAAGAATAAACTTCTCAATCGCGTCCGCAACGCCATCTTCGTCATGCGAGGGAGCAACATATTGGGCATGGCTTTTCACTGCCTCGTCCGCCTGCCCCATTGCCACGCCCAACCCGGCAAACTGAATCATCTCGATGTCATTTTCAGCATCACCGATTGCCATGACTTGATCTGCCGGAATACGCAAGTCTTTCGTCAGCATCTTGAGTGCCGAACCTTTGGACACCCCTGCTGGAACGATTTCCAACATGTGGGCAATCCCCGCCTGAACGACGCGGGCGCTGCTGTCGAGCATCGTATTCAACTGCCAGCGAAGTGCTTTAGTCGCCCGTCCATCCTCGCCGATCGCTACAATCTTGTTGATCGGCACATCACCAATGATGTTATAAAGTGACCCGGCAGGCTCAAGGATTTCGTGGTATTTCGCCATTTCATCGTATATGCGCTGGTTCACCGTGCGAGTCATCACCCGTGCGCCACTGTACGCCAATAGATAGAAACCGCGTTCTTCCGCGAACGTGACTACCTTTCGGCACACGGCGGTACTCAACACTTGCTGATGCGTGATGCTGCCGCTGGCGTCATACGTGATCAGCCCTTGCACGAAGATGCCGGGCGCTTTCAGTTCGAGTTTTTCAAACAGATGCTTGGCAGCGTTGTAGGACTTTCCCGTTGCGAATGCGATTTGTACGCCCTTCGCTGCTGCCGCTTTGATCGCCTTTTCATTTCGTTCGCTCAACTCCATCTTGCTGTTGAGCAGCGTCCCGTCAATATCGATGACGATCAGCTTGATGTCTTTCTTCTCTGCTTGTACAGCCATGCTCTTCCCCAGCCTATACGATTAAAATGCTGCTGTGATCGCCCAAATTCATCGTGAGCGTACGCGGGCGAGTTTGTTTTCCGCTGACTTGTGCGCTCCGCCCAATCAAACAACTTGATAGACGCGCATCGAGATCAGTGATCGTCGTCTTTTCCAATATGATACTCCGGTCAATCTCGCAGCCCTTGATCGTAACCTCATAGTAAATGCTTGTGTAAGGTCCGATGTAGCTGTCCTCGATCACCGTGCCGCTGCCGATAATCGTAGGTCCGTGTATCGTGCTGTTGACGATCCGCGCTCCCGGTTCGATAGTCACACGACGGTCAATTTCGCTGTTGATAATCACCACGTCAGGCGCAACAGACGGCGTAATCTCATCAAGGACGCTGGCATTTGCTTCCAACATGTCGATTGGCTTCCCTGTATCGATCCACCAGCCTTGATGGACATGCGGTGAAACCGTGTAGCCGTGATCGATCAACCACTGAATCGCGTCCGTGATTTCAAGCTCACCGCGCCACGATTTACCGATGCTGTTGACGGCTTCAAACACATGATGATCGAACATGTAAATGCCAACCAGTGCCAGATCGCTCGGCGGCTCTTTCGGTTTTTCGATCAACTTCTCAATCGTGCCGTCGTCACGCAGTTTCGCCACGCCGAACGACTGCGGGTTATCGACTTGTTTTAGGACAATCTGCGCCTGCCATTCCGGGTGATTCGTGAAATCGCGGATCAGCGTACTGATCCCCCCTTGTATGACATTATCGCCCAGAAACATGACAAATGGATCACTACCGATAAAATCCTGCGAAATTTTCACCGCATGCGCTAACCCGTCCGGGCTGTCCTGCGGGATATATGTGATCCGCACACCAAACTTGGAACCGTCACCGACTGCGGCTTCGATTTCTGGTGCGGTCTGCCCGACTACAATGCCGATTTCTTCAATTCCCGCATCGCGGATCATCTCAATCACGCGGAACAAGACGGGCTTGTTGGCGACCGGAATCAACTGCTTTGCGCGGGTATACGTAAGCGGATAAAGTCGCGTTCCTTTTCCGCCGCTGAGAATCAAGCCTTTCATCATCGCACATGCTCCTTAACGGTTAGCATTGACACAAAGTAGTTAAGGCAGGGAGATGCTGCGCTTCGCTCAAAACAAGCAGTCGATCACCCGGCAGTATTTCAATTCCACCATTCGGCACAACAAATTCATTATTCCGCCCAATCAGGATGATCAACGTACTGGGAGGCAAACTCAATTCGAGTATTTTACGCCCGACTGCGTCTGAACCTGCTTCAACTGTAATTTCGTGAATTGCGCCGCGCATATCGTCGCCCCGCAAAAAAGCGAGAGGGCTTTTGGTATCCTGCGACGCTTCAACGTAGAGACCTAAACGACGCGCAACCCATACCAACGATAAACCCTGTAAGATCACCGATGTTACCACCACAAAAAAGACGATATCGAAGATCTGCGCCGCCAGCGCGATCCCCGCTAAGAGCGGAAACGTCGCCAAAATAATTGGCGCTGCACCGCGCAACCCAACCCATGCGATAAAAAGCATCTGCTTCCAAGGGATGCGCAGGAATATGAGGCTGAAAAATACCGCCGAAGGGCGCGCCACGACAATCAGAAAGAGTGCGATCAGCAGCCCTTTGTCTGCTTGTGCAAGTACCTGAGACGGAAATACCAGCAGTCCCAGCGCCAAAAACATCGTAATCTGCATCAGCCATGCGATCCCCTCATGGAAGCTGATCAGGCTGCGTTTATGGCGAAACTCGAACTGAGCCAAAATGATCCCGCTCAGAAAAACGGCGAGAAACCCGTTTCCGCCAATGCTGGCAGTCAACCCGTAGGTGAGCAGGACAAACGCAAACATAAATACAGGATACAGCCCGTCAACTTCAAGGCGCGCATGATTCAACAGCCAGCGAAGCGTGTATGCGCTGGCAACCCCCATCAGCGCCCCTAAAACAAACTGCTGTACAAAGAAGATGAGCAGATCGAGAAATGTAATTGACGGAACCGTAATCACCTGAATCATGCCGAGCGTAAGCAAGATCGCCATTGGATCATTGCTGCCGCTTTCCAATTCAAGGATCGGCTCAAGGCTGCCTTGAAGTCGTATCTTCTGCCCGCGCAGCACTGAAAATACTGCGGCAGCATCGGTTGACGATACGATTGCCCCCAATAAAATCCCTTCAGGCAGGGTGAAACCGAAAACAAGATGCGAAAATACCCCAACCAGCATCGCAGTCAGGATCACGCCTATGCTGCTCAGCAGTATCGACGGCACAAGCGCGGGGCGCAGTCGTGACCACTGACTGTCCAACCCGCCCGAAAAGAGGATAAATGCCAACGCCACAGTGCCGATAAACTGCGCAGAATACGGATCGTCGTAATAAACGCCGCCGATCCCTTCTGAGCCTGCTGCCATCCCAATCAACAAAAACAGCAGAAGCGCAGGGACGCCGAACCGCAGCGAAATTCGACTGGCAAAGATGCTGATTAAAATCAGCACCGCCGCCGCGAGCAGCGCAACCTCGATTCGGCTCATCCCCCGTGCCTCTTAATCTTGACAATCTCCTAGTAGGCGGAAGTTTCGCGCACGGCGTTGGTCATCACCGCACCGAGAACCTTCACATGTACCCGTTCGAGCGTCTCACGCGCACGCGCCGCGTGATCGCGCCGAGTGGCTCCGGCGCGCACAACGAGCACGACACCGTCGAGCTTTGCGCCAAGCAGTGCCGCATCCGTCGCCGCAAGTACCGGCGAGCTGTCGAACAGGAGGTAATGCGCACGCGCTTTCAAAACGCCGATCACACTGCTCATCTTGGGGCTGCTCAGTACGTCTGCGGGAACAGGCGGAAGTACGCCTGAAGGTAGCACGGATAAATTCGGCACGTCCGTTTCAATGAGCGGCGGATTGCTCAAAGCTGCATCATCGAGCATCATCGTCGTCAAACCACGTTCGTTGGAGACTCCCCAAATATCGTGTTGGGCAGGGCGACGCAGATCGCCATCCACGATGATCGTCTTGTTCCCTGACTGCGCGAATGTAACTGCCAGATTTGCCAGCACAAGGCTTTTATCCTCGCTGCTGGAGGGCGACGTGATCGCAAATGCCGTAATCGGCTTTTCGATACTGGTGAACATCAAGTTCGTGCGCAAACTGCGGTACGCTTCCGCCGCCGCCGAACGCGGATCGCTGAGGGTAATCAGAGTGGTTTTCGCCATCAGATGACTCCTTATTTGTCCCGTTCAGGGATGGCTGCAAGTACAGGAAGATCAAGTTTGCGTTCCAGATCGTCGCGATGACGGACAATCGCGCTTTCCAGAAACTCAAGCACGAAGATGATTCCGATTCCGAGAATCGCGCCAATCGCCGCGCCGATCAACGCGTTCAGCGAAGGACGTGGACGCAGCAAACTCACATCGGGACCATCAGGAAGCAGTGCGCGAATGCGATCTTCCTGCCGTCGCGTTTGATTTTCGGTTTCTTGGTAGCGCACGAGCAGATTACCCCATTCATGCGCAATTTGATCGACCGGAAGCCCTTCTTCCAAATCGACATCGATCTGAATCGTTAAATTGTCTCGTGAGGATTGGATCGTGACTGCGCCTTCCAACTCACCCGCCAGCATATCAAGATTGAGAATGTCGATAATCTCCTGCGCGCGGGCGGCGCTTTTCAAATACACGACATAAGAATTCAAGAGCCGCTGTGATGACTCGGTCAAGCTGAGGTCATTGCGGGAAGGTTGTACCAAAATCAATTGGCTGGCACGGTAAACAGGGGTGATCGTTCGACTGAGCAAGTAGGCGCTGACCGCAGCGATCAACGCAAGCAGGACGATTATCCAGCCGCGCCGCAGCAGAATTCGCGCGTAATCAAGTAAACTCATCAACACTCCGTATCATCATGAAGCCACTGTGCGATAAGACACGCCGACAGCGCGGCAGGTTTCTCTTTGGCGGCAAACTCCTCGATTGTAGATCGGGGATAAGGGGTTAGGGAATAGGGAATGAGACTGGCGGCTGTGCTGGTTCTTCATCGTGATTTTCTCGAAACATCACTAGGAAGTACAAGAACCCAATGCCGATCAGTCCGTCGAGGATTCCCAGAACCAACGTGATTTGCGCCATTTCTGCATACAAAACGTAGTAAACGACAATCAGGCAGAACGTTAAACGTCCTACAGCGTTGAGCAGTACTATCCCACGCCTCGCCAGCGGACGTGCGGACGCATACAACACCATCGTGCCAATCAGCACCAAGCCAATCCCCGCAGTGTTGATCATCCAAGCGTGAATCGGGTCACTAGGCACTGCGATTGCCTGCCCTCCTAAGCCAAGCAATTGGTTCAAGTCACTGAACTGAATCAGATACCAGACAGACACTCCCGGAATAATTAATGGGCTGGCAAGAATAATATTAAAAAGTCCGCTGAAGCGAAGTAAGTTTTGGAAACGCTTGATCATCCGCTGCTTGTGCGTCATGGCTTCCTCTACGGATAGGTCATGTTTTGTTTTTATTATATCGGATCATTGAGGATGTTTCGCTGGCTTACGCTCAGATTAGCTCAGTTGCACAGTTCGCTCTTGTTCACAGGTCAACAGAATGGTAAAGTCATTAGTTTATTCCACCCACACACAATGCGGTGGAATTTACTGAACTCATCAAGAGCGGCGGAGGGACTGACCCAACGATGCCGCGGCAACCCCCGGAGCGCCGGGACGGTGCCAATTTCAGCAGAGTCAACCTCTGGGAGATGAGAAGGATCGGATTACACCGTACGCCTCTCAACCCAGAGAGGCGTTTTTTGTTCGTGCAGCGTGCTAGGAGAACATAAGCTATGGTGCAGTCACGCGCCCAAACATCGAATACGACGTTTATGACGTCACCCCGTTATTTCTTCACATCGGAATCCGTCAGCGAAGGTCACCCCGATAAGGTATGCGACCAGATTAGCGACGCGGTATTGGATGCAATCCTCGCAAAAGACCCGAATGCACGTGTTGCCTGCGAATCATCCGCGACAACGGGTTTAGTGCTGGTTTTTGGCGAAATCACAACCAATACGTATGTGGATGTCGAAAAAGTTGTGCGCGATACGATTCGCAGCATCGGCTATACCCACAGCACCATCGGTTTTGATGCCGATACCTGCGGTGTGATCGTCGCCATTCATGAGCAGTCGGGCGACATTGCGATGGGCGTTGATAAAGCGCTCGAAGCTAAAGAAGGACGCATGACTGAGGAAGAAATCGAAGCGACTGGCGCGGGTGATCAGGGTATGATGATCGGCTTTGCATGCGACGAAACTCCCGAATTGATGCCCCTGACGATCTCCTTGAGCCATCAACTAACCCGCCGCCTTGCCGAACTCCGCAAACGCGGCGATGTGTTATGGCTGCGCCCAGACTCCAAGAGTCAGGTGACGGTCGAATATGCTTTCGGAAAGCCGAAGCGCGTCGATACCATCGTGATCAGCACGCAGCATGCGCCAGAAGTCTCACAGGACGAAATTCGCGCGACGGTAATCGAAAAAGTCATCAAGCCGATTGTCCCGGCACATCTGCTCGACGCTAACACCCGCTATTTTGTCAACCCGACCGGGCGCTTTGTCACGGGCGGTCCGATGGGCGACTCCGGTTTGACCGGACGCAAGATCATCGTGGACAGCTACGGCGGTGTTGCCCGTCACGGCGGCGGTGCATTCAGCGGAAAAGACCCGACGAAAGTTGACCGCAGCGCGGCGTATATGGCGCGCTACATTGCTAAGAACGTCGTCGCGGCTGGCTTGGCGACTCGCTTTGAACTCCAACTCTCGTACGCGATCGGTGTGGCACATCCGACTTCGCTCGCCGTCGAAACCTTCGGCACTGGCGTGATCGACGATGCACAGATCGAAGCCTTGATCCGCCAGCACTTTGATATGCGTCCGGCAGCGATCATTCGCGATTTGCAGCTTCGCCGCCCGATTTACAAACAAGTTGCCGCTTACGGTCATTTCGGGCGCAATGATCTCGATGTGCCTTGGGAAAAGACCGATAAAGCCGAACTGCTCCGCCGGAGCGCCGGGCTGTAATCCAATCGTGAAAGATAAGCAGTCATGAGTATTCTGCTTATCTTTCACGCTCAATTTTGACCTTTCACCAACCCCTTTTGTTTTCATCCCCAGATGTGTGCTAATCTCTCGGTTATATTTTGAAAACCATGCGCTGGGGTGAACGTGATGAAGACTGTCAAAGCAGTAGGCAGTGCGATCAAGAACTTCATGATCATCTTCTCGTTTGTCGTCAACCTGATTTTGGTTGTCGTCATTGTCGGGCTGCTGCTATTCATCTTCGATATTAAGAACAACATCGTCACTCCACTGGTGGCAGGACTTCACAGCAGCTTTGTCGGCTTAAACGAGGCGACGATTGATTGGACGATCCCGGTACGCGACACGATCCCCGTCGTCCTGAATATCCCACTGCAAACCAATACCGTCGTCACACTGACACAGCCCGTTCCGCTGTCCGTCGGCGCAACGATTGAGCTTCCCGGTGTGGGAACACTCAATAATGCACAGGTATTCTTGCAACTTCCCGCCGGGCTTGAGCTTCCGGTCGCGCTTGATCTCATGGTTCCCGTCGATGAGATGCTCGACATCTCGCTCGACGTTCGCGCTGTTATCCCCATCGAATACACGCAGTTGGATGATCCAATCCAGAATCTTCGCTTGCTTTTTGAACCGCTCACCCGGGCGCTTTACAACCTACCCGGTGACTTTAACGAAGCGGGTAATCTAGTTGGAGATGTGCTGGCGGGTCGCCCGATCAATCTACTGGCAGACGGCGAACGAGTTCCCGATCCTTGGATTGGGTTCTCGCGCACGGCGGGTTTAGGCTACGAACTCTATTTTGAAGCCGTTCCCGTGCCAAATCAGCCTGTCGAGACGGGGATTGTGCCTCCCGGCGGTATTCCCGCGCTGGACGCCGAGATTCGCCCGGAGATTTACGACGCGGGTGGACCGGATGAAGTCAACGCTCAGGCGGTGGGCGAACTACAGATTTACGGAGTTGCTCCGTACACATATACAGGCGATTTTGCGCCCGAAATGGCTGCACAAGCCGCTGACCTTGAATCGGAAGAAGGACAATCTCCATGAACGACGGTGACAAAGGGCATGCGCCCGATCACCCACCTATTTGCGATTACGAAGGCACGGACTACCGAACGCGCTTTTGGGAAAATCAAGGACGCGACTATGAAGACCGCGTGGAGCGAATCGCGCTGCGTCGGCTGCTCCCACCAAAAGGCGGCAAACGATTTCTTGAAATTGGCGCGGGCTTTGGACGGCTGACGGACGAACTCAAGGCATATCAACAGGTCGTTCTGCTCGATTATTCGTATTCGCAAATGGCAGATGCACAAGATCGCTTAGGTCGCGGCGGACGCTTTACGTATGTCGCGGCGGATATGTACCGGATGCCCTTC
>JAPKMU010000194.1 GCA_026645745.1 Anaerolineae bacterium | reverse complement strand
CGGTTTATCAATGCTTTGTCCTTATTGACCCTTTATGACACACCGCCACGCGACTACAATAACTGTGATCTATTATCCGCTTTCCCCGAAGAGTGACGTATGACGTACTCGATTCGCCCTCTGAACGCTAATACCGATTTTCCGCGTCTTGCTGAGCTTTACACGTTAGTGTCAACCCAGAAATACACCGCCGAACTGCTCCATGAGTACGAAGCAAGTGCGTCCACCAGCCGCATCCGCCGCCGATTTGCGGCTGTTGATGCGAATGACACCTTGATCGGCTGTGGTGATGCGCTCCGAGAATCATGGATGCCGGGGCAGCGTTTCGCTGTCGATATCAATGTTTTCCCAGAGTATCGCAATCAGGGAATCGGTGCACGCCTTTATGATGAATCTGTCGCTTTCGCCCGTGCTAATGGCTGTGATTTCTTGATCGGTTCCGTTCGTGAAGACAGCGCCGAGGGGATGCGCTTCGTCACCAAACGCGATTACGGGTTTGCCCGCCATATTTTCGAGTCATGTTTGCCGCTGGTTGGCTTCGACGAGACGCGTTTCATACCGGCACTTGAAAAGGCGCAGGCATCCGGCATCCGTTTTTCGTCGCTTGCCGAAACAGGCGATCAAGATGAGAAAATCCTGCGCAGTCTCCATACCTTGAATGCAGCCCTTGTTGCGGATGAGCCTGCTAACGCGGGCGTGGGTAACAGTTTCTCGTCATTTGAAGATTTTCAGAAGATCGTGTTCCGTTCATCATGGTATCGCCCGGATGGGCAGATTTTCGCCTTGGATGGCGATCGATGGGTGGGGATGGCGGCAGTGGGTATCTTTACCGAGACGAACTCCGCCTACAACATGATCACGGGGGTTGATCGCGCGTATCGCGGACGCGGAATCGCACAGGCACTCAAACTGCTTGCAGTACGCTTTGCCTTGCGTCACGGTGTTGACTACATCCGTACCAACAACGACTCCGCCAATGAGATAATGCTGGCGATTAACCAGAAATTCGGTTACGTGTCGGAGCCGGGTCTGTTTTGGATCGGTCGCCCTATCGCCCCAGAAACGCCCTGACACAAAACTGCTGTCAGGGCGTTTCATTCCTGCTTACAGGCGCGGCGGCGTTACACCCGTTTGCGCCTGATATTTGCCTTTGCGATCCGCATACGAAACTTCGCATTCCTCGTCGGCTTCAAGGAATAGCACCTGCGCGATCCCCTCGTTTGCATACACACGGGCGGGTAGTGGAGTCGTGTTGCTGATCTCCAGCGTAACATGCCCCTCCCACATTGGCTCAAACGGGGTGATGTTCACCACCAAACCGGAACGCGCATACGTCGATTTGCCCAAGCAGATGCACAAGACTTTACGCGGAATGCGGAAATACTCAACCGAGCGGGCAAGCGCAAACGAGTTTGGCGGAATGATGATGTGATCCGCTTTGATGTCCACAAACGAGAGCGGCGAAAAATTCTTCGGATCAACCACTTCGTTGTACACGTTCGTGAAGACCTTGAATTCGTCCGCGACGCGCATATCGTAGCCGTAAGAGCTTAAGCCGTAGCTGATCACGCCTTCGCGCTTCAGTCCATCGACAAACGGCTCGATCATCTTGTGTTCGAGCGACATCCTGCGAATCCAGTGATCAGGTTTCAGCCCCATAGCTCATTCTCCCTAGTTGAATTACATCGTTTCCGGTGCGGTCATGCCCATCATATTGAGCAGGCGCTTAAAGACAGTTTGCGCGGCGCGGAAGAAGCGCAGCCGCGCCGCCGCAACTTCCGGTGGAACTTCACTGTGCAGAACGCGCACGGTATCAAAGATTGGGTGGAACAGGTTCGCCAATTCGAGCGCGTAGAACGCGATTTGATGCGGCTCAAACTGGCGTGCTGACGCTTCGATCACATCGGGGAGCTGCGCCGCGCGCCGCAAGAATCTGAGTTCGGCTTCGCCCAAAAGTGACAAATCCGCGCCGACATCGGTAACGCCGCGCAGTGCCGCCTCGCGGAAAATTCCGGCGCAGCGCACATAGGCGTATTGAATGTAATAGACTGGATTCTCGTTCGACTGCTTGACCGCCAGATCGAGATCGAAATTCATCTGCGAGTCTGCGCTGCGAGCCATCAAGTTATAGCGCACCGCGTCGGCGCTCGTCTCGTCGATCAAATCATCGAGCGTTTCGAAATTTCCGGCGCGCGTGCTGGACTTCATGATTTCGCCGTCTTTGACGAGACGCACCATTTGCACGAAGATGACATGCACCTTGCTTGGATCGCGGTCTAGTGCGCGAAGCCCATGCTGAACAACCTGTGCCTGTTTGAAATGATCCGCGCCAAGCACATTCACGCAGACATCAAAGCCGCGATCGAGCTTATTCACATGATAGGCGATGTCCGGCAGGGTGTAGGTCGCGTCTCCGGTGCTTTTGACGACGACGCGATCCTTTTCGTCTCCAAAGCGGCTGCTGCGGAACCATGTCGCCTCGGCTTTGCCCGCTTCCGGCGCATCCTCGTCTTTTTCGCCTTTGGTGTTATCGACTTCCGGCACAGAGGCTTTGTAGATGTAGCCGCGTGCGTCCAGCGCTTCCAGCGTCCGCCAAACTTCGCCGCTGTCATACAGGCTGTTTTCGTTGAAGAAAATGTCGTGATGAATATCCACACGGTTGAGCGTTGCCTTGATCATGGCGAACATACGCTCTTCGGCAAACTGCTTAAACGGCGGTAGATCAGCACCCTTAAGCGAGTCTCCGCGCTCGGCTTTCAACGTCTCCGCGTAATCGATCAAGTACGCGCCTTTGTAATACGGCTCGCCTCTCTCGTCGCAGTCTTCGGGTAGAGGGGATAACCCAAGCGCCTGATAATAGCGGTAGCGCATCGAGCGAGCGAGATTGTTCATCTGCTGACCCGCGTTGTTGAAGTAGTATTCGCGCTCGACCGCGTAGCCCGCCGCTTGCAAGACGCGTGCCATTGCATCGCCGACCATCGCGCCGCGACTCCGCCCGATGTGAAGCGGACCCGTCGGGTTGGCGCTGACGAACTCGACTTGCGCACGTTTGCCCGCGCCCACATCGATCACCGCGCCGTCCGCGCCGTCGTTGATCAGCGTTTCGACCAAGCCGCGCAGCCAATCGTCGGACAGGTTGAAATTGATGTAGCCCGCGACAACTTCCACCGAACCGATGGTTTTAGGGGCTTTTAGGTGTTTGACGATGATTTCAGCGATGCGCGGCGGCGGCATTCCGGCGGGCTTCGCCAACTGCATCGCAATCGAGGCGGCATAATCCGCCTGTTCGGCGCGTTTGGGTGCGCTGATCTTGACTTCAGGAACATCAAACGCGGGGAGGTCGCCAGCGGCTTGCGCGGCGCGGATCGCCGCGTCAACAGAGTGGGCGATTTCCTGCGGGAGGAGTTTCAAAGCGTGCTTTCCTTCTCGATGACCAAGCAGAATGGCGGCATTGTAGGGGCTTTTCAAAAGCCGCGCAAGGCGGGTTTGATCCCCCAGACCTGCTGGTAATCCACCTGCCAAGGTTTGAAGCGAATCTCATCAAAGCCGGCATCGAGGAGCATTTCCGCGTAGTGATCCCGCGTGTAGGTCTTGCGCGGCAGCCAGCGCGTATTGATCCGGTGCGTGATCAGGATCATGCCGCCGGGTTTGAGGACGCGGAACATTTCAGCAAGTGCCGCCCGCTGATCGCTCACGAATTCGAGTGCTTCCAAGCAAGTTACGACATCAAATGTATCATCCGCAAACGGAACGCGCTCCGCCGGACTTTGCGCGAACAACACCCGCGCGTCGCCGCTGAACTTGGGCAGGGCATGACGAAGCATCGGCAGGCTGAGATCGATGCCGATCACCCGCCCGCTGAACTGCGGGTGACGAATCATCGCCAGCGGCAGACGCCCTGTTCCGGTTGCAACGTCGAGCATGAGCGGAGACTTTTCCGGCGCGATCTCCTGCATGATCGGCTGCGCAAGAAATCGGTGTTCGTATTCGCGGCGGAAGCCTTTTACACCGTCGTAACGCGGCGCGAACCAGTCATACAGCAGGATGACGACGCGCCGACCGAGGTACACCCCTTCGGAAGCGATTAAGAGCCACCAACCGAGAAAGATCAGCCCGCCGATCCCGATCACGGCAAGAAGCACAATCAAGATCACGTTCAGAATGTCGCTCACACCAGCAGTCCGTTTTTGCGGAGCGATGCCGCGCAGCTTGCGATTCCATCCACCAGTGCGGTTTGCGGCGTCCACCCAAGCAGATCGCGCGCTTTGTCCATATGATAGGTAACGGGTTCGGTCATCAAGCCGATCATCTCCGGCAGATCACGCGCGAAACTGACTCGTGGGGCGAACAAGGTCATTAAGCCGCCGACCACCTGTGCCAGCGGTTTGACCGGAATTCCCTGCCATTCGTGACCGTTCAAGCGCGCATACAGCGTCAGCACATCGCGCCATGATGGAGATGGATCAGGCGTGCAGTGGAATATCTGATTTGCCGCGTTCGGGTGATCGGCTGCGACGATCATCAGGTCGATCACATCATCGGCGTGGATGAAGGGCGCGCATCCGCCGCCGTCATCGAGCCAAACTGTTGGGCGCAGAGTTGCCAGCCGGAAAACGCCGTTCGTCCAGATGTCAGCATCCGCGCCGTAAATCATGCCGGGGCGAATGATCGCATATTCGAGATTGCTGGCGCGAATCACGGCTTCACCGTCCGCTTTGGTGATCGTGTAGGGGTGCGCGGTTGGAACCAGCGCGCGATCTTCATAGACATCGCCGCGCACGCCGTAGCCGTACGCCGCAATCGAACTGACATGCACGATTTGCTTGACGTTTGCCCGTTTGGATGCTTCAGCGAGGGCGCGTGTTCCGTCCACGTTGACGCGTACTTGATTCGCATAGCTGGTGTAATCAACCGCCGCGTGAAAGACGACCGTGCAGCCTTCCGCCGCGTGTTTGAGCGACTCTGCGTCCGTTAGGTCAGCCGTAAAAACCTCTGCGCCCAATTCCGCCAAAGCCGCTGCCCGCTCCGGTTTCCGCGTGATCACGCGCACATGCGCGCCGTCACGGATCAGACGCCGCGCCAATTTCCCGCCTAAGAACCCGGTCGCTCCGGTGATCAAGACGGTGTTTCCTTGTAAGCTCATTCGCTTTCGCCTTGGATGTAAATGCCAAAATGGCTGCCGATTGGACGTTCCAGACCCGGAATTCTGGCATGGATCGGAGAGTTGAGCACTAATGGAGTCCCATCTGTGCCCTGTACGACAAGCGTAGACGAGCCGCCGCCGTCGAGGTTAAGCGCGTCAACTGCGCCGTATGCGATCATGATTTCCGCGAATTCCGCCATCGTTACACCGTGACTGTAGTTCGGCTGACGACCATCGATCACAAAAAGCATAAGTGTTCGCTGATCCTGATCGACGCCGATGCCGGTACGTGGATGAGGCGATTCCAGATAACCGGGGTTATCACCCGGCACAACGATTTCGCCGTGCTGTACCGGAACGATATACCCCGACACCGCCGTGATCGCTTGTGGATCAGGAGCACCGATCACGATGGTGTGATTGGCAAGGATGGACAGCGTTTGGAAGTTCTCCGAATAGCCGTAGGTTTCGATCACGCCATCGTTGATCGAGACTCCGCGCAAATTCACACCGTCGCCCGCATGCGGATAGTAGTCTTGAATCCCGTAGTCGCGCCAAGGATCAAAATAATCCGCGTTGATCGCCACTTGCAGACCGAATTCCTGCAAGAAAGCGGAAGTTGTCCGCGCGGTCATTTCGAATTCGCCTACGGGCTGGCGTGGGGTCACGATAAAGCGAATGCCGGGAGCAGTCAAATCGATTCGCACGACATGAATGACCAACGGCACGGGTGTTTGACGGACATCACGAATGTATTCAACGCCGGGGAATAGGCTTCGAGTTTCGGGGAAGGGCTGCGGACGATATCCATAATGCAGCGCCACGACAGCCGCAGCAAAGCCGATTCCGCCGATGATGATCATGAGCGCACGCACGAAACGTCGGCGCGCCGAAAAACCGATCACTGCCGCTAACATGAGTCCTATCGCGCCAGCGGCAGTGATCGCATCAGCGAGGAATTTTTCTGCCATGCCTTATTCCGAAGTGAACGTTGTCAGCACGTCATCGCGGAACTGCATCGAATATAACTTGGCATACAAGCCGTTTTTCGCCATCAGTTCGTCGTGACTGCCGAGTTCGATAATCTGCCCTTTGTCCAGTACGGCGATTCGGTGGGCGATGCGGATCGTGCTCAGGCGGTGGGCGATGATAACCGTCGTCCGATTCTGCATCAGCCGCGCCAGCGCTTCCTGAACTTCGTGTTCGCTTTCGCTGTCGAGGCTCGATGTGGCTTCGTCGAGCAGGAGAATACGCGGGTTTTTCAGGATCGCGCGCGCAATCGAAATGCGCTGCCGCTGTCCGCCGCTCAATTTGACGCCGCGCTCACCCACCAGTGCTTCGTATTGGTCGGGTAAGCCCATGATGAAATCGTGCGCGTTTGCCGCTTTCGCCGCCGCTTCGATTTCTTCCTGCGTCGCTTCGAGCCGCCCGTAGCGGATATTCTCGCGGATTGTATCGCCAAACAAGAGTGTTTCTTGAGGCACAATCCCGATCTGTGCGCGCAAGCTCGCCTGTGTGACCGTGCGCGCGTCCGTGTCATCGATCAATACCACGCCGCCCGTTGGATCATAGAAGCGCGGGATCAAATTGAAAATCGTGCTTTTGCCCGCGCCGCTCGGACCGACGAGTGCGACGATTTCGCCGGGTGCGATTTCCAGATTGATGTCATGCAGCACGTTTTGACGCTTATCATAGCTGAACGTAACATCACGGAGGGTAATCCCTCCCTTAACGCTTTCCAGCGTCACCGCATTGGGCGGATCGGTCACGTCAGGCGGGGTGCTGAGGATTTCGTAGACGCGCTTGGTTGCGCCAAGTGCTTTTTGAAACTCGGCGAAGGTGAAGATCAGCGATACAAGACTCTGCGCGACCGTCAAACCGTAGATCAGGAACGCGATCAATTCGCCGCCTGTCAAGCGACCTTCAAGCGCTTCACGCCCGCCGAACCACAAGATCATGCCGAGTGCGCCAAATCCGGCGAACGCGATGATCGGGGAAAAGATCGTGTTCAAGCGCACAAGCTGAATTGCCGCTTTGAGCGACCGCTGCACCGCACTGCTGAAGCGCGCCAACTCGTATGGTTCGCGGACGAAACTCTTAACTTCGCGGATGCTGCTTACAACTTCATTGGCGACGGTGGTTGACGCGGCGATCTCGTCTTGCACGCGGGTGCTGGTGCGGCGCATAAAGATGCCGAACCCAAAACCAATCGCTGCGATTAACGGGACGAGCGCCAGAATAAACAACGTCAGCCGCCAATTGAGAACGACCATCACGATCACCGCGCCGATCATGATGAATGACTGCTGCAAAAGCACAGTGATATTGCTCGTGAGCGCGCCCCGGATGGCGGTCACGTCGTTGGTGAGCCGCGAGATCAGGTCACCGACGCGGTTATTCGTAAAGTAACCGAGCGAGAGTGTTTGCAGATGGCGGTATAAATCCATCCGCATGTTGATCACGACACTTTCACCGATCACGCCCAACTGATAACTTTGAAGTGCGCTGGAGATCGCTTGAATGGCGAACACGATCAACAGAATGGCAGTGATTTGATCGAGCAGGGTGATATCCCCCGCAACCAGCACCGAATCGACGACTTGCTGAACGACCGTTGGGAAGATCAGGCTGAAACCGGCGCTCATCACCAGCGCTACCAGCGCGATCACCATGCGACCGATGAATGGTTTAAGATAGCCGATCAACCAACGCCAATTGACCGGAATATCGGGAACAACCTGCTCCGTATCTTTTCCCCGGCGGCGGGAACGCGAACGCATCATCGTGACATGCTTTCCTTGATAACATAAAGACGAGTACCGTCGAACAGCTAACCTGTTTGCGCGACGGAGAGGACGATACCCTGTGTATCGATTGGTACAATCCATGTTTTGACGCTGATTCCGATGTCCTCAAACGTGCGCGCGATCACATCTGCGATCTTCTGATGTTGGTTGGCGGCGAGCGCAAGCAGGGTTGGACCTGATCCGCATAGGCTGACGGATGCCGCGCCGTTCAGCCGTGCGATTTCGATCACATCTTCGTAGCCGGGGATATGCGCGGCGCGGTACGGCGCAAACAGCCGATCATCCATGACTTTTCCCGCCATCATCAAATCGCCCGCTTTGAGTGCCTCGATCAAGAAGGGGAGGCGGCTCAAATTGTGAAGTGCGTCCCGCATCGGCGGTGTATCCGGCAGCACGGCGCGCGTTTTTTCGGCGTAATCGGGAAGAATCGGCAGCGCCAGCACAACTTTCATCGGCGACAGCGGAAAATTGCGATAATTCACGGTATCCCCGATGATCGTGCTAGCGGTCAAGCCCCCCACCATCGATGTGACCGCTTGATCGGCGCGTCCGGTCACGCGTGACGCGATTTGCAGCAGTTCCGCCCGTGCGAATGGACTGCCAAATAGATTGTTGGCGGCGATCATTCCGCCGACGAAAAAGGCAGTTTCAACCCCAAGACCAAGTGCGGTCGGAATGTGATTATCCACGCGCACATTGATTCCGACGACCGAACGTTCCAAGCGCTGGAAAATCCGGCTCATGCCCAAGATCACCGGATGACGGATGCCGAGCGGATAGCGCCCCGCATCTTCGCCGGATGTCTCCACATTGAGCAGCGAATCGGTGCGTTCGCTCACCTCAATCGTGGTGTGCAGTCCAACCGCCAACCCAAGCGTAGACAATCCTGTGCCCAAATTGGTGATCGTTCCCGGAAGGGTAACTTTGACGCGGCGCATGGTTAAGACTCGACTGCTGGAAGCGTGAGTGTAAAGGTGCTGCCGACATTCAGTGTACTTGTCACGCTGATAGAGCCGCCGTGCCGCTGAATAATCCGTTTAGCCATCGTCAACCCCAATCCAGCGCCGGGTATCACTTGAACGCGGGAATCCCGCGAGCGGAAGAAGCGGTCATAAATCGAATCAAGTTCTTCTTTAGCGATCCCAAATCCACGATCCGCGATGGACAGCGACGATTCACGATCATCACCGTAGGCATGAATCGCGATTAATGAACCCGCATCGCTGTAGATAATGGCATTTGTGAGCAGTTGATATACCGCAATATACAGTCGATCAGGATCGCCCATGACGGTTGGCATCGGTTGTTGAATCGATACCGCAAACGCGACTCCTTGATCATGCGCTCTTTGCGTTAGCTTTTCGATTGCGCGGTCGATCAATTCTCCAAAGCGGACGGTCGAATAGCGCAGCGGCATCCCAGACTCAACCCACGCGAGTTCGACCAAGTCCTCAAGCAGTTCATGTAAGCGAAGGGTTGCTCCGCGCGCTTGTTCGAGCTGTTCTTTTTGTTCGGTGACGAGGTTATCAGAAGTTGCGACCAAGTCGATGTAGGTGTAAATCACACTGAGCGGGTTACGCAAATCATGTGCAATCGTGCTCACCAACGCCTCACGGCGCGAATCGAGATCGCGCTGTTCGGTCACGTCTTGGAGCAGTACCATACGGTCGCCGTCCGCCAGTGTGACGCCCAAACCTTGTGCGATCCGCCGCTTCGCCAGCTTAACATCAAAGCTGACCTCGCCTTCGCGCTCAAACAGGGCGACCAAGGCGGCATTCTTGGCGAAGATCTGCGCTGTCGATTTACCGACTAAGTCGGCAGCGGGCATATTGAGCATCGACGATGCCGCCGAATTTACCGTATGCAAAATCAGTTCGTGATCT
>JAPKMU010000193.1 GCA_026645745.1 Anaerolineae bacterium | reverse complement strand
ACTTCTTATTAACTGGGCACTAGATTCAGTGCTCCCGCCACCGTACCACATTTGGATACTCGAGCCAGCAGAGTCGTTTTACCTTGAGTTTGACGGCTTATTTGACGGCACAGGCTGGCATCCAATCGAAACATCGCACAATAATGAAACGTTTTGCTGGACGGCAGAGGCTCGTGCAAACCTCTATCTGCACCCAACCAGCGGCGCACCTTATGAGCTTTCGTTTTCGCTGCTGTATGTAATTGGGCTGCTAGTGCTCACATTCGTGACGCCAACGCCTCTCTTCGCCCCATTGCCCGATCAGCGCCACTTGGGAATCGCGATTGACTGGTTACGGTTGTCAGTGGATACATAATTCTGCTAGGCGGAAAGTTTTCACAAGCATTTTGGCAAAACAAACGTACAATCAAGGATATGTCGCAGAACTACACATGGTGGCAGTGATCAACGATGTCCGTACATGAACACCTCGTCGGCAAAAAACTCAAAAATGGTCGTTATGACCTTCGCAAACTGCTTGCGGCAACCAATATGTCGGTTGTCTACAAAGCATTTGATAACGAAACGCGTGAATTCGTCGCGATCAAAATCCGATTGGGAATTGACCCCGAGTCACAACGGCGGTTTCGCAACGAAGCCGAGGTGATGCGCAAACGGCTCCGTCACGACCACATCGTGATGGCGTTGTATCACAACCTAGATGAGTTATCGGGTGAGCTAATCGACGGTACCGACATCCGCTATATCGTCTTCGAGTGGGCGGTTGGCGAGGTTGACGGCATGAGCTTGCAGTCCATTATTGATGCAGGCACAACCGACAAACCACTTAAGGCACTGCTCAATGAAGCGTGCCAATTTTGCCGTGCTATTGGTTCGGCACTTGAGTACATCCACAGTAAGGGGCTTGTGCATCGTGATATCAAGCCAAGCAACGTACTCATTGATCGCTTTCAAACAGCGCGCCTTGCCGATTTTGGGATTGCGAGCATCCCATCTGATAGTATGCGCACCGAAGTCGATCTAGACGACGGACAGCATACCCGCAGCGATGCCCGGATTGGCTCGCCACGCTTCAAATCACCAGATATGGTGCTGAACGTTGCCGACGTATCCGGTGCAAGTGATCAGTACTCGTTTGCGCTTACGCTCTATGAGTACCTATCTAGTGGTCGCTCACCTTATGACCGGGTGCGCGGCAGCGAAACGCAGAATACCGGCACGACCATGACGCCTGACAGAAAGCTAGGCTGGGAAGAAGCGCACGTTAAAGGTACGCCAACCTCCCTGCTGGATTATCGATCCGATATTCCACTTCCGGTCTGGCAAGTCCTGCAGAAAGCGTTAAGCAAAGCACCACAGGAGCGCTATCCTTCGATGCAGCGGTTTGTGGAGGCGTTCTGTGGAGCCATCCAAGCAACCGTTGACCTCCACGCTGCCCCAGCATCTGCGCAAGCACTGCCGCCTACGCCTGTTCAAACCGGAAGTGTGCGAGGTACATCTGCAGCACCAGTGCGTATTCCTCAAAGTATGCTGCTCTTGATTCTTGTAGTTATCTTTATGCTTGGCGTCATCATTGTTCTACTTCTCACCAATAGCAGCAGCGGAGTTGCCGTCGCAGAGGTGCCGACCGCAACTACGACAGCTTCTCAGCAACCAACCGACACACTGGTTCCAAGTGATACACCGCTGCCGACGGATACGCCGACCGACACACCAACTGCAACATTTACGCCGAATGCCACGATGACGCTGCAGGCGATATTGGCGCAGCGAGCCACTGAAACTTCCATTGCGCTTGAAGCCGCCCGTCTTCTTGGGATGACGGCAACTGCCGATTCGGAAACGGCAACAGCGTTAGCGCCTACCGCAACCCCTACGCCAACGGAAACGTTTACGCCTACTGCAAGCGCAACCTTGACACCAAGCCCAACGGCTACGGCTACGGCATCGGCGACCTTTACCGCAACAGCATCCGTCACCCCCACAGCCATTCCGGCGCTAGGGGGGGGGACGGGGGTAATTGCGTTTGTATCGAGACGAAGTGGCAATTTAGATATATGGACGTTCAACATGGTTACGGGAGAGCTGCATAATCTGACTGAGGGGTCGCTCTATGATGAAGACTTCCCTCGTTGGTCACCGGATGGGAACACGATTTTGTTCACGCGCCGCATACAAGGCGACTCCGAGATATGGACAATGGATGCCGATGGCGGGAATCCGCAACAGCTCACCGATGCTGAAAATAGCAGTGAGCGGGCAGCTTTCTCTCCGGACGGCAGCTTAATCGTATTTGACACCAACCGCGATGGAAATGCTGAAATATACATCATGAATGCCGACGGAACTGATCAGCGCAATATCTCGCAGAGTCCTTTCTCAGCAGAATTCTTCCCGGCGTGGTCAACTGATGGGGGCAGCATCGTATATACCTCTGACAAATCTGGTTTCTATGATCTAGTCATCGTCGATCTCGCAACAGGATTCATGGCACTTCTGACAACGGGGGCGGCAGATGAAGCCGCAGTGAGTTGGGCACCGGCGAATGAGATTGTATTTCGCGCAAACATCGATGACGATGAAAACTACGACATTTATGTGCTTGAACCCATCACGGGAACCTTGACTCAACTCACATTTCAGGTGGGAGCGGACACTGATCCAGTTTGGTCACCCGATGGCGAAGAAGTCATCTTTGCCTCGACCGATGCAAATGGCGTCAACCGGATACTTTCCATCAACCGGCTAAATGGACTAATGACGCCTCTCATCGATGCTTCCGAAGAGGATTTTCGCCCAAGTTGGCAGCCGTGAGCCAAAATGATCGGCATGAATTGGCGCTGCTTACCGCGAATTCATGCCGATCACCTGCCTATACAAATCTGCGACATCGTGTTATATGTCCAGAAAACGATAAGTTCTCGCCGTTCTATGCCTCACGTTTGATAGATAACTTTAGCGCGCCCGACAGGGCGGATACCGCTTTATTTGTCAGTTGCATAGCGCAGCAGTCGAAGACCTGCCCACCATGCACCTTGAGTATCAGGACCTGTTTTCCCACGCGTAATCATGCCACAATCGATTAGGGAATTAGGATGCTCGGCAACGGATTGGTCAATGCCCGCTTGAACCTCGACATTGAAAGCATCGTGAAATAACAGGTACGCCCCATCTTGCAAATAAGGCAGAACACCCTCGATATCGCAAATAACCCCAGTTGTTGTGTGATCGCCGTCAATGAATGCGAAGTCAAAGTAGTTCCCTGCTATTTGATGTGCTTCCGCAAATGCATCGGGCGTAAATCCCTCGATCAAAATTGTGCGTGATTTGAGCAACTCCCACGTTTCCGGTTTGATGATGGGTGCGGGATCAATGCACACCACGTTACCGAAATTGACCTGATTCATCGCCATGACCATGATTAAAGCTGAACCGCCTTGATGTGTACCTACTTCAACTACCCAACGAGGACGTAGTCCGAGAATCATGCTGAAAAGCATATGCCGTTCAGCGTGCTGAAGCAGGGCTGGTACATTTTCCAACACCTCATCCAAAGCTATCCTTGGCACATTATGGCTGATCTGATTTGCGCCCTCGGATCGTGTTTCCATCAACCTTGCCGATTGGGTGCTTTGCACATCCATTTGCCTTAGAAGCGCCTCAAGCTGGCTGAGCATTACTTGACTTACCGCAAACAGATCGAGAACTGCTGAGCGCAACAATCGAAGTTTAGTGTCGCCGTCAAAGAGTGTGCTGCTGTTAATCGGATGAGATGCCAAGTTGTCCAACATGTGCTGGAACTGCTCAGTGGAGGTCGTCATGCTTAATCCTTGTTTGGCGGCTGTTATTATGATATGTATCCGTTGCTATCCGTTGCTCTGTCGCCCAATTAGATGGAGAGACACAAGTCAATCGCATAAAGTTCAGCGAATCACCTGCCTATACAGGTCTGAGACAGCGCGCCCCATGTGCAGATGCGTGAATTTCGCCAGCATGCGCGCCCGACCAGCCCGCCCCATGTCGCGCAGTCGTGTCATATTCCCCAACCCGTCCATTATCGCATCTGCTAACTCATTCGCAGCCTCGGGGGTGACGAGATAACCAGTCTCGCCGTGAACGATGATGTCGCGCGTTCCTCCCGCATCACAGCCGATCACGGGCCGCGCATGATTCATCGCTTCGACGTGAATAAGCCCAAACGACTCATACCGTGAAGGGGCAACAAACAGCGCGCAGCGACGGAAAAGCGTCGGCAAAGCGGTATCCGGAACATAACCTAGAAATTCAACTGACCGCTTGTAAGCAGGGTATGTTTGGGCGAAATACGAGGGATAATCCATTCCGTAACGCCCCCAAAAGCCATCACCTCGACTGTTATCTCGTCCGGCGAACCAAAAACGGGCGTTGGGGAATGCAGAAAGAACGTTCGGGATCGCGTGAAAAAGGTCTAGCACGCCTTTTCGACCTTCCAACCGTCCCAAGTACAAAATGACGGGCGCGCGGGTCACCTCCAGCGGTGACACATCCTCTTCAGGTAAGGGGATAATCCCATGATGGGTAAGCGCATGACACGTATGATCGAGCTTGACGCCATACACCTTTTGAATCGTGTCATACGATGCTAATGAGTTTACGGCTAGCCCATCCGCCATCTGCAAAATCTTGGCTTCCATATCGCCTAACATCCGCATGTCTTCATCAGCGCGGCTGTGAATTTCCATTAACTGACGTACCCCGGTTTCGGTGCGAACCACGCCCGGAATACGATGATGGGCGAGCGAAACCAGCCCCTCAAAATGCCACATTGGCGAGTCGAAAATCTGAATCTTGTGATCGATTTCCAAGCCTCTTAGGTGAGCATCAACCGCTGCGCTGTAGTTCAATGCGGCATTGGTATGGTACAAGTTCGAATACTGAAACGCATCGGTCAGCGGTTCGACCTCATGGACATACGTGTTATTGGAGACTTTCGTCACGTTGCGACCGCCGCGCCGTATCACATGAACTTGATGTCCTAGTTCGCTGAGTGCCTGCGCGAGCAGATACGAACTGCGCGCAATACCTTGTGTGCTTTGCGGTGGATATTCATCGCTCAATAAGGCAATGCGCAGGGGTGGATGCGGGGCGGGAAGAATGCTTGGAATCTGCATGGGGTGAACGGCTGGCATGGTTGGCGATTCAGCATTCTGAAACGGGCGGATCGGGCGATTCGGAGCAGGCATACCATGCTCGAGCTGCCGGGGTCTGAATAACCCTTGCATCACACCATCACGCCATCCACGTCGAATTTCGCGCCGCGCATGGCGCGCTTTGTCCGGCGGCAGGTGCAGCGATTCCACTTTTTCGGTAAGCTGGCGCGCTTGTTCTTGAATTCGTTGAAAAGCTCGACGACGGTGGCGAACGGTCTTTAACAAATAGTACGGGTATCCGCGTCCTTCCAAATACCAGTTGGTGTTATAGATGAATTTTTGTCCCTGTTCGACTTGGCGGTTGCGGCTGGCGGCTGGCGCGTGATAAACCGTTGCGTAATCGAGCGTGCGGAGCTTGTACCCTGCCTTGTGCAGCCTCATACAGATATCTGGGTCTTCGAGCAAATAGACGAAATATTCGTCAAATCCGCCCGCTTGAACCAGTGCATCACGCCGAAATGCCATGTTTGTACCGGTGAACTGCGCGCACCATTGTCCATTGGGAGCGGTTCCGGGATACGCTGCTGTTTCCGATTCTCGCTGCCAAGTGAACTCTCCCCACTCTGAAATTGCGCCGTGACGAAAGAAGATCGCCGGATGGTCGGGAATCACGTCATAGTAAATGCGTCCCCCGACACCACCAACGGCAGGATCATCAAATGGCTGCACGATCTGCTCCAGCCAAGAATCACAAGGAACAGCATCATCGTCAATGAACGCAATGATTTCTCCGGCTGCGGCGGCAATCCCTTTGTTGCGCGAAATCGCAAGGTTGTATTCAGCACAGTCGACAATCACCACGCGATCTGCAAATTCACGACTAAGCATTTCACGCGTATCATCTTTGGTAGGACCTAGGACAACCACAATTTCAAAGGTAGTGTAGGTCTGATGATTAAAGGCATACAAAGTTGTCCGAAGGGACTGAGAACGGTCGGCAGTGTTGATGATGACGGATACTGATCGCATTACGATTGAACCCTAAGGAGTTGCAGCCCGCCGACGGGAACATCCGGCGCAACTGCGAATATTCCGCAGTCGAGTAAATGCTTACTTGAAACCGCCCACTGCGCAAGCTCGCGCATGGTGCGGGAGTAAGGATGATGGATGAGGATGTATCCACCCGCCCGCATTCGTGAGATCAACCCTAGAAAACTGCGCGGAGCGTCGTCACGCCGATCATCGAACAAAGCGACGTCAATAAGTTGATCTGGCAGATCAGTAATCGCGCCCCGTAAGAGGAGTGCATGCTGCCCAATGGGCACAGGTGGAAGCGATTGTTCAGCGGCTTCAAGCGTAATCCATTTGCCCAAACCATTTGCATCAATCGCTGCGTTGATAACCGATCCGGCTGCCCCGGGCTGCATACTGAGTTCGACAACCAACAGCGGTTTTAGGCTGACGATCATGCTGTAAAGCAGCATCCGTTCATCGGGTCCTAAAACCGAAGGGATCAAGCGAGCATCAGGGATGAGCGTGGCTGTTGGCGGCGGAAGCGAAAGCGCAATCAACCGGTCAATCGATTCCTGCAACTGCCCCCGTGAATCAAGCATCCGCTGTTGATTCTGGTGCAGGAGGTTGATGGCTTCCGTCAGGTCACCATTGATCCAGTATTGTCGATGAAACACAAAGAACAGCATTTGATACAGGATACGCTTTAGACGTTTCCTTTTACCTACGACGGGCGTTTCCCAGAGACTACGTTGATGAGCACGTGCGGCTTCGAGGCGTTCAGTAACGGACGTCGAAATTGGTGCATCTTCGGAGGTGACTTGGGCGCGAATAGCTTGAAGGAGTTCATCGAGTTCACCCTGCTCAGATTGACTCCGAATATTATCAATGATTTGCTCGGCGGTGACCATGACAATTCTGGACTCTTAAGGCTCATGTGGTTAAGATTATAGATAATTAGACAGAGACATCCAAATCTATGCGAAATCATGAATGAACGCGTCATCGAAATCCCTTGGGCGCTACGCCAAATACCCCAGCAGGGTGTTGTGCTTGATGTAGGAAGCTGTGAAACGCAGTATCTCGATGTGCTTGCATCACATGGACGTGTACTTCATTGCCTAGATGTTCGGGACTGCCAGAATGAAATTCCCGCCAACGCCATCATGCACGTGGAGAGCATTTTCGGTTGCACACTCCCCGCACGTAACTTCGACGCTGTGCTTCTCCTGTCAACCGTAGAGCATATGGGGCTTGCGTGGTATGGACAAAAATCTGTGATGAACGGAGACTACTTAGCGATCCATGAATGCAGGCGACTGCTAAAGGCAAATGGTCGGCTCGTGGTAACCGTGCCGGCAGGAGCAGGAAAGATCACGCCGTGGTATCGTCAGTACAGCCCATCAGCGCTGCGCCGATTGTTCATCGGCTGGAATGTTACCATCCAGTACTGGGGGTATTCGCCCGAAAACGGTTATGCCGAGATTGATGAAACCGAAGTCAGCCGTTTTGACTACATCGATGACTTTTGGGATGCACAGCACAGCAAGCGAGCGGGAGCGGTTGCCGGTATTGTCGCTCAATTAGCGGAACATTGAACACCTTCGTTGCAGGACAACTCTTGATGATCGAAAAACTTCGAATCGGCATCGATTGCCGTTACATTTCATACCCCGATGCGCTGTACCGGGGCATTGGGCGCTATTCGCTTCGACAAACTCGCGAAGTGATTCGGCTTGCGCCACACTGCACATTTTATTTGTTTGTACTCCCCGGCGCAGATACCACACTCCTTCCAAATGCCGCCAACGTCCAGATTGCCACGTTGCCAGATATTGATCCGCGAGACTATTCGCCACTTGAAGCGATACGCGTTGCAGTAGAGTACCAAGCGTGTATTGCGGAGTATCGTCTCGATGTATTCCACGTAACTACACCGCTGTTTGCAGTTGAGCGCAGTTTTCATGACCTGCAAGTATGCCCGACGGTCGTCACACATCACGATCTGGTTTTTTATGTGATGCCGGAAATCTACTTGACCGACCCGGCAAAACGCGAAATGGTTATGCTGGCGCTTGAGCTTGTTTTGCTGCGAGCTGATGCCGTCGTTTCCAATTCGAATTGGTCAAAGCGCGAGCTAAACGAACACTTGAAGTACGATCTTGATCGCATTTACACAGCACATCCCGCACCAGAACCGCAGTTTCGCCCAATCCCTCGAACTATTGCCCGGACGCAGTTACACGAGGAAAAGATCTCAATACCAGAGCAATTTATCCTCTGTGTCTCTGCTATGCACCACACCAAGAATCTCGACACCTTGCTTCAAGGCTACGCGAATCTGGATGTGAAACTGCGGCGCGTATACCCCCTTGTTTTGGCATTCGCGTTATCCAACGAAGAACGTGACCGCCTGACACAGCGGCTTCAAGACCTTGCGATTATGGCGGATGTCATCGTAACTGGCGAGATCAGCGATACGGCACTCGTCGCGCTGTACAGCACCACTGCCCTTTATATTCATCCATCCCGTTATGAAGGATTTGGACTCCCTGTGCTGGAGGCGATGGCGTGTGGCGCGCCTATCCTTACGACAACCGCAGCGTCATTACCTGAAGTGGTAGGTGATGCAGGCATACTCGTAGACGCTGAAGACCCAGAGGCATTCACCACCGCACTGAATGAACTCCTACCTGACGTTCGCCGCCGCGCTTCCCTGTCCGCCATGAGTCTGCAAAGAAGTGCAGCTTTTACAGGCGAACAATTTGGAAAGAGCACACTTGAAGCCTATCAAGCTGCCGCACAGAAACACTTGGTGACGCATTCACCGCCGATGCCTTCTCGGCAGCAGCCGGTTTCCCTGCCGACTTACGACCACCTCGAGGTTCCGATTCCGGCTCCAACTGGTGGCATCCATTTGGCAGACGCTTACGAAAGCGTGTTTACACCGCGCTTGCTCACCAAGCACGAACAGGTCGAACACTTTCGGCTTCGCTCGGATCGCAGCCGCCTTGCGCGCATTCCGATTTTTGGGTTCTTTTTCCGCACTTTCAGTCGGATTCGCAATCTGGGACATGTTTGGGGCGCGCAGCAAGCTTTCCAAACCGAACTGATTAAGCGGTTGGGGCAAATGGAATGGCGGCTGAACGACCTCAGCCGCCTAAACGATACCCTTACTGAAATGGATCAACGTCATACAGCACTGAGTTCAGAAATTGTTACGCGTGCCAATCATTATATGGAAGCTCGGTTTGACGCGCACTTGAAAACACTCCGTATTGAAATTGAACATCACGTGGCACAGCAGCACGATGCCTTACAGGCGGCAGCAGCAGGACTATCATCTCGTATCCAAGCATTCACCGAGCTTCATTTTCAGTTGAGCCACGAGCTGCACCCACTTACCGAAACATTGCAAACACAAATCACTGCCCTAGAAGACCTCCGCACACAATTCGATGCAGCAGTTACGAACCTTCAAGCAGAGGTTATGATGCTCCGAGAAAGTGCAGAGAAACGCATGGACGATCTCGCATGGCAGATCGATGACCGTGCCGACAAAGCCAATAAGCGTATGGATGGCTTCGAGTGGCAGATCGATGACCGTGCCGACAAAGCCAATAAGCGTATGGATGACTTCGAGTGGCAGATCGATGACCGTGCCGACAAAGCCAATAAGCGTATGGATGACTTCGAGTGGCAGATCGATGACC
>JAPKMU010000192.1 GCA_026645745.1 Anaerolineae bacterium | reverse complement strand
CGGCACGATCACCCAATTGTTGGCACAGACATGATCCGCCATTTCATCACCGAAGAAAAAGCGCACCAATTTATCGGCTTCCTCAAGTGACTCAAATCGATAATCGGTGCGGATCGCTTCACGCTTAAACCCGTGTTCGTTCTCCAACAAAGCATAATAGGCGGCGAGGTTCTGATTCGGAGGGGCAGGTGTTTCCGATGCTGTACCCAACGTCTCCATAATGATCGCCGCGCCGCCGGGACGCAGCAGTCGTTTCATCTCGCTCACCGCCGCGTTGATCTCCTCACGCCAATGGGTTGGATGCCACTCGGTGACATGACCAAAACTCCATCCGGCAATCGTCAGGTCAGCGCTTTGTGACGGAAGCGGAATGGCTTTGTTTTCGGCAACGCGCAGCGTCCAATTAATCTTGTGCGCCTGTTGAAGCCGCTGCATTGCAACCGTCAGCATGTGCGGAGAGCGATCAAAGGCATGGATGACTTTGACATATGGAACGAGCAAGCGGGTTAAGCGCCCCGTCCCTGCACCAAACTCCACCACATGAATACCATCCAGTGCGATCACACGCTGAATGGATGGCAGAATATTCCCCTGATAATCTTCTCTCGAAACAAGATCATCATATTTAGGAGCATGACGCGCATAAATTTCTTCAAAGGTGGGCATATGGACCTTATGAGACAAAAATCAGGCGCGGAATGTGTATCCGCCCTGATACCGGTTGAGATTGTATGACTGTGAGGTGCGGTTTTGTGAAGCCAGCGCGTTTCCCCTCATTCGCGGTGATGCGAAAGAGAGGAATACGCACGCATGATTCGTACTGACTAGAGCTGAGCTTTGAAGTGCTCGTAATGTTCGAGGAGAGGTCTTTGATCGATTTCCGGGTGGCGGTCAAGCAGCACCTTGAACCGTTCGATGTACTCAACCAACTGCGCCACTGTATAGGCTTCAAAACGCATGGTGATTGCGGGCTGCGTGTTGCTGGCGCGCACCAAGCCCCAACCGCCTTCAAACAGCGCACGCACGCCGTCAATCGTGATCACTTCAGTTTGCGCCGCGAGTGCATCCGTCAATTCTTGGATGATGTCGAACTTCACCGCGTCCGGCGTTGACAGCGTGATCTCCGGCGTAGCAACCAGTTTCGGGATGTCTTCAAACAACTCTGAAATCGTCCGACCAGAACGCGCGATCAATTCCAGCGTCTTGAGCGCGATCAACGGCGCGTCGTCGAAACCATAATAGCTCTCGCCCCAGAACAGGTGACCGCTGATCTCACCGCCGAGCGGCGCATTCACTTCCGCCATCTTCAGCTTGATGAGGCTGTGACCCGTTTTCCACATCACCGGAACGCCGCCGTGCTGACGGATGAAATCCGGTAACGCTTGCGATACTTTCACATCGAAAACGATGTGTGCACCGGGGTTACGGCTTAACACGTCACGCGCCAAGAGCGCCAGCAGACGATCCGCCGAAATGTGATGTCCATGATTGTCGATAAAACCGCTGCGATCCGCATCACCATCGAATGCCAAGCCAAGATCGGCGTTGACTTCCAAGACTTTCGCTTCAAGGTCTTTCGTCGTCGAAGGGTCTTCGGGGTTTGGCAGGTGATTCGGGAATGTGCCGTCGCTTTCGCAGTACAAGCAGTAGACTTTGAGACCGAGTTCTTCAAGAATGCGCGGAACATACGAACCCGACATGCCGTTGCCTGCGTCCAGCACAACCGTCAAGGGGCGATCCATCTTCACCATCCCCTTGATCGTGTCCATATGACGCCGACCCATCTCATAATCGGTGCTGAGTGTCCCCTGCCCGACCACGAACCCATCGGCTTCGATGATGTCGAGCAGATCAAGGATTTGTTGATCTGCCAGCGCCAACGGTCCGTATGCCATCTTGATCCCGTTGTAAAGCGTGGTCAAGTGGCTGCCGGTGATCATCACGCTGCCCGCCTTGCCCGCATAACTGGAGGCGGCAAAATACGTGGTTGGGGTGACGACCTCACCAATATCTGTGACGTTCATCCCCGTCGAGAGCAGTCCCTCGATCAGCGCGGCGTGCAGCGGCGGTGAGGACAGGCGGTTATCGCGCCCGACAAACATACGTTCCGTCCCAAATGTCTTGGGCATGTACGTACCGAGCGCTTTACCAACCAAACGGGCGAGATACGGCGTAATCTGCGGGTTCTCGCCTGTAGCGGTACCGCGAATGTCGTACTTACGGAATACAGAACGAATGACTTCAGCCATGTTTGCCTTTTTACTCCTGATGATGATTGACGACGCGCGACTAATCCACTTCGACCTTGATCTCTTTGCCATCGACGATTGCGGAGAACTCCAGTTGATCCGCGCCGTCGCGTGCGTCAATACGAATGATTGTTCCGGCGGGCGGGTTGGCGCGCAGCAGGAAATCTGCCAGCGGCTCACGCACCGAACGTCGGATAATGCGCCGCAGCGGACGCGCGCCGTACTCCGGTTCGTTGTTCTGCGCCAACATCCACACTTCGGACGCGGGCGTAAACTCCATTTTCAAGCCGCGCTCCGCCGCCATTTTGACTTCCTTCTTAAGTTGGAGCTTGAGGATCGCGCCCAAGTCTTCCGAAGAAAGTGCGTTAAACATAATCACTTCGTCAAGACGGTTCAGAAATTCGGGTCGGAACCACTCGCGTACATGCTCCATTGCCTCCTCGCGCACCTCATCGCTGATCACGGGGACGGCGAGGACTTCACTGCCTAGATTGCTGGTTAAAATCACGACTGTTTCGCTGAAGTTGGTGGTCTGCCCGCGTCCATCCGTCAAACGCCCTTCTTCGATCACCTGAAGGAGAATATCGAGGATGCGCGGGTGAGCCTTTTCCACTTCGTCAAACAGCACAATGATGTAGGGATGCTGGCGCACACGCTCGGTAAGCTGACCGCCCGCTTCACTGTCTACGTAGCCGCTCGGAGAACCGATCAAGCGGTTCAGGCTGCTTTCGTCCTTGAATTCACTCATGTCGAGCGGAAGCATCGCGTCTTCGCTGCCGAACATGAATTCCGCCAGCGCTTTTGAGAGTTCCGTCTTACCAACGCCCGTTGGACCGAGGAACAAGAATGCGCCAATCGGACGCTTCGGGTCTTTGAAACCCACGCGCGCCGTCTTGATTGCGCGCGAAACGGCGAGCACTGCCTGTTCTTGACCGATCACGCGCTCTTGAATGTGTTCAACCATACTGGCGTAGCGGGCGCGTTCATCTTCGCCCAGTTTGCTCACCGGTACGCCGCTGATCTGGCTGGCGGCAAGCGTCACATCTTCCGGATCGAGCACCGATGACGAGTCTTCTTTGCCGTCCTCCGACTTACCGGTATGGCTCATCGTCACCATCGCGGCAGCGCGGTGGATCAACTGCTCGGCACTGCGCGGTAAGGGGGTTGCGCTCATATAGCGCTTCGCTAACCGAGCAGAAAGCACCAGCGATTCGGGATCAACTTTCAAGCCATAATCGCGTTCAAGATGCGGGTGCATCACCTTGAGGATTTCAATCGTTTCGTCAACAGTCGGCTCAGCCACGCGCAGCGTCTGGCAGTTCTCCGCGATTCCGCTTGCGGTCGCCACGCGATTCGCCCATTCGGTTTCGGTCGTTGTACCGATAATGACCGGATCATCGCTCAAGAAGGCTTTCTGAATCATCGGCGTGGCTTTGCCAAACTCCGCTTTGATCGGACCGCCAAAGAAGCGGTGAATATGCGGAATAAACATCACACCGCCGCGCGCTTGATTCAGTCCGGCGCGGATTGCCTTTTGATCACTGTCGAGCAGCGCGGTTTCATCAACCACGACGAGGCTCTTCAGCCCCTTCGGTCCTTTGCCTTCCGACATGCGCAAAGCGAGGCTGTACGCCAGCGTGCGCTTGCCCACCCCATCCGGTCCAATCAGGATCAAATGACGGTTCACCGACTGCGACAGAATATTCGTCATATCGCGCAGCAGGGACTCGCGGAAGTACACCGCGCGCAGTTTGCCGATTTTCGCCAGCGCGACGTAATCCTGTGTTGTGCTGTTCATACGCACAAGCTGCGAGTTTTCACTTTGCAGATCATTGATGGCTTTCGGCGTGATGCCATGCTGCCGGAGCAACCCAGATGTGCTTTGTGAGTTTTCCGCCAGCACTGCCAGCGCGTGATCCGTATCCACGCGCACTTGATCCTGTGAATTCGCAAGACTAAGCGAATCATCAACCAGAATAATCGCTTGGCGCGACAGCGGGACTTGTCGATTACCAGATGCGACGTAGTTCAAATTGCCGTCGGGATCACGCCGTGTTTCGATGGCTAGAACCACCTGCCGGTCGAGGCGATCAAGATCGATTCCACGATTGCTTTTGAATTCTTGCAGCAGCCGCGCCGCAGCCGTGTCTTTCCGGCGCAGCAGTGCGAGCAGAATCAATTCTGGCATGATGACGGGCTTGCGGAGCTGATCTTTGAGGGCGACGGCGTCATTCATCACCGCGTCCATATCTTTGGAGAGCAAGTCGGGGTTAAGCGTTCCCATAATGAACGTTGCGTCCTATCGCCTTTGCAAAACAGCGCTAACGATACCTGAGAACACACGTCTTGACAATTGGAATTCGGGGACTTATTCGGCGCGTGATCCGGCAGGTAAATCAAGTCGAAGCGTCATCGGCAGCCGCCCCTGAGCGGGCAGCGCCCCAAACAAAATCGCACATGCCGCCGGAACGCTCGGACGCGCCGGACTGTATGTGGCGATATATGCCGCAACATCGGGGTAAGTTTGCCAATCATAGACTGACCAGATTGCCACCGCGATGGTTTTTTCGGCGGGGAGTGCATTCACAAGGCGCTGCTGCGCCGGGTTGCTGATCGCATTTTGCGTCCACACAACGACAGTATCGGCGTCAAGCGCGGTTACAGTTGCGCCAATAATTTCATCGTTTGACGGCTCGTCGCTAACGGCTAGCCATGTGACATTCGGGCTGTACTGCGCACACTCCGTCTGAATTTGGTAGCGCGTCCCCAAGAAGATGATCGTCGTGCGTTCTTCCGGCGTGATCGGAATCAAATCGTGGTCGTCATAAGCGACGGTCACGGCGGCACGGAACAGATCGTCAAGCCAAGCGGTATGTGCCTCCGCACTGACGCGTTCGGCAGCAGTGGATGGATCAAGCGGCTGCCAGTCCAGTATCCCGAAGCGCTCTTTCGTTTCAAGGATGCGCCGCGCGGATTCGGTGATGCGCTCTTGTGAGAGTCTGCCCTGACGCACCGCTTCGGTTACAGCGTTGATCGCATTCGCCGCCACATCTGCGCCGATTCCGGGACCCATCGCCAGCAGATCGACCCCCGCTTCGACCGCCATCACCGCCGCCTCGTAAAGATTGTAGGTTAAGTCCACCGCGTTCATGTCGAGCGCATCGGTCATGATGATCCCATCATAACCAAGCTGTTCGCGCAGCAGATCAGTCACGATCACCCGCGAAAGCGAAGCGGGCATACTCGGCGTCGGATCAACTTGAGGGAACCAAATGTGCGACACCATGATCGCCGCTGCATCTGCTTCGATAGCGGCACGAAAGGGCACAAGCTCAACTTCGTTGAGACGATCCAGCGTCAGATTCAAGATCGGCAGCGTCCCGTGCGAGTCGTCGCGCGTTTCGCCGTGACCGGGGAAGTGTTTCGCCGTTGCCAGTACATTCCGCGACTGCGTACCGCGTATGAAAGCAGCAACCGCTTCGCCGGTAATCACCGGGTCATTTCCGAAGGCACGGCGCGCGATGATCGGGTTTTCGCGGTAGGTTTCGAGATCAGCAACCGGGGCGAGATTCATATTGATGCCAACCGCCGCCAGTTCATCCGCGATCAACCCGCCTGCGGTTTCGCTCCATATCTCTCCTGCCGCCGTGAACAACAGCGGCGTGGGATAGAATGTGTAGCCTTGATCTTGTGGCAAACGTGAGACAACGCCGCCCTCTTGATCAATGGCGATCAAGAGGGGAACGCCGCCCACACCCGTGATCGCCGTTTGATAGCCGTTGGTCAGCGTGGTGACGGCGCTGGGTGTGCCGACGTTGCTCGTAAACAACACGACCGCGCCGGGTTGGTACTGCTCCAAAAAAGCCCGACCCTGCTCCGTGATCACCGAGCCATGCAGCGTGACCATGAACATCTGCGCGACCTGCTGCTCAAGCGTCATCGCGGCAAGCAGTTGATCGACACGGCTGGATTGTGCGCTCACGCTGGTCACAATCGCCAGCAGCAGCGCCAACATGATCGCGCTGATCGATCTACGCTGATTCAACATGCGAATGGCAGGTTTTCCTATTCTGCGGTTTCGCTCAATCGGTAGCCGATTCCGCGCACATTCACGATCATATCCGCGTCATCCCCTGCCGCTTTCAGTTTGCGGCGTAGATTACTGACATGGGGGCGGATCACTTCGCGGGCTTCACCTTCATCGACAGTGTAACCGCGCACTTCGCGCACCAGTTCATGACACGAAACTACTCGCCCGCGATGCGCCGCCAAATACAGCAGCAGATCGAATTCCGTTGGCGTGAGATCAATCGGGCGATCCTGCACCGAAATCTGATACCGACCCGGGTAAATCGTGAGCGGACCTAAGTGCATCACGCTGCCATAGGTAAGTTCGTTGTTGTTCTCGCCCACAGCAACGCGCTGCATTTCGGGCATGCCAATATCGTCGTCGATCATCCGAACGACCGCGTCATCACTCCCGCGTGCTAATTCCGCGACATTGCTGCGGATCGCGTCAAGCAGGGTGCGGCGGCGCTTGAGATTGCGTGCGCGCTCCACACCTTTGGCGACACTGGCACGGATATCTTGGCTGGAACTCGGCTTGATCAAGTAGTCGTGTGCGCCGAGCCGCAGTGCTTCGACTGCGGTGGTGAGATGTGGATACGCCGTCATCAGAATAACGACCGAGTCGGTGTCAACCTCCTTGATGCGGCGGATCAACTCGATTCCGTCTAATCCCGGCGGCATCCGAATGTCGGTCAGCACGACATCGAACGTTTGGGATCGCATGAATTCGAGCGCTTCTTCGCCGCTGGCGGCTTCGCGTACATTGTAGCCCGCGCGTTGGAGAGTTTTGCCGACGGAATAACGGATTGCGCCCTCGTCATCGACTACGAGGACAAATGTATTTTCGAAGTCTTCCGTCATGTTGATAACTCCGGCACAACAAATGATTACATCCCCGAACATTTATGCTTTCTCAAGCATATCGGATGTTGGTCTTTTTGCAACTGTGTACCAACAACTTACGGAAAAATTCATAATTAACTTTCAACTGCTGCGCTGAATCCGAAAATACAGCACGCGTTCTCCTCGCTCGCCTTTGACGGCGAAGCGCTGATCAATCGCCCACTGCTCACCCCAGATGATCGCCGCAATTTGATCATTCACGAGCAGGAGCGGCACACGATCACGGTACTGTGCCGGAACCTTGTGATCGATCATCCACTCGCGGACGGATTTGGTGTGTCCCTCCATGCCTAAAGGCTGAAAGGTGTCCCCCGACTGGCGGGCACGAAGGGCAAGTTGACCATGCTCGGGAACAGAGAGGCGCATCACCGTGAACGAAGGCGCGGGTTCATACCAAGGCAGTGAATATACGCGCAGTGAGTGACCCGTCAGAGGGAATAGGACAACTCCATCCGGCGGGATCGAGATCGGCTTATCCCCCTCAAGCAGGGGATGGAGCATAATCGGCGGGGCATCCTCTCTTTCTAAGAAAAGATGCTCGTATTCGATACGCAGTCGGATACGTCCCGGCAGTTGGTAGATGTCACCCGTCACTCCCTCCTGCGCGAATGCCAGCGCACGTTCGATATGTTCATACGTGATCTGTGCTTTATCCGCCTCGTTAAGCTCACCATAGGCGCGAAAAAGTGCCTGCCGTTGATTCGCGCGTGAGCCGCGCAGAAACGTCTCACGGTTGACGACGCGCCGCATCTTCGCGTCTCCGGCATGAAAGAAATGCGACGATCCCTCATGCGCTGTCGAATCCTCGATGACAATATCCGTCAGTCTGCCAATCGCCTGCACAACATTCGGGTTGTACGTCTTAAGCAGCGGGATCAACTCAAGGCGGATGCGATTACGCAGATAAATTGGGTCGGTGTTGGTCGCGTCAATACGCGGCGTTAAGCCGTTTTCTTGCGCATAGACTTTGATATCGGCGCGTGTGGTTTCAAGCAGCGGACGCACAATCAGGTACTGCTTTGGCGGAATTCTACCATCCGTTCCCCACTGCATTGTGGAGAGTGCCATTCCCACTAACCCGCGTACCCCTGTTCCGCGAATGAGATGCATGAGCACCGTTTCCACCTGATCATCCAGATTGTGAGCAACTGTGATGGTTTCCGTTCCCTGTTGATCGGCAGTCGCCTTGAAGAACTCATACCGTGCTTTTCGCGCCGCCGCTTCGATGCCGAGTTTCCATTCCTTCGCCCGCGTGGGAACATCCGCAAACCCGCGTGTACACGGAATCCCCCACGCGCGCGCCGTGTCTTCGACAAACTGCGCATCTGCCGCGCCCGCTTCTCCACGTAAGCCGTGATCGAGCGTGGCGGCGTGCAGCGCAATTTCTAGCTCGTCTTTGATACGATTGAGGATGTGCAGCAGCACCAGTGAATCGACGCCGCCGGAGACACCGACGATCACACGACTGCCGTTTCGGATGAGCTTACGCGACTGAATGAGACGCTTTACCGCCGTTTCCAGTTCCGATCCCATGTTGCGCATCCCTTCTTATGGTACAATACCGCCCGATTCTCTCTGAGGAGCGCGATGTGCTAAGTCCTCTTG
This sequence comes from Anaerolineae bacterium, assembly GCA_026645745.1. Lineage (GTDB taxonomy): Bacteria > Chloroflexota > Anaerolineae > Aggregatilineales > Phototrophicaceae > Flexifilum. Next base: position 1,071 of record JAPKMU010000192.1, on the reverse strand, counting down.
ATTATTTTTTCGGGCTGTTCTCGCTCGATATTGGCATCGATCTCGGTACGGCGAACACGCTTGTCAGTGTACGCGGCAAAGGCATTGTAATCAACGAGCCTTCGTTCGTCGCTATCGAAAAAAAGACGGGACGACCAATTGAGGTCGGAACCCGTGCAAAAGAGATGTGGAATAAGAATCCTAAGGAGATTCTTATTGTGCGCCCTGTACGCGACGGCGTGATCCATGATTACGAAGTCACGGAGCGTATGCTTCAGTATTTGATCAACAAGGCACACGAACAAAGCTGGGTTCCGATTCCGCGTCCGCGCGTGGTCGTCGGTATTCCAAGCGGCGTGACCGAAATCGAAAAACGCGCCGTGTATGATGCGGCGTTGAGCGCGGGTGCACGCGAAGTCTTCTTGATTGAAGAACCTGTCGCGGCAGCAATCGGCGCAGGGCTGCCCGTGCAAGAAACACGCGGCAGCATGGTGGTTGATATTGGCGGCGGTACAACCGAAGTGGCGATCTTCTCGCTCGGCGGCATCGTGATCAGCCGTTCAATCCGCGTGGCGGGCGATGAAATGGACGAGGACATCGTCCAGTATATGCGCGCCAAGCATAACATGATGATCGGTGAGCCGACCGCGCAAGGGATCAAAGAGCAGTATGCGTCAGCGTACCCGCTCCCACAGGAGCGGTTGTTTCCGGTCAAGGGACGCAACCTAATGACCGGGCTTCCAGCAGTGATTGACGTGAGCACGGTCGAAGTCCGTGACGCGGTTTCCGGCTCGGTGAGCATCATCATCGACACAGTGAAAGATGCACTCGATGATACGCCGCCGGAACTGGTCGGTGACTTGATGGAAAGCGGGATTTGTCTCGCGGGCGGCGGTGGACTGCTTCGCGGCTTGGCGGAGCGCATGACCGAAGAAGTCAACATTCGCACGTGGGTAGCGGAAGACCCGCTCACCTGTGTGGCGCGCGGTGCGGGGCGCGTGTTGGAGGACTACAACAATTTGCGGCGTCTGCTCGTTGGTCTGGAACGCGGCAGCACCCGCCATTGATGGCGCAGCCAACCTATGAATTCAA
>JAPKMU010000191.1 GCA_026645745.1 Anaerolineae bacterium | reverse complement strand
AACAGCGCTTTCTTGTTCCACAGGCGCGGGGCGAAAAATACGCGGGCTTCGGCTTGACCGAACCGAACGTCGGCAGCGATGTCGTCAATATGAACTCAACCGCCATTCGCAAGGGCGATAAATACATCCTCAACGGCGAGAAGATGTGGATCAGCTTGGCGACGAAGGCGCATCACTTCCTTGTGGTTGCGAAGCATAATCCCAGCGCCTCGCCCGCTCACAGCGGCATGAGCGCCTTTTTGATTACCAGCGATATGCCCGGCGTCACAACGGGGGATATTCACGGGAAACTCGGCGTGCGCGCCGGATCAACCGGGTGGATCAAGATGGAAAATGTCGAAGTCCCGGTCGAAAACCGCCTCGGTGAAGAAGGCGAAGGCTTCAAGATCGCCATGAGCTGCCTCGATAACGGACGCTATACCGTTGGTGCGGGCGCAACCGGCTTGATCCGCGCCAGCCTTGAAGAAAGCGTCAAATACGCACAGGAACGCCAAACCTTCGGCGTACCCATCGCACAGCACCAGTTGATCAAGCAGAAGATCGCTTACATGCGGCTTTGGTACGATCAAGCGGCGATGATGATGCACCGCGTCGGTTGGCTGAAAAATAAGGGCGTGCGCAACACCAAAGAAACATCGCAGTTCAAGTGGTTTGCGACCGATATGAGCGTGCAAGCCGCGCTCGAAGCCGTGCAGATTCACGGCGCATATGGTTTCAGCGATGAATACCCGGTTGAACGTTATCTGCGCAACGGCAAGGGCGCGGTGATCTACGAAGGCACGAGCGAAATTCACCAATTGATGCAGGCAGATTACGAATTTGGCTTCCGTGAGGATCGTCCGCTGCGCTGTGAAGCCCCGGCGTATGATCCGGTCACATGGCAGAGCGAAGCGGAAACAATCGGCTAGGTTATCCTCAACCCCCGCTCCCCTCCCCATCGCTTGCGATGGGGAGGGGAGCGCGTGTGAAAATCACGGTCTGCGTCGTGTCGGCGTCGGCTGTGTGAAATCCGATGCCGAGCGCATGATCAAATGCTCATCGGTGCAAATATGTCCACCTGAGTAAGAAGTCACACGCACCCAAAACTGGAATCCTCCACCAATCGCCGCTTGGCTAACATCACCGCTCACACTTGTCTGATTCGCGGCGGGGAATACCGCTAAGGTGGTGTGATTCTCATCCATCACGGTAATGTCATACGTGGCGTGCCCACTCGCCAGCGGATCCCAGTAGAACGCCGCAACGCCGTTTGGCATTCCATCCAGCGGAGAAGTCAGCCGCAAGCCTTCGCAGCTTGATTGCGGCGGAATTATGCGCGGCTCGGATGCGTCCTCGGCGGTTTCGTAGGGAGGAAGATCGGGCATCTCGCCGCCATAATAGAATGCGTAAATCACAGCGGCGACACAGATTTCTGCGTCTACCACCGCATCAGGATTTTCTGGGTTCGGCGCTGGACACAGGGCGTTCACCTGCGCGATGCACTCGCTGATCGTATTTTGATCATAATTGGGTGCAGCGTTTCCATAGCAGTAATCGAAGGTTACTAGACCGCTTACTGGTACACATTCGCAGGCGACGACTGCCAAAATCAAGGTAAAAATGGGCAAAAGGTGGAGACTGCGAAACCGGAGGTTCAGTGAGGTTGTCATGATTGTTGTCCTTAATGACCACTGAAATGTGAGGTGTTGTTGAGCATTATGCGCGGAATCATTGATTAGAGGGCATACGGGACCTGCAAAAAATAATAAAAATTGTCAGTTTTCCTGTTAAGATATATATTACATGACGTGAGAATGCAAATACGGGAATCAAAAAGGCACGGCGTTTCCCGTGCCTGATTTGCTGTATACGCCCGCAGATTAGGCGGATTTCTTCTTTTTCTCAACTGGCGGCGGAACTTCTGCGGTGACGGCTTTGCGGCGGCGCACGATAAACCACCCCATCGCGACCACGAATGCCACACCCGTGACGATCTGCGATGAGTTGATACCGGCGACCAGCGCTACGTCGGCGCGGATAAATTCAAGCAGGAAGCGAACAAACGAATACTGCGCCACATACAGCAGGAAAATATCCCCCTGATGCAGGGTTTTACCGCGCGCGCGCTGCCACAGGTTCAACAGCACAATGAACGCCAGCAGATTCCACAGCGATTCGTACAGGAACAGCGGGTGAAACTTGGTATCAACCGGGTAGTCCATGTAATTGTCGAACGGCTCAACGCGGTCTTCGCGGTTCGGGACGGTGATGCCCCACGGGAGCGTCGTGACCGTACCGTAAAGTTCTTGGTTGACGAAGTTTGCCCAGCGCCCAATTGCCTGACCGAGCGGGAGCGTTACCCCGGCGATGTCCAGCCAATACGGAACAGAGAGCTTATTCCGGCGCAAATAGAGCAGCGCACCCAAGCCGCCGCCGAGCACCGCGCCGAAGATGCTCAACCCACCGCTCCAAATGGCGATTGCACCTTGGTTTAAATCGAAGAAATTGGCGAAATACCATGCGGTATCATGCCCCTGCGCGAGCGCGCTTTCCGGCGGGAACAGCACGAACCACAGGCGTGCCAACAAAATCGCCGGAATGATCGCCCATGTCAGTGCGCCCCAGATATGATCCGAGTCTTTGCCGTCGCGCTTCGCCAGCCGCGCCGCGATCATCGCTGCAACCAGCATCCCCGCCACAATGATGATGCCGTAATAGCGAATCTGGAGGCGGTCAAAAAGCTCAATGTATTCGGCTTGAAATTCCATGTGTATCCCCTACTTGTCGAGATTGTGGTAGACATACAACAGCCGCTGAACGCCCGTGATGTTTGTGCCAATCGCCAGCACAACCAACGCGGGAACAAGCAGCGGCGGGATCAACAGCGCCACCAGCAGCGCGATCGCTCGCTCAAACCGGGAAAATAACCCGATTTTGACGCTTAGGTCAGCCTCTCCGGCGCGCGCGCGCACGTAGCTTACCACAAAACTCCCGATTAGGGAGAGGAGCGCCAACAGCAGCAGATCGAACTGATCGGTTGTGGCAAAATAGAACGCCATTCCGCCGAAGATCAGCCCGTCGGCATAGCGGTCAAGCGTCGAATCAAGCACCGCGCCAAACCGATCTTTCCGGTTCATCGCTCGTGCGACCGCGCCATCAAGCGCGTCCAGCGGAAAACTGATCAGCAGCAGCACGCCGCCCCAGAAAAAATGCCCCAATCCGATCAGCACCGAACCGATGGCGATCACCACCAATCCGGCAATTGTGATCGTATCCGGGTGGATGCCGAGCTTGTGGACAGCGCTGCCGGCGCTCGACGTGATCCCGCTGAACATCCGGCGCATGCGGTCAGAAAACGTAATGGGTGAAGGCGGTGTCGTCATGAGTTGAGCTTCGCAAACAAAGAGGACATGCAAGGCTGCATGTCCTCAACACTATACCCAATTTGCGCGTCAAACGGTAGAGCGTTTAGCGCGGCGGTTCAGGGGTCGGCTCGATCACGGGCGTGGGTTCGGCAGGAGGTACGCCGGGGTCAGTGGCTTCGCGCAGATACGTGCGTGAGGTTGTACAGACAACATCAGACCCCCGGATCGCTTGGATTTGCACGGTAATCTGGAACGCACCGCCAATCGCCGCCTGACTCATGTCGGTTTCGTAGCTGGTGGTCGAATAGAGCAAGTTGAACGACCGCAGCACATTTCCCTGTTCATCCAAGAGGTGAATTCGGTAGCCGAAGGTTCCCCCCGTCGGCAGTGTCCAGCCAAGCATATTCGTACCGTTCGCCAAGCCGTCCCCCGGCGCGGTGATTGCAAACGGCGCGCAGTTGACAGGTTCTTCAATCACGACTTCCGGCGGTGCGAATGACTGCCCGCCAAAATCTTGCAGACCGCTGTTCGCTGCCCCATCGGGCGCGGGTTTGGTCGGGTAATCCGGCACGGGTTGATTTTGCCCGCCGTACATCCACGCATCGGCGGCTTGGGAAATACAGGCGACTTCAGCCTCGACCGCACCGGGAACGGTCGGATCAGCGTCCGGACAAACCGCACTGACATATTCACCGCAATCGGTGAATGAGTTTTCGTTGGCACTGAAGACCATATCGCGCACATTGAGCGCGCATTCTGACGCAATCGTAAAGCTGCACCGGCAGGCGACGAGGATAAACCCGAAAATGGCAGCAATCAGTGTGAGACGACGAACCGCAGACAGCGTATTCATGGGTGGCAGCAATTCCTTGTAGACAGAGTGAGCGGTAACACAAGACGTGTTATTCGGAATGTAATGTAATGCAGATTGTAGTATAAATGTTGTCTGTACCTGTAAAAATGTGATAAAAGATGATCCACCCTTGCGCGCAAACGAGGAATCCACTACACTTATTGAACGTTGTTACGGGGAGTAGCGCAGCTTGGTAGCGCGCAGCGATCGGGACGCTGAGGTCGTGGGTTCAAATCCCGCCTCCCCGACAAGTCCATAAAAAAACGCGCCATGTCGGCGCGTTTTTTGTTTTACGGTTGTGTCGTCCGCTGGCGCAGCACCTCAAACGCGAGTGCCGCTGCTGCCGCTGTTGTGCCGAGCGCTTGATCAAAGTCGCGCCCGTAGGGAATCGCCACCCGCGCATCGGCTGAATCGGCAAACGAGCGGGTGACGCCGCGTTTTTCACCGCCGATGATCAAGAACAAGCCGCCGCGTAAATCCGCTTTGTACATTGGGAGTGCGCGCCGCTTATCCGCGACGACGATCTTGAGTCCGGCAGTCCGCAGCACCGCTGCCGCATCTTCGACCGACTCCACGAGCGCAGTTGGGATGAGTTCACTCGCTCCGGCGGATGCACGTGCGACTGTTCCCGCCGCGTGTGACCAATCCCGCCCGCGTGTGACCAATCCGTGCGCACCTGCCGCGTAAAACGCGCGAATCGCTTGACCGTAGTTATACGGGTCTTCCACACCGTCGAGCATCACAATCCACGCATCGGTGATCCCCGTTGTGAGCAGTTCGAGCGGGGTATAACGTCGTTCGCCCACAAATGCGATGATCCCACCGTGAGTCGTCCCGCGTGCTTGCAAATCGATCTCGTCTTCAGGGACACGGTACACGGCGATTCCGTTCGCCTCTGCCGCTTTCACCAGCTTGGCGACCGCGTAATCCTTGTGATTTTCGCGCACACAGATCGCTTGAATCGGGCGGCTGTTGGTTTTGAATGCCGCTTCAATCGAGAGCATGCCTTCGAGCAGGATCGGCGGCTCCGTCATGGCTTACAGCCCTTCCGCCTTCGCTTGATTCCAGAGCGCGTCCATTTCTTCCAGCGTCATCGACTTGAGATCGCGCCCTGCTTGACGCGCGCCGTCTTCGATGTACGTAAAGCGGCGGTAAAATTTCGCGTTCGCCTCGCGGAGCGCGATTTCCGGGTCGATTTTGAGCCAACGCGCCCAGTTCGCCATCACAAACAACAGATCGCCAAATTCTTCGCGCACATGATCGGGATCGGTCGCTTCGAGCAGTTCCGCGAGTTCTTCGCGTGCTTTCGCCGTCACATCTTCGATTTTGTGCCAGTCAAAGCCGGGTTTCGCCGCTTTCGCCGTGTATTCGAGCGCTTGCGCAAGGGCGGGGAGCGCTTTCGGCACGCCGTCGAGCAGCGATTTACGCTCCTTGCCTTTCGCTTTGTGTTCGCCCTTCTTGATCGCTTCCCAATTGGTGATCACTTCGGATGCGCCGCCCACTTGAACATCACCCCATACATGCGGGTGACGGCGGATCAGCTTGCGATTCAGATCACCGATCACATCGCGCATATAAAACTCGCCTGCTTCGGTGGCAATCTGCACATGCAGCACCACTTGAAGCAGCAGGTCGCCTAGTTCTTCGCGCAGCAGCACCGGATCATCGAGATCGAGCGCTTCGAGGACTTCGTAGGTTTCTTCGAGCAGGTGCTTACGCAGCGTTTGATGCGTCTGCTCCCGATCCCAAGGGCAGCCTTCCGGGGCACGCAGATGGGCGATTGTCTCTTGCAGCGACTCGAAGCCTTCCAGCCCGCTAGCGGCGGGAACAACCAGCGCGGTCAGGTGCGCGATCTGCTCACTGCGGTCGATCGCGTACAGCGGCACGCGCTCGATCACCGCATCGGGCGTGCCCGCACCATGAATCAAGATCACGGGGAAATCATCAGGATACTGGTTCATCAGCGTGAGCTTGAGATCGGCGGCGACTTCTCGGCTGTAGACTTGTGCCAGCAACGCCGGATAATCGGGATCAAGCGCCGGGTGATGTGCCGCCGCCAGCGTGATCGCGTCATGCACCTGCAAGCCGTTGATCGCATCCATGCCGATCAAGGCGAGTGTTGGCTCAATAAAGCTGATGCCGTTGATCACCTGAACGGGGATATTTTCGCCTTTCGCCCGTTCGATCAAGCGGATCACGGTCGATTCCGCGACCATCGGATCACCGGGGACGGCATACACGACATCCCCCGACCGCGCCGCCGTGAGTACGCGCTCGACAATGGCGGCGTAGACATCTTCAAATTTCGGGTGCGTTTCGTACAAGTCATCACAGGCGATCAAGCGATCGCTCTGGGGAAGGTGCGGAATACAGGGGTGTCTCAGCGTGCGGACGATCACGGTTGGCGCATTTTCGAGCGCGTGCCATGCCCGCCGCGAAAGATCGTCAATGTGTCCGGGTCCAAGTCCTAGCAGAGTCAGCGTCATTCGGGGGTTTCGTCTTTCTGTTCTGGTGGGAAAATTTCGCTCAAGGGCAGGGTGAAACCGGGAAGCAGCGTTCCACCGTCGAGCGTATCGCCTAGGCGGAGAATCTTCACTGCCTGACCGGGGGTATGCACTTCGATTTCTTTGTCTTCGGGAAACACGACCCAGACCACCGTTCCAGCAGCGAGATAATGGCTGATTTTGGTGCTGAGAATCCGCAGCGATTGGCGCGTTGCGGGAAATTCAACCTCAACAGCCAAGTCGGGTGGAAACGGTGCGAACCAATCTTGAGTCGGTGCGTTTGGTTTCAGGATCACCGCCGCGTCTGGCGCGTAGCGTTCGCCATTTACCATATAGCCACCGGCTTCACCTGTGACAACTCCAATGGGATTCTGGCGCATGTACATGACGAGAAAAGCAGTCAACAGCGCGCTAAACTGCGACGATTCGGTATTAGACGGCATTTTCTCGACTATCTCCCCGTTGATGAGTTCGTAAGTCTGATCCTCATGGGCGTGCGCCGCGAGGAATTGGGCAAAATCCTCCGGGGTCACGATCTGCTTGGTGATCACCATTTCGCCAGCCTCTCATACTCAAGTCTCCCTATTTTACAGCACAATCGCCCCGCCCATCCTCAGTGGACACATTGAATTCTGCGCCCGATCACGGTACAAACGAGCAAAATTCCGCACGAGAATGATTATGACCAAACAGCCCATCACCGCCTCTGATCTGTTCCGTATCATCACCCTTGAAGACCCGCGCCTCAGCCCGGACGGGAAATGGATCGCCTTCACCCGCGTACAGCCTGACTCATTTGAGAATAACTACACGCGCAATATCTGGATCGTCCCCGTCAGCGGCGGCGAACCGATCCAGATCACACGCGGAAATAAAGACTCCTCTCCGGCATGGTCGCCGGACAGCACGCGCATCGCTTTTCAAAGCGGACGCATCGACGGTAAATCGCAAATCTTTGTGATCCCGATCACCGCGCCGGGAGGCGACGCTCGCCCGATCACGCGCATGTTGAATGGTGCGACGAATCCCTCATGGTCACCCGATGGCAAGCGCATCGCGTTCTTGAGCGCCGCCAGCGCCGACGAACGCGCCCGCGAAGATGCCGATCAAGACGAAAAGAACATCCCGCCGAAAGACAAGCTCGAAGCCAAACAGCGTCAAGAACGCTGGCAGCAGGAGGATCAAAAGCGGCTCGATCCGTATCCCGTTTGGCGCATTCCGTACCGAACCGGAACAACCTTCATCGGTGAGCGTTTTGCCCATATTTACGTGATCGATGCGGTGAGCGAAAAAGCCGCACCGCGCCGTTTGACTGACCGTGAAGCGCATCACGAACCGCCAACATGGTCGCCCGATGGCGCATGGATTTACACCGCCAGCCAGCTTGATCCCGCGCTGGATGAACCGAATCGCCAAAGCGCGATCTTTCGGATTCGCGCCGAGGATGGGCATATCGAACCGCTCACGGGTGAAGAATCCACCGCGTTCGCGCCGATCCCTTCACCGGATGGCAAATGGATCGCGTTTACCCGCTTCCCGCGTGAAAACAACATCCCCGTGACCGAACGGATCACGCGCTTGAGCATTATTCCAGCAGAAGGGGGTGCGGTGCGCGATCTCAATCTGCCGCTTGATGCCAGCGTGCAAAGCCTCGCGTGGACGCCGGATAATCATCTCGTGTTCAGCGCACACTGGCACGGGAACGCGCCGATCTACAAAGTCTCGCCGGAGGGTGAACTTGAAAAACTGGCGGAAGGTCGTTTCCGCGCTTCATTCCTTGATGCGAATGATTTGGGCGCGGCGGTGGTGATCAGCACGCCGGAATGCCCGCCGGAGCTTCATTTCCTCCCATTTGGCGATCAGCTTCAACAGGTGACGCAGTTCAACCGTGCTTTTGGTGAAAGCGTGAATATTCAGCCAACGCACGAAATTTGGGTCGACTCGCCGGAAGGGCATCGCATACACGCATGGTATCTGCTGCCCCCCGATTACGAGGAAGGCAAACAGTATCCTCTCGCGCTGAATATTCACGGCGGACCGCATGTCATGTGGAGCACCGCCGAACCGTCGATGTTCCTTGAATGGCAGTTCCACGCGGCGCGCGGTTATGTCGTCTTGGCGATCAATCCGCGTGGGAGCGACGGCTACGGCGAATCCTATTTGCGCGCGATCCACGAGGACTGGGGCGATACTGCTATGCGCGACATCATGACGTGTGTCGATCATATGCTGTCGCTCGGATTCGTTGATCCTGAACGGTTGGCGATCACGGGTGGATCATACGGCGGGTATATGGTCGCGTGGATTATCGCGCATACGCATCGCTTTAAGGCGGCGGTCGCTCAACGCGGGGTGTATAACCTGCTGTCGTTCTACGGCACGAGCGATGTCCCGTCGCTGATCTCTGGCGAATTCGCCGCCGAACCTTGGGAAGACCCGCAGAAATTCTGGAAGCATTCTCCGCTGGCATACGCGCACAACATCAAGACGCCGCTGTTGATCGAGCACGCCGAGCAGGATTACCGCGTGCCTATCGAACAGGGAGAACAGCTTTTCGCGTATGTGCATCGGAGCGGCGGCACGGTGAAAATGCTCCGCTACCCGCGTGAAGGACACGAAAAATCGCGCTCCGGCGAACCCGCGCACCGCGTGGATCGGCTCACGCACATGGTTGAATGGTTTGATCTGTACTGCATGAATAATCAGTAAGCAGGGGCAAAAACAAGTTGCTCACGATGCGAGCAGATCATCCTCTCTCTGCGAGCGGTTAACGGGACAATACTTTTTCCTCACCCCCCCGACCCCCTCTCCATCGCAAGCGATAGAGAGGGGGAGTAGAGCACCTGTTTTTCTCCCCTCTCTAACCGAAGGTTGGAGAGGGGCGGGGGTGAGGAGTTCCCCCCTCAATTACGCAGAAACATAATGCTGTTCGCCCCACGCTTTCAGCGCATCAATCACCGGACGCAGGGTTTCGCCGTATGCCGTTAAGCTGTACTCGACGCGCGGCGGAATTTCCGGGTAAATCGTCCGCTGAATGATTCCCTGTTCCTCCATCGTGCGCAGCCGCTCGGTCAGCGTTTTGGGGCTGATTCCGTGCAGCACTGCCCGTAGTTCCCCGAATCGCTTCGTCCCTGTGAATAACTCGCGCAGGATCAGGAGCGTCCACTTACCATCGAGCACCGTCACCGCCCGTTCAA
>JAPKMU010000190.1 GCA_026645745.1 Anaerolineae bacterium | reverse complement strand
GATCGCCAAGCCCGGTCTGGATGGGCATGATCGCGGTGCGAAAGTGATCGCGCGCGCCCTGCGAGACGAGGGTATGGAAGTGATCTACACGGGGCTGCGGCAAACGCCGGAAATGATCGCTGAAGCGGCGCTTCAAGAAGATGTCGACATCGTTGGGCTAAGTATCCTCAGCGGCGCACATATGACACTTGTGCCGCGCATCCGCGAAGTGATGAATCAGCAGGGGTTGACCGATATTCCGCTGATCGTCGGCGGCATCATCCCGGATGAAGATAAAGCGGCGTTGGCAAAAATCGGAGTCACGGGGGTATTCGGTCCCGGAACAAACACGGAAGCAATCGTCAAGTTCATTCATGACATCATCCCGGCACAGGGGGGCGCATAGCTTGTCCCTGATTTCCGCGTCGGATCGTGTTCAGCAGGTGCTCAAAGGGGATCGTCGAACGCTCGCCCGCCTGCTGACCGAGATCGAGAATGAAAAAACGGGTGTCGAGGCGGTACTGACCGAACTCTATCCTCACACGGGCAAAGCGTGGGTGATCGGCATCACAGGCGCTCCCGGCACAGGCAAAAGCACGCTGGTGACAGCGCTGGCGAAGGCATACCGCGCTCAAGGAAAAACGGTCGGCATCATTGCGGTTGATCCGACCAGTCCGTTCACAGGCGGGGCAATTTTAGGTGACCGCATCCGAATGCGCGATCTTTCCGGTGATTCGGGCGTGTTCATTCGCAGTATGGCAACACGCGGCAGTCTAGGCGGTTTGGCGCGTACAACACGCGATGCAGCCCGCGCGCTCGACGCGGCAGGATTCGAGATCATCCTTGTTGAAACAGTCGGCGCGGGTCAAAGTGAAGTCGATATCGCGCGCATGGCGCACACGACGCTCGTGGTTGAAGCGCCGGGCTTGGGTGACGACGTACAAGCGATCAAAGCAGGCATCCTCGAAATCGCGGATGTGCTGGTTGTCAACAAAGCAGATCGCGCTGGAGTGAATATTACGGTGCGCGCACTCAAAACGATGCTCGAATTGGGGCATCCATCCTCGCGTACCGCGCTGGCATCTCATCATGGCGTTTTGATGGAGGTTGAACATCCCGATACAGACACACCTATGTGGATACCGCCCATCGTGCAAACCGTCGCCAAAGAACAGACGGGACTCGAAGAATTAACCGCCGCGATTGAACAGCACCGCGCTTACTTGAGCGATCAAGCAACATTTGACGCAATTGAATCTCGTCAAATCGAACTTGAGCTTTATGAACGACTGCGCGAACGCTTGATCAAGCGCTTAATCGAGTCACTTACGGAGGACGCACTCGCAGCGGCGGTGCGGCAGGTGCAAACACGCAAGATCGCGCCTCAGCAGGCAGTGGAACTCATTTTACGCAGCACCGAAGGACGCGGCACCTGAACAGGGACATGCCGCGTTTTTCTTTGAGGAAAGGGAGAGCGAAACAAGTAGATGGACGCCAACTTCACCCACAGTGCAGAGATGCAAGTTGAGACCGATAAGGCAAATATGGAACGCGTAACGACGACGGGTGGCGCATACGGGCGCATCATTGTCATGGCGGGCGTGGCGTCCTCCGATTTGGGACAGCAGATCGCGGATTATCTGAAAATCCCACTGGGCAGTTACACACGCACGATTTTTCCCAATGAGAACATCTTCATCCGTTTGAATGAAAGTGTTCGCGGGCAAGATGTGTACGTGATTCAGACGATGTGCAGCCCGCTTCATGAAAACATCTTTGAGATGTTGATCATGATCGATACGCTCAAACGCGACTCGGCAGGGCGCATCAATGTCGTGATTCCGTATTTCCCCTACGCGCGGTCGGACAAAAAAGATCAACCGCGTGTGGGTATTGCTGCCCGTATGTTGGCGAACATGATCGAAGCGGCGGGAGCCGATCGTTACATGACGATTGATTTGCATGCCGGGCAGATTCAAGGATTTTTCAATATTCCGGGGGATGCGCTCACCGCATTCCACTTGATGAGCAATTACCTGAAATCAAAGAGCATCCCCGATCTGGTCGTTTGTTCAACTGATCTCGGTTACGCCAAAAAAGCGCGTAACTGGGCGGAAAAGCTCGACACACCGCTGGCGATCATCGAAAAACGACGGACGGGGAATGACAGCAAATCGGAAGCGCTGACGATCATCGGGGATGTGCGCGATAAAAACGTGCTGTTGGTCGATGATGAAGTGCTAACAGGCGGATCGGCGGTCAACGCGATCCGGTTAGTGCAGTCGGAAGGGGCGCGCGATGTCTATTTTGCCTTCACCCACGCGATCATGGCGCGCGATGCTTATGATCGGTTGGCTGCGTGTGACCTGAAAGAAATCATCACCACAAACACCTTTCCGATTCCGGCGGAACTTCGGTTACCCAATATGACCGTACTTTCGGTTGCCCCACTGTTGGGCGAAGTGATCCGGCGCGCTCACGAAGGGCGCAGCGTTGGAGAATTGTTTAACGAGTGATATAAGGTTTACCGCAGAGAGCGCCAGCGTTCTCTGCGGTTCAAACATCCCCGCCAGAAACGCCATCGCGCACGCGGCAGACCCCCCTCTTCCTGTTCATCCATGTTTTCACCCTCAATGTGACGGCAGTTAACCACAACCGAAAGCCGATTCCATGAACGCTGATGATTATGAGATCAAGCCTTTTCCCCCGCTCCGCCGTTTGACTGTTGACGGCGGTCAACTGGCATCAAAACGACATGCCATTCACGCGCTGATTGAGGTGGATGTAACTCGCCCACGAAGGGTAATTCAGGCAATCAAAGAACGGACAGGTGAAGGATTTTCGTTCACAGCCTTTGCCGTCTACTGTCTTGCTCACGCCATTGAAGAACACAAACACGTCCAAGCCTACCGAACAGTGCGCGGCAGGTTAGTCTACTTTAAAGAGGTAGATGTAAATTTGATGGTGGAGGTGGAAACGGACGGGCGGCATATCCCAGTCCCGTACTTTGTCCGCGCCGCCAATCACAAAAGCGCGCGACAAATCCATGACGAAATCCGCGCCTTTCAAGCGAGCTACAAGCGCAGTAAGGAAGTTAAGGGGCTGCGGCTCATGATCGTGCTGCCGGGATTCGCGCGGCGTTTGTTTTACGGGGCGGTATTTCGCAATCCGTTTTGGCTCAAACCTGCTATGGGCACGGTTGGGTTAACAGCAGTTGGCATGTTCGGCAAGGGCAGCGGTTGGGGTATCGCGTTCTTATTTCACAATTTAGATGTCACCCTCGGCGGTATCGCGCGCAAACCCGGTGTGTGCGAAGATGACCGCATCGAAATCCGCGAATACCTGAATGTGACCCTCAGCTTTGATCATGATGTGATCGATGGCGCTCCTGCCGCGCGCTTCACGGAACGCTTTCGAGAATTACTCGAATCAGGATTTGGGCTTGATCAAGCCGCATCGACGGCAGCGGGAAAATAAAGGCGTTTCTAACGGGACTTTGACCTTGATGTGTTATAATCACGAACTGCTAGTCAGGGTGCTGCTCCAAATCGATGGAGACTTGGTGAATGAGGCTGTATGCTTAATAATCTGATCAAACGGGTTGTCGGCAGCCCGATGGATCGCGCGATCGCGAAATACCGCGATGTGGTCGAGAAGATCAACGGGCTTGAAGTCCCGATGCAGAAGTTGTCTGACGCAGAACTTCGCGCCAAGACTGATGAATTCAAAGAACGCCTAGCAAGCGGTGCAAAAACCGATGATATTCTGCCCGAAGCCTTCGCCGTTGTGCGCGAAGCCGCGCGCCGCACGATTGGACTGCGTCATTATGATGTCCAGTTGATCGGTGGTATGGTGCTCCACGAAGGGCGCATCGCTGAAATGAAGACGGGCGAAGGTAAAACGCTCGTCGCTACCCTGCCGCTCTATTTGAATGCGCTTCTTGGACTCGGCGCGCACCTCGTCACACCCAACGACTATTTGAGCAAAGTCGGTGTGCAAACGATGGGTCCCGTGTATCATTTTCTCGGTCTATCCGTCGCGGTGATCCAGAACAGCGGCACAGGTAATCCTGATGCCGGATCGTACATGTTCGACCCGCTTTTCCCGTCAGAGGATGCGCGTTTCCAGAATTTGCGCCCTGTGCGCCGCCGCGAAGCCTACGCCGCTGACATCACCTACGGTACAAACAACGAATTTGGGTTCGACTATCTGCGCGATAACATGGTTGTGGATATCAGCCAACTCACGCAGCGCCCGCTTTTCTTCGGTATCGTGGACGAAGTTGACAACATCCTGATCGACGAAGCCCGTACCCCGTTGATCATTTCCGGCAACGCCGACGAACCCTCGCCCTACTACCGCGAGTTCGCCCAACTCGTCAGAATGCTCAAACCGAGCAGTGATAAGAGCATTACCGACAAAGAACCAGACGGCGATTATGTGGTTGATCTGAAAGATCGCACCGCATACTTGACCGAAGCAGGCGTCGAAAAACTCGAGCGTGCGCTTGGCATTGATCATCTGTATGCGCCGGATAACGCGGACAAAATCCCCTACTTGGATAACGCGCTCCGCGCCATGACGCTGTATCACAATGACAAAGAGTACATCATCCAAGGCGGCGAAATCATCATCGTGGATGAATTCACCGGACGCTTGATGTACGGTCGCCGCTTCAGTGAAGGCTTGCATCAAGCGATTGAAGCCAAAGAAGGGGTGCAAGTTCGCCGCGAAAATATGACGATGGCGACGATCACCTTCCAAAACTTCTTCCGCATGTACAAAAAGCTCGCGGGCATGACCGGTACGGCGATGACCGAAGCGGAAGAATTCGAGAAAATCTACAACCTCGAAGTGATCCCGATCCCAACGCACCGCCCGATGATCCGCCGCGACTACGAAGACCTCGTGTATGCGACCGAAGAGGTTAAGTTCCGTGCGATCATCGAAGAAATTCAGGAACGGCACGCAGCAGGTCAGCCGATTCTGGTCGGTACAACGTCGGTTGATACCTCGGAGCGTCTGTCAAAAGCGCTCAAGCGCGTGGGTATCCCGCATAATGTCTTAAACGCCAAGCTGCACGAAAAAGAAGCAGAAGTGATCACCCAAGCAGGACGCTCCGGTGCAGTCACGATTGCGACCAACATGGCGGGTCGCGGCGTTGACATTCTGCTCGGCGGCAACCCGGACGGGTTAGCGCGCGAGAGGCTGCATCAGCAAGGCGGCGATATCACGCAGATTACCCCGTCAGAATTTCAGAAACTTGTCAACGACATCCGTTCAGAATGCGAAGCAGACCGCCAAACGGTGATCGCGGCGGGCGGATTGTTTGTGCTCGGCACGGAGCGGCACGAGGCGCGGCGTATTGATAATCAGCTTCGTGGACGCGCCGGACGCCAAGGCGACCCCGGCGAGTCGCGCTTCTTCCTCAGCTTAGACGACGAACTCATGAAGCGCTTTGGCGGCGACCGTGTGAAAGCCGTCATGAATTGGGCAAAACTGCCCGAAGACGAACCGATTGAAAATCGCATGGTCACGAATGCGATTGGACAGGCGCAAGTGCGAGTCGAAGGACACAACTTCGATATTCGTAAGCGCGTCCTTGAGTACGATGACGTCGTGAACAAACAGCGCGAAGTGATCTACCGTCAGCGCCGCGAACTGCTCGACAAAGAGGATTTGGTCGATGACTATCTCGGTCTCTACGAAGCCTTAGTCGCGGCGGCGATGGATGAATACACGCCTGAAGACGGTGATCCTGCTGATTGGGATCTAGAAGGACTGTACCGCAGACTGCTGACAATTTTCCCCGTGCCGCAGTCGATCACGCCGGAAACGATGGCGGGCAAGTCCTACCCTGATCTCGAAGACATGCTGCTTGAAGGTTTACAAACGGCATACGACGCCAAAACCGACTCGCTCGGTGAAGAGATCATGAAACGCGCCGAACGGCTGGTGTATCTCAACGCGATTGACAGCCATTGGCGGCAGCATCTGACAGATTTGGATATTCTGCGCGAAGGGATCGGCTTGGTATCCATCGCGCAGCGCGACCCATTGGTCGAATATAAACGCGAAGCCTTCGGCATGTGGGAAGAGCTTCAGGGGCAGATCAAATCACAGGCAGCGCGTGATCTGTTCCGCGTCACTGTAAATAGTGCCCAACAGCCGCTCCGCCGTCCGGTAGGTCAGGCGGTGCGACCGGGTGCGACTGTGACGAGCAAACCGGAACCTGTCCGCAGTGCGGCGAAAGCCGCCCCGGGGCGCAATGATCTGTGCTGGTGTGGCAGCGGGAAAAAGTACAAGAACTGCCACATGCGCTCTGATCAGGATGCACAGCGGGGTGGCGTTCCAACAGGGGAGCCGACCAAGCCATAACTTGGAATTGATGGATGGGGTGTGAACAGGAATCGCCTGTTTATACCCTTCCTTCAGGGAGACCTGTATGATTACGCAAGACGCTTCATCACGTTCACAGTCCGATGGTGTTGACACTGAGCTGATCGCCTTTGTCCAGCAGATCGCCAATTCGTTTGTGAAGTGGGATCTGATTCGCTTCTTCAACGAGAACCCACATGCCGTCGAACACGCAGAAGTTTTGGCGCGCTACAGCAGCCGGGAGACACGAGACGTCGAACCCCAGCTTGAGGCGCTGGTCGAAAACGGAATTTTGCGTTCACGGATGGTTTCGGGGGTCAAGGCATTTACACTGACGCCCGATCAAGGAACGCGGGCAATCGTCAGCCGATTCGTTCAAGCATGTGATGATAAGCAGTTCCGATTGATCGCTATTCAACATGTTATGCAAATCGCCGGAGGACGGGCGCACTAACGCGCCAACCGTCCGGGAGGGCTGCCTGTCGTGACCGCACCAGAACTCAGCCAACTGTTGATGCTGTACACGTGGTTCGCGCTGGCAGCCCTGCTGTTCTTCTTCGTGTTGATCGCCCGCTTCTACGAGAAGTTTTCCGGCGAAAGGACATTTTTCCGCTGGTTGGTCTTACCCGCTGCTTTGTTCGGCATTGCGACCGTGCGCTATGCGAGCATTGATATGGTCACCAATGACCCTGTTGGTGATGTGTCAATGGCGCTCGGCGGTATCCTCCTCATCGGGCTTTCCGTCCACATTTATCGTCGGATGACGAGCGGGCGCATCCACACACATCGTCCCCCGGAGCAAAAATGACCGCATCGGCACTCCTTGAAGTTATCGGTCAAGTCGCAATTGGGGTCTTGTTGGTCGTGCTGGGGCTGCTTAGTAAGCGGTTGGGAGCGGCGACCCACGCCAAACCTCGCTATACCATGTTCTATTTCGCCGCAGTCCTGCTTTTTGGTGGAAGCGCGATTCGCGTGCTGAATACCATCTACGGTTGGGCAACACCGAATATGCTGCACTCATCGCTCGAATGGGTCGTGATCTACACCGGCTTTCCTGCCGCAGGAATCACGCTCGGCGTGATCATGAGTTGGCATTACTGGAGCTGGTTACTAGCGGAACGCGACTAAGCTGATTACACTACGGCTCATGGACGCGACACTGCTCACCCTGCCCAAAATTGAACTCCATCGCCATCTTGAAGGATCGTGGCGCTTGGAGACTTTGTGCGCCATCGCACGCGAGTACTGCCTGCCAATTCCGTCGTATGATCCGGAAGAAATTCGCCCGCATGTCCAGATCATGCCCGATGAACCACACACCGCCGAACGCTTCTTGAGCAAATTCCGCTTTCTGCGCCAATTCTTCCGCTCCGAAACAATCATTAAGCGGGTGGTGCGCGAAACCGTTCTGGATGCTGCGGCTGACGGCGTGCGCTACATGGAACTGCGCTTTACCCCCCAAGCACTGAATAACATCATGCGCGTGGAATACGATACAGTGATTGAATGGGTGTGTGAAGAAGCGCACTCCGCCGCCCGTGACGCCGGAATCGAAGTACGGCTGATCGTCTCGATGAACCGCCATGAAGGCGCATCAAACGCTGAAGCGGTGCTGGATGCGGCGCTCGCATTTCGTGAGCGGGGCGTCGTCGCGCTTGATCTGGCAGGAAACGAAGACGGCTACCCCGCCGAACCGTTCCGAATGGTGTTTCGGCGCGCCAAACGTGAAGGCTTGTTCGTGACCATACACGCGGGCGAATGGGCAGGCGCGGACAGCGTCCGTGATGCACTCGAACTCCTCGATGCCGACCGGATCGGGCATGGTATCCGCATTCTCGAAGACCCGGCGCTGGTCGCGGAAGTGGCGCGGCGTGGGATTCCGCTCGAAGTTTGCCCGACGAGCAACGTAGACAGCGGTATTTGCCCACATCTGCGTGATCACCCGCTGCCGCTGCTGTTGAAAAACGGGCTGACGGTCACCATCAACACCGATGATCCCCTGATCAGCGGCATCAGCTTGACGGATCAATTGGCGCAGGTGATGGAACACCTCGGTTGGGCAATCGAAGATGTACGCGCCGCGCAGTTAAACTCCGCAAAAACAGCATTTTTGCCCGCAGACGCACGCGCCGCGCTTGTACAAGCAGTGCAAGGTTGAGAAATCTCACACTTAGAAAGCAGATGATTCCTTATGTTTACACTCGGTGACTTCAAAATTCATCTCATCAATGACGCCTTTACGCTGGTGGATGCGGGCGGCGTATTCGGCTTAGTGCCGCGCGTTTTGTGGCGTGACCTGATCGCGCCTGATCCCGAAAATCGCGTCCCGATGGCGTATCATGCGCTGCTCGTTCAAACGGGCACGCAAACCATCCTGATCGATACCGGTTGGGGCAATCAAGTCCCGGAAAAACAGCAGCAGTTCATGGAAATGAATCGCGCGCAGGGTGGAGTCATGGGCGCGCTGGCGCGGATCGGAGTCGCGCCGGAACAAGTTGATCTTGTGATCGATACGCATTTGCACGCTGATCACGCGGGTGGAAATATGCGCCTTTCAGCCGATGGCGCGCTCGTCCCGGCATTCCCGAATGCCGAATATGTCGTTCAGCGGCGGGAACATCAGGACGCATCCCACCCGAATGAACGCACCCGCGCAACGTATCTATCCGAAAACTTTGAGCCGCTTCTCAAAACCGGACAAATGCGCCTGCTCGACGGCGATACCGATCTCGCACCGGGAATACGCGGTGTGTGTACACCGGGGCATACGCCGGGTCACATGAGCGTGATTGTGCAGAGCGGCGGCGAGTCGCTTCTTTTCGTGTGCGATCTTGCCAGCTACGCCGTGCATTTTGAGCGGCTCGGCTGGATGACCGCGTATGATCTTGAACCCGTCGTAACGCTTGAAACCAAGCGCATTTGGCAGAAATGGGCATCCGAAAATCAAGCGCTGATCGTGTTTCCGCACGATAAACTGCGCCCGATGGGACGTTTCGCTTTTGACCAAAAGGGACGCGGCACGGTGACACCCGTCATCGAACCTTACGCCTAAACACCCATATGTCGGATCGCAACATGCTTTTTCGCCCACGCTGTGCGCTCAACAGGTTGGGATAACGTGATCGCACTGTTTGATTCCGATGGGGTAGGGGGATCAGCGTTTGGTCAGAGGGGGGTCAAGACAGATCACAAATTCTCAATGATTCCTTGATCATGCCCCTATGAATCCCGATAGGGTAGGGGGCAAATATCCCAAATTATCCCAAGCATTTCTGAGTGAGAGATTTCTCAGCTTGCGGATTAATGACTCTGATCGTAATAAAAACCCCTCTCTATCGCCCTTGATAGTTCAGAGGACGCCACTTCTAGTTTGACGTACTGCTCCTCACCCCCAACCCCTCTCCAACCTTCGGTTAGAGAGGGGAGAAAACAAGTGATCTGCTCCCCCTCTCTATCGCTTGCGATGGAGAGGGGGTCGGGGGGTGAGGAAAAAGTGTCGTCCCGTGAACCCTTGATAGAGAGGGGTGTCATTTCTACTGTC
>JAPKMU010000018.1 GCA_026645745.1 Anaerolineae bacterium | reverse complement strand
CGCCTGTATCTGGTCGGGCTGCCGTTCGCAGCGGTTGATCTGCTGCTGGTGTACGCCTTTTATGCCCGTCAGGATACGCTCACCCCGGCGGTGATCGGCTTGGTCAGCTTGATCCTGTACACGATCGCGGCGGTGGTGCTGCTGCCTACGTTCGGCTTGTTCAGCTTGATGATCGCGGACAGCGTAAAACATATTGCCCATGCGACGATGAGCGGGCTGATCTTGGGGCGGCGTTTGAACGGTTTTGGCGATCAGCGCTTGCTGTCCGCTTTGATCAAAACAGGAAGCGCGGCGGCGGCGATGGGCGCTGCGGCAGCGCTGGCAGAACCGCTTTTAGAGACGTTCATCGGGACGGACGGCGTGATCCGCGAGGCGGCGCTGTTGGCAGTCAGCGGCGGGCTGAGTGTCGTGGTTTTCGCGGGGATCGCGTCCCTGCTCAAAATTGAGGAAATCGCGTGGATTAACCGCTTGATCAGGCAGCGGATCGGCGGGAAAACAGGTTAGAGGCTCTTAAGCGTTGCGCGGCGTACCCCTAGTCCTATGTTACGATGGACTTGCTCCTAAGGGGCTTACAGAACGCACACATGTGGTTGATCGAGCATCATGACCAATTGGAGCTTCAAGGCGGCGGTTATCCTCATGTTACTGCTCGCTGGCTGTAACCAATCGAAGCCAGCACCCTCCGCTGGAGAGGCGTTTCTACCTGTCATGAACACCCCTCCGGTTGAACCCTACTGGCTAGAGGTCAATATTGAGGGAATTGAACTCGGCTTGTGGCTGCCTGCGGGGTGGGTCGCAGATGTTCAAGAAGGGTTGATTCTGGCGGAGCACTACACCACGTTCCAAAGCGGCGACCCGATGTTCACAGGCATGATCGTGCATATCTTCGTGCCGCCGTTGGATACGTTTGAAATCCCCGCCGAACTCAGCGACGATCACAATATGGCGCTGATGGTCTTGAGTCAGGCGATTCACAAGCCGGATATGATCGGCAGCGCGACCGCCAGCGACCCCCAAGGTTTTACATGGGGCGCGCATGATGCTGCGTATTATTTGCTCACCAGCCCGGACGGGATGCAAACGCTGGTGATGGCAATCGCCCTACCGGAGCGGAGACTGTTGGTACTCAGCCTGAGCACGCCAATGGAATATACGCCGGAAAGCGGCGGTATGCGCGATACGATTGCCGCGCTGCTCGAAGGAATCACCGTGAATGGGGTGACGCTCCACAGCGCCGACCTCACTGTTCTCCCCGCAGATTTTGACTTTCCCGTTCGCCCAATGCCGCAGTCCGGTGGATAACGCTATTCTTGTGCGCTCACGCGGTTCTTGATCGCGGTGCGCGCGGCTTCAATCGCATCTTCGAGATTAACGTACATCGGCAGTGTTACCCCGCCAAACTGAGGCTGTGCGCGCAAATTGGCATACAACTTCGTCATCGGGTGTTCGCTGATGATGTACTGCCTCACATGCTGGAGCAAATCCATAATCGCGGCATCTTGCGCGGCTTGCGCGCGCACCATCTCCAATACCGTTCCAAACCCGGCAGGATTATCAACGGCGCGCATATCGGTCAGGAGATGCACACCTGTTTCGCGGTAGCAGTCATCCCATCGCGCAACACACGCAGCGTAGGAGTCCACGAAATCTTGCAGGGTGAATTCCCCTTGATACTTCAGGACGAAAATCGCTTCACCGGGAAGTTGTTCAATGCCCAAGAATGCCATGATTGGTCTCTTTCCATTTCATCAGCGCGGCTTCGATGTTGGCGCTGGAGATACCACTTCTTCATTCCTGCAGGGCATCTGCTGATCCCTGCGCGAGGTTGGCGCGGGCAGCGGCGAGCGCGAGATCAAGCGAGGCAAATAATGCGATCCTTTCGCTGCCGAACTGCTGCAAACGGCGGGCATCGACATACAGCTTAACCATCGCATCCGAGCCGACGAACAGCGGTGTGAACTGAAAAGGCAGTGTCGTCTTGGTCTGTTCGACGACGGTGCGCGTGTACTGAAGTATTTTCAGAATATCACCAAACGCACCGGTCGCAGACGAAAGATCACCGATCAAAAAATAATGAGGAGTTTCAGCCGTGCGCATGAGGTTGAGGCACGCTTCAAAAGCAGCGGCGACATCTTGCGCTGTCACGCCATTTTCAAACGAAGCGATCACGATGGGTTCATTGGGTAAAAGCACTGCGCGCACGAATGCCATTGTGCGATCCTCCTACGATGTGCTGTTTGGGGTAATTGTAACTATTGGGGGATGAACAATTTGTTAAGAATTCAGAAGGATATTCAAGGTGTATTCGTGAAGTGCTTTAGTTCGCCCTCTCTATCGCTTGCGATGGTTCAGGGGGCGACAGTAGATTTTCTGCCTACTGCTCCTCACCCCCCGCCCCCTCTCCAAACTTCGGTTAGAGAGGGGAGAAAACAAGGGTTTTGCTCCCCCTCTCCTCGTTTACGTGGGCTGAGGGGGCGACAATAGATTTGCTGCCTACTGCTCCTCACCCCCCGCCCCCTCTCCAAACTTTGTTTAGAGAGGGGGTAAAAAGCAGCGCGTTGGTTTTCCCCCCTCTACCCGCTTGCGTGGGAGAGGGGGTCAGGGGGTGAGGGGTGAAAAAGCACGACGCCAATATCGGACAAGCCTCCAGCCCCTCTCTCCAACCGTAGGGCTGAGAGAGGGCGACCGCACTACGCGCGCGGCAATCCGGTACTCGTATTTGTGACCGCGCCATCGTCCGCTTGAGCAACGAGGCGTGCATACTTCGCCATTACGCCGTTGTGATAGTGGGGCGTCGGCGGCTGCCATGCGGCACGGCGGGCGGTCAGTTCCTCATCGCTGATTTCGACGCGGAGGCTGCGCGCTTCGATATCAATCGTGATCGGGTCGCCTTCACGCAGTAAGCCAATCGGTCCGCCGACTGCTGCTTCCGGCGCGATGTGACCGACCATCAAGCCGCGTGTCGCACCGCTGAAACGCCCGTCGGTGATCAACACGACTTGTTCGCCCAAGCCCTGCCCGACGATTGCCGCCGTTACTTGAAGCATCTCGCGCATGCCCGGTCCGCCGATAGGTCCTTCGTAGCGGATCACGACCACATCCCCGGCTTTGATCTGATGATTCTGCACCGCTTGGTATGCATCCTCTTCACGCTCGAAAATGCGCGCCACGCCCTTAAACAGCTTCGGCTCTGTTCCCTTGAGCTTGACGACGCCGCCGTTCGGCGCAAGGTTGCCCTTCAGGATATGCAGCCCGCCGTTCGCGCTGATCGGGTTGGACAGCGGATAGATCACCTGCTGACCGGGGGTTTCGTGCGCAGACGCGGCTTCTTCCGCCAGCGTGCGACCGCTCACCGTCATGCAGCTTCCGTCAAGATACCCGCCTTCGAGTAGAATTTTCGCCAACAGGCGGTTGCCGCCCGCATTGTGCATGTCGATGGCGGTGTATTTTCCGGTCGGCTTCAGGTCAGCGATCAACGGCGTATGGCGGCTGATCGTTTCGATGTCGTCAATCGTGAACTCGATTCCGGCTTCGCGCGCGAATGCCAGTGAATGCAGGACGCCGTTGGTGCTGCCGCCGCTCGCCGCCACCGCTGCAATCGCGTTTTCAAGCGCTTTGCGAGTGATGATCTTGCTCGGTCGGCGGTCATGGCGGATCAAATCGAGGATCATTTCGCCGGCATGCAAGCTGACATCATCTTTGGCTTCGCTCATCGCCGGAACGTCGGCGCTGCCCATCGGGGAGATACCGAGAATCTCACCGACCATCGCCATCGTGTTCGCAGTGAACTGACCGCCGCACGCACCCGGTCCGGGGCAGGCGGTATTTTCGACTTCTTGCAGTTCTTCCAGCGAAATCCGCCCATCGGAATACGCGCCCATCGCCTCGAACACGTCTTGCACGGTCAGATCACGCCCTTGATAATGCCCCGGCGCAATCGATCCACCGTACAGCATCAGCGACGGCACATCCATTCGGATGAGCGCCATGATCGTCCCCGGCATGGTCTTATCACATGCGGCAAGGGTGATGATGCCATCAAAATAGTTGCCGCGCGCGACCAACTCGATGCTGTCGGCGATGACTTCACGGCTGATCAGCGACGCTTTCATGCCTTCCGTTCCCATCGTGATCCCGTCGCTGATGGTCACGGTGTTGAACTCCAACGGCGTGCCGCCCGCCCGCCGAATCCCCTGCTTGACTTTTTCGCTCAGGCGGCGCAGGTGATAATTACACGGACCGATTTCTGTCCACGTATTGGCGATCCCGATCAAGGGTTTGGCGAGGTCATCATCGTTCAAGCCAATCGCTTTGAGCATCGAACGCGCCGCCGAACGATCAATCCCTTCAACAAGGGCGCGGCTGCGGGCGTTTAGCGCTGCCAACACATCGCGGATTTCCGGTGTATCTGACATACAAGCTCCCATAACGTGAGGGTGGTTTACAACGGATTATAACGCGGTCATGCAATGGCGGAAATTGACACACCGCGCGGCTTGGTCGATATTGGTAATCATCGTTTTCACCCCTCACCCCCTGACCCCCTCTCCCACGCAAGCGGGTAGAGGGGGAATCGCTGCCGTAGACTCGGAGCAACTTAGGAGTCTGTTTGCGTTCCTTCCTGAATTCGGGGAAGGGTTGCCGTTCAGTATCGGACAAGCCCCCTGACCCTCCCCAACCGAAGGTTAGAGAGGGCGAGAAGCATCCCCTTCATTTGTGTGTATAATTCAGGTGGGGAAAACGCTACAAGTGGATGGGTGATAGGGTATGACGACTTCAGCCAGCGGCGATAGTTCGCCTAGTCTAGGGGAAGTGTCGCGGATGCGCGCCCTGATCGGGGAAGTAGCTGCCGCGCTGCAAAGCCAACAGGAACTCTTACGAATTCGACAGATGGCGTTGATGCCGGAGGTGTTCAGCCTCGTCGCGGCAGTCGATCAAGACCTCCAGCGGCTCGAAGCGCTCTTGACCGATGAACAAACCGAACTAGAGCAGTTAAACGTCCTCGTTCACACGTCCGCCATGGTCAACTCGTCGCTTGATCTGAGTGATATTCTCGGCAAAGCGTTGGATAAAATCCTCGACCTGACCGGGGCGGGACGCGGATATATTCTGCTGCGTAATGAAGAAACCGGCGACCTGCAAATTCACGTCGCCCGCGTGACTGAAACGGTGGGCGATGAGGACGACGACGACGAATCCGCTCACGTCAGCCGCACGATCCTGACACACGTCAGCGAGACGATGACACCCCTCTTGACCGACAACGCACAAACCGATCCCCGCATGATCGGCAGCGAAACGATTGCTAAATTCGTCCTGCGGTCGGTGATGTGCGCGCCGCTCGTGTACAAAGCCCGTTTAGTCGGCGCGATCTACTTAGATAACCGCTTCCGCGAGGGCGTATTTACCGAACGCGAATTGAATCTGCTCACCGCGTTCGCCAATCAAACCGCTGTCGCGATTGAAAACGCGCTTTTGTTCAGCCGCGTGCAGACCGCGCTTGAAGAAATTATCAACCTAAAAGAATTGATCGAAAATGTTTTCGGATCGATTCCCAGCGGCGTGATCACTGCCAATGCTGACGACATCGTGACGACGGTCAACACCGCCGCCGGACGCATCCTCAACCGCGCCCCCGATGAATCGATTGGCTATCCCATCGATCAAGTGATTCCTCGCGTCAGCGTTGATCAGGTTTTGGAGAATGTGCGCATCAATAACGCTAGTGTTGCGGTTGAGACGCAGCCGGATATTCCTGAACGTGGGCGGATTGCGCTGGCGATGCGCCTCAGCCCGCTCAAGAATGCCGAGCAGGAATTACAAGGCGTGGCGATGGTGATCGACGATGTAACCGAACAGCGCGAACGCGATGAACTGCTCACGCTGATGACGCGCTATCTCCCGCCGGGGCTGGTCGCACAGATCGATATGATCTCGGCGCTGGCGCTCGGCGGCGAACGCCGTGACGTGACCTGCGCCTTCATTGAGGCGATCCCGTATGGCGTGCTGGCAGCGGAACTGCGCCCACAGCAGGCGATGAACACGCTCAACGTATTTTTGGAAACCGCCACACAAGTGATCAACGACGCGCGCGGGATCATCGACAAATACATGGGCAGCGAATTGATGGTCTTGTTCAACACCCAGTTGAACCCGATGCCGGATCACGCACTGGCGGCGCTGCGGATGGCGCTTGAACTCCGCGACGCATTCTTGGCGCTGTACGAGCGGCTAGGTATCGCGCCTGACCCGCATTATTACCGGATGGGCATTAACAGCGGTGTGGCGACGCTCGGCAACGTGGGCAGTTTGAACCGCCGCAGTTTTACCGCGATTGGCGACACGATCAACTTATCGAAGCGGCTGGAAGAAAACGCTGAATCGGGGCAGATCATCATCAGCGAAGGCGTATGCGCCGCGCTCGGCACACCGCCGGACGGGGTGCGCTTTGAAGAAAAGCCGCCGATCATGGTCAAAGGTAAGGCGCTTCCCATCCAAATTTTCGAAGTCTTTAAGGCGTAATCATGACCCTACACGATACCGCCAAATTTAAGAAGAATGCCGCCGCTCAATCCGCGCAAGAACAAATGCGGATTCTGCGTGAGAACCTGACCACATTGACCGATACGCTGAAAGCGCAGCAGGCGCTTTTGCGTCAGCGCGGGATGAGCTTACCCGCGAGTTCGATGGAGCGCGTCCGGTATGCCGCGACACAGGTGGACGGCGTGTACAGCCGCGTCACGGCAAGTCAGATCGAACTGCGCCAACTGCGTGCGCTTGCCGAAACCACCGCCTTGATCAACTCGTCGGTTTCGACCGATGATGTGTTGAATCAAGTGATGGATACCGTGATTCAGCTTACCGGAGCGGAGCGCGGCTATATCATGCTGCGTAATCATGTCAGCGGCGCGATGGAATTCCGCATCGCGCGCGGCATCGACCGCGAAGTGCTGAATCGTGACGATTTTCAGGTGAGCAATACCATTGTTAACGAGGTGATCGAAACCGCGCAGCCTGTTTTGACAGATAACGCACGCAGCGATCCACGCTATAAATCGCAAGAAAGCATCGTCGGCTACCAACTGCGCAGTATTTTGTGCGTACCGCTCGTCGTGCGTGATGATGTGATCGGCGTGGTGTACTGCGATAACCGCGTGCTGGCGGGGCTGTTTAAAGATCACGAACTGAATTTGTTGATCGCGTTCGCCAATCAAGCGGCGGTGGCGATCCAAAACGCGCGCTTATTTGAAAGCGCCCGCGCGCGTCTTTCGGAAGTCACCGAAATCCGCGACTTGATGAACAATATTTTCACGTCTATCGCCAGCGGCTTGATCGTGATCAACGCCGACGAGGTGATCACGGCGTACAACCCCGCCGCTGAACGGATCATCGGGGTGAGCGCCGAACAAGCGATGGGATGCCCGATCTGCGATGTGGTGTACATCTTCGCGCCGCGCATCGGCGAAAGCGTCGAACGGGTCAAAACCGAAGGCGTGAACGAGGAATATGAACTCACGGTCGATCTGCCCAACAGTGGGCGGCGCATCTGGAATGTGAGCGTGTCCCCGATCCGCGATTTCAGCGGGAGCATCCGTGAGGGGAGCGTCATTCTCGTGGATGACTTGACCGAACTCAAAGCGCGTGAGCAGCAGCTCGCCCGCGTGCGGAATTATCTCCCCGTCGCCGTCGCGGACAATATCCGCAGCGAGGACTTGCACATGCTCGGCGGGCAGGAGCGCGAAGTCAGCATGATTTTCGCGGACGTGCGCGGCTTCACATCGTTCAGCGAGCGCTTACAGCCTGAAGTCTTGATGGAGATCATCAACAAGTATCTCGCCGTCGCCAGCGATTCGATCAACCTGTTTGAGGGTTTGGTCGATAAATACATTGGGGATGCGGTAACGGGCTACTTCAACACCCAGCTGAATGAACAGGCGGATCATGCGGTGCGGGCGGTGCGCGCCGCCCTGAGCATCGCTTATGATGTGTTGGCGCTGCACGAGACCCTGCCTGAAGGTCAGCGCCTCTTTTACGGCATCGGCGTGCATACGGGCGTCGCAGTGCTCGGCAACGTGGGATCGCCGGAACGCCGCGAGTTCTCGGCACTTGGCGGCGCGGTTGACCGCTGTAAGCTCTTGCAAGAAAATGCTGGACGCGGCGAAATCATGATCAGTGCGGAAACTCAAGCGCTCGTCTCTAATTATTTCGAGTGTGAAGCGCTTGTGCCGCAGATCACGAAGGGGTATACCGATTTCACCGTGATGTACAAAGTGCTCGGACGCAAACGCCGGACGACCGGTCGCCTCACCCCGCCGCCAACGCTGGTGGGGTAAATCGCCTCTCACTGCGTTTTTTACCCCTCACCCCCTGTCCCCCTCTCCATCGCAAGCGATAGAGAGGGGTCGACACTAGATTTTTCACCTACTGCTCCTCACCTGTTAACGGAGAGGGGCGGGACGCGCAGCATCCGGGTTGAGGGCAAAGTCGGGCAAGCCTTCGGGAAAAGCGGCATTCTCCCTTTGCGTACAACCTGCGCGCAGGATCATCCGTATAATGGAATGATTCTTGCAGCAGGATGGACTGATTTATGGGACGGATTTTCTTTTACCTGCGCTATGCGTGGCGCAATCTCTCGCGCAGTGCGCGCTGGACGACGTTCGGCGTGTTTTGTATTGGTGCAGGGGTAGCGACCGTCGTCGCGCTGCGGACATTGGGTTTAGCAATCGGCGACTCGCTGGTCGATAACGTGCGGCAGAACCTTCACGGCGATATTCGCGTCAGCACCGAGTCGATGTCAGGCGGATTCGCCGCATTTAATTTCGATTCGGAGATCGAGCGCTTTTCTCAGGACGATGTCGCCCTCATCGAGGAGCGCGTCAGAATAGAACGCGGCACAATGACGGCGTACTCGCAGATTCCGGGGCTGCAAATCACGCGCTTGGATGCGGTAACGGTCGGTCGTCCTCAGTTCGTGAGCGCGTTCTTGGTTGATCCCGCGACTTTCCCGCCAACGGGTGAGATTCGTGCGCAAGACCCCCCCGGCGTGCTGTTGAGTGATCTGCTGGCGGGCGACAACGTGGTAGTCGTCAGCCGTAACTTGGCAGATCAGAACGGGATCGCAGTTGGGGACACCGTGCGCGTAAGCGGCACGGAAGAAGAATTCACCGTCACAGGAATTGTCGCCACCGATATTGAGTCAGGCATTCAAAACTTGATCGCCGGATTTTTCGGGTTTGCTTATCTCGGCAAGAGCGAAGCCGAAACACTCGGCGTTGATTCAGCGCCGACGATTATCAGTGTGGCGCTGCCCGATGGCACATCGGATGCTGATGTTGAACGGGTTTCACAGGAAATCCGCTCCGGTTCGTTCTCCGCGTGGATGATCAACACGCGCCCCGATCTTGCCGAAGATTACGCGGTTATCGGGGATTACATTGGGCGCTTCATCGTGATCATGGGCTTAGGTGCGCTCTTGATCGGCGGTGTGGGGATTATCAACACCATGCTGGTGATGGTCGGGCGGCGATCCAACGAAATCGCGGCGCTCAAGACGTTCGGACTCAAAGGGCGGCAGGTGTTCTGGTTGTTCATGAGCGAGGCATTTTTGCTTGGCTTGATGGGCAGCATTCTCGGCTGTGTGCTCGGCGTCGGCTTGAGCGTGATCGTCAACCAGTACGGCGAAGCCTTCTTGCAGCAGGGCTTACGCTGGCGGCTGTATCCTGAAGCGCTCGCTTACGGGCTAACGCTCGGTATGGTGGTCACGCTGGTGTTCGGCGTGCTGCCGATTTTGACGGCGAACAAAATTCGCCCGGCGGCGATTCTTCGCCCGAACGAAACATCGATCCCGCGCGCGGGTGTTTTCCACAGCTTGATTGCGATTGCGCTGGTGATCCTCGTCATTGGCGGGATCGCCGGGGCGATCATCGGGGATATTCCGGCAGGTCCGCGCGGCAGCGTGATTAGCGGCGTCATCGTCGGCTGGATCGGCGTGCTGGTGACGCTGATGATCTTGGGCATACTGGTGATCTTTTTCTGGTTGATCGTCTGGGTGGTGAGCAAACTTCCGGCATTCGGGATCGTCGATCTGCGGCTGGCGCTGCGCAACTTAACCGCGCGGCGGCTGCGAACGGCAACGACGTTGATGGCGCTGGCGGCGGGTATGTTCGCGTTAAGCGCGATCACATTTGTCGGCGTAGGCACGCGCGAAATGCTGCAAATTCAGCTTTCGCAGAGTTTAGGCGGGAATGTGCTGTTATTCCCGCTGGCGAGTGTCGTCTCTCCGGTACTGGCTGAAGCGGCGCTCGACGCGGGACTAGAAGGCATCGAAGGCATTCAGTACCGGACGCGCACGGAAGGCTACGGCGGTGTGTTGGAGGCGATTGACGGCACAGAACCGGAGTTTGCGCTGCCGTTCAACATGGATGAGGAAGATATGCCCGCACGTGCGCGGCGTGCGTTCTCGTCGATTCAGATGATGGCGCGTATCACGAATAACCCGATCTTCGCGCAAAACATCGTCGAAGGACGCGCAATCACGCCGGAGGACAATGGGCAGTTTGTGATGGTGCTGCCGGATACCTTCGGAAGTGAATTCACGAACATCACGCCGCAGATCGGGTCAATCGTTAGAGTGCGAATGGAATCGCGCGTCTACGAATTTGAAGTGATCGGCTTTGAGCGTTCTAGCGGCAGTATGGGATTCACGGGGCAAGCGGTGATCCCACCGGGAACACTGCCTTCACAAGGCGGCTTTTCCGGCTTCACGATCTTGCAAGTTGATCCGGCGCGATTGAATGAAACGCTGCTCGATCTATCGGCGCTGCCGCTGGTGTTCACGCTCGACATCACATTCATCGATGGTTTCCTCAACCGCATCATCAATCAGTTCGCGGCAATCCCGACGGTGGTCGGCTTGCTCTCGCTGCTGGCGGCGGCGGTGACGATGGCAAACACGGTTTCGCTGGCGACGCTTGAACGGCGGCGGCAAATTGGCATCCTAAAGGCTGTTGGCTTGAAGGGTGGGCGCGTGCTTCGGATCATGATCATCGAAAATGTGCTGATCGGGCTGCTCGGCGGCTTCTTGGGGATCGGCGTGAGTGCGCTGATGGTCGCCGCGATGACCGCATTCGGCATCGGGGACGCGATTCCGATCCCGCGTGAAGCGCTGCCGCTGGCGATTGCGCTGGTCGCGGCGTCAATTGCGATTGCGCTGGTATCGACGTTCCTCTCGTCAGGAGTCGCGGTGCGCGAACGGGTAGCGAACGTGCTGCGGTACGAGTAACCGCTCTCCATTGCAAGCGAGGCTGAGGGGGCGACACTAGATTTTTCACCGACTGCTCCTCACCCCCGTCCCCCTCTCCAAACTTTGTTTAGAGAGGGGGTGAAAAGCAGCGCGTTTGTTTTCCCCTCTCTATCGCAAGCGATAGAGAGGGGTGGCGCACCGAAGGTGCGACGGGGTGAGGATAAAGTGTCGCCTCGTGAACGCAAGCGAAAGGTTAGGCAAAAGTCACACAGACGGTGAAATGCACACCCGAAAACCGATCGAACGGCTGCTTTCATGCGGGGGCATCGTCTCGCGCCGATCAACACGGAAAAATACGGGGTCGTCATCGCGCCATGATCCGCCGTGCAAAAGGCGGTGAGGATGCGTTGACCCCCGTTTCGCGTCGGTCAAACACCATTCCGAGATATTCCCCGCCAGATCACAAACGCCGTAGGGACTGCTGCCGAGCGCGTCAAAGCGGTGTACAGGTGTGGTTTCACGCTTCCGCCAATCGCGTCCCACGCTGTGATGACAGCGCGTGCCATCCCATGTGTTCCCCCAAGGATATACACGTCCATCATCGCCTTGAGCGGCACGCTGCCATTCCGCGTCAGTTGGTAAATGGATCGCTTCGCCTGTCAAGTCGGTCAGCCATTGGGCAAAGGCGCTTGATTCGTACCATGACACGCCCACAACCGGCTGATCCGCGCCGTTCCATGCCGGATCGTGCCAATCACGCGGCGCAGTCCAACCGAATTTTGCGCGCATCTCCCATCCTTCATCCGTCCACCAGCCCCGCTCGTGATAGCCTCCCCATTCGATAAACGGGGCGAACTGCGCATTCGTGATCGGGTACTTGGCGATGCGAAATGCCGGAACGTGAACCCTGCGCGGGTGATCCTTTTTCAGATAGTGATCCGTCTCATCCCAGTCGTTGATCAGGACGACCGTCCCTGCCGGAATGGCGATCCAGTCGATGGCTTGGCTCACAGTCCGCCGCATTCCTGACGATATGCGTCTTCGATCTCCGGTTCGGCAGATGATCCTGCGAGTTCGAGATAGCGGCGGAGTGCATCCACAGCGGCTTGGCAGCGGTGCACAGCCGTATTGATGCGCGCAAGCTGCGCATACGCTTGGATATTCTCAGGATCAATCTCGGTGATGTGTTCAAAATCAGCGACGGCGGCGCGGTAATCCCCCAAGTCCGTGTGGAGGTTTGCGCGTGCTTCTAGTGCAAACAACTGATCGGGGTTGAGTAAAAGCGCCTGATCATAATCGGCAAGCGCGCGCGCATAATTGCCGATAGCGAGATACGCATCACCACGATTTGCGTAAGCGTCGGCATCGCTTGGATTCAGCGCGATTGCCTGATCGTAATCCCTGATCGCTAAGTCTGTCTCGCCCATATAGGCGTAGATCAACGCGCGGCTTTGATAATACGCGGCGTCATCGGGATTAAGCTGAATCGCCACGTCTAAATCTTCGATCGCGCTTTCGTATTCCCCTTGCATGGCAGTGATCAGCGCCCGCGTTGAATAGGCTTCGCTCTGCGCCGCATCCAGCGCAATCGCTTGGTTGAGATCATCCAGCGCATCCCCAAAATCGCCAAGGGCTGCAAGCAGCGTGCCGCGCGAGGTGTAGGGCAGCGCTTGATCTGGCGCAAGCGTGACCGCTTGATTGAAGTCGGCAAGCGCCGCGTCATAATCCCCGGTCGCGCTAATGAGCGCACCGCGCATGATGTAATACACCCACTGCGTCGGATCGAGGGTGATCGCCGTATCGAAGGCTTCAAGGGCTTCAGCGTATTCGGAGGCGCGAACGAGCAGTGAGCCGCGAATCGCATACGAAACAGGATCGGATGGCGCAAGGCTGATGGCGGTATCCACATCGGCAAGCGCAAGATCAAGATCGCCGAGCGCTTCATACGCCCATGCGCGGCTTTGATAAACCTTCGGGTGCTGATACCCCATCGCAACCGCTTGGTTGAGATCGCTGAATGTTTCTTCCGGCGGCGCACCTAAGATCAGCCGGACATGCCCGCGAAAGAAATACAGCGCCCCAACCCCCATTTCGACCTCACGCCCCGCCGGGGCGAGCGCCAGCGCATTCTCGATGAGGGGGAGCGCCCCCGCGTCATCGTTGGCGAAATAGGCAAGCTGCGCCATCACGTAGGCGAGGACATATTCGACATCCCCACCCGGCGAGACGAACATGTTCAAGTCATCCAGCGAACCAATCACCTCGGTTTCGCCGGGTAGTTCGCGGATTTGGCTCCAGCGCGGCGTGATGGTGTACTGACTGTTGACGACTGCTCCGCCGACATAGCCCCAGATCACCAGTGTTGCGCCGTACTGCTCGGAGAGGGTGCGGGCTTCTTCATGACTGCGGATGATCTGCGGTACACGCTCGGCGCGGGCGTTCACACCGCTTTCAGCAATCGCGCTGTCAAGGACGCGCTCCCATTCCAGATGCGGCTGGAGCGGACTTCCGCTGATCTGTTCGAAGTCGGTGATCAGCACCAGAATTTCGTGATTCTCGATGTCCGCCGCGTCAAACAGGGGCGGCGGCGGGGGCGGCTCGCCAAACGGGGCGTAAGGGAACGCGAGTTCGCAGCGCGGGTTATCCGCAGGACATACACCCACTGAGCCGTTCGCGTCAAGGATCACGAGCGGGCGGGCAAGGTTGAAGGTGGTATCAAACCAGAACAAGCCCGCCTCCCCAACTTCTTGCACGAACACCTTTGAGTGTCCTAAGGCGGCGCATTCTTGCGGGATTGGCACGTCCGTATTGACGGTGCGCAGCACGAAACAACCGCCGCGCACATCGGCGGCGGCTTCGCGGAAGGCGTCATAATCGCGGAGCGCGAGCAAAATCTCGCGCTCGTAATCGTCTAGATATTGGAAGCGGAAATCAAGGAGGGACGCGCGCTGATCCGACTGCACATACACGGTGAGCATGTCCGGTTCGCGGAGCAGCGTCACCGTGACGGCGGACGTTTGCGCGGCAGCGGGAGCGAACGAAATCGACAAGGCGATGATCACGAACAAAGCGGCAAGTGTGCGCACGGCGATTCTCGCAGTCTGTTGTGCGATGCGAAGACGTCTGCTAAACACTATACCATGAGCATCGGCTTCTTCTAAGAAACCATCTGAAAATCTTCTGACCCCCTCTCCCACGTAAACGAGGCTCAGGGGGCGACAGTAAATCCTCACCCCGTCGCACCTTCGGTGCGCCACCCCTCTCCATCGCAAGCGATAGAGAGGGGGAACTGCGAGCAGGGTGAGGGGTTACGCAACGAATATTCAGATGATTTCTAAGCATTTGGCGGCTGTCGCCGCGCCACCCGCCCCGCCCAGCGGTAGAGCGGCAGCACCGGCGCGAGCAGCAGTGCGCTGATCACGAGGGCGGCGCGCACCCCGAACCGCTCCCCGATCACGCCGATCCCCGGACCGCCGCCGATCTGCCCGATTGCGTCCATCTGTGCCATCATGCTGAGTGTGGTCGCGCGCACGTCGCTTTCAATGTGGCGGTTTGCCCACGCATTAAACGCGCCGCCGAGCGCACCGCGTAACGTTTGGCTGACGACGTAAGCAGCGGCGGCGATCACGAAATTACCGGAAAGCGCGAACACAAGCAGACTCACGATCAACCCGGCGTCCGAAAGGAAAATCGCTCGTAAAACATGCTCGCCGCTTTCGACTTTGACGCGGCGGCGCACGAATTCCGCCATGCCAATCGCGCCGATCATGGTGATCGCGCGCAGGATGCCGAACCAGATCACCGGATCAAACCCGCCGAACGTCGGCAGCCCAACATCGTCAATCAGGTGCGGCGTCCACAAGCGATCAAAGCCTTCGCTGTACAAGCCGCCAAAGAACGTGATCGCAAATAGAATCAGCAGTAAGCGCCGCCCTGCAACGAGCTTCACGCCTGCGCGCAGTGTGGTGACCATCTGGCGCACCGCACCTTGACGCTCCTCGTGCGGCACGGGTGAAAAGCCTGTTTCCGGCATGACGAGCATCAGCGTCACCGATAAGCCGACCAGCACCAGCGCTCCGATCACGATTGGCGTGTTGATGCTGAACAGCGCGGCGACCAAGGCACTGGCGGCAATTCCGGCTAATCCGCCGAGGTTGCCCATCTGCGACGCGCGGATAAACGCAGTCGCGCTGCGGCTTTCGCCGATTTCATCGACCAACCACGCGCTTTCCGCGCCGCTGATGAATGTGATGCCGATGCCCCAGATCACCTGAGCCAGCATGATCGCGCCGAACAGCGGGAACAAGCCTTCGACCAGAAAACCCGCGCCGATCAGCGCGTAGCCGATGATCACCGAAAGGCGGCGGCTGTAGGTATCCGCGACGACGCCCGTTGGGACTTCAAACAAAAAGGCGGTGATCTCCAGCGTTGTGCCGACCAGAACCAACTGAAGCGGACTCAACCCGGCGACGGTGGCTTGATAAACCAAGTTCACCGTCGTGATCATGGAAAAGCCAAAACTCCACACGAAAACTTGAATCAAATACAGGGTGTATGCATCCCATTTGCGTACACCGGGAAACGGGTTGAAATTACGCATCATCGGTAGGTCACTTTTAAGACTGCGGCACTTCGAGTTCGATGTAGGTATCGATCAAGAGCGGCATGACATTCGCGCAGGTGACTTCACCCGCAAGCAAGCCTGATACGACTCGCCCGATCAGTTCGCTGCTTGCCCCGCCTTCGGCTGCGCTGAGCGCACCGATCCGCGCTTCATCCAAGATGGCGACTGCGCCGGCTGCGTTTCCACGCTGAAACTCGACTAGCGCACGCAGTAGATTGATCAAACGATGATCTGGATCAAGCGTGTGACCGGTTGCAAAATCGGCTTCGGCACGATCAAGATCGCCGAGCGCGCAGTACGAGAACCCCCGGATCATATACGCGTCCGAAAAATCGCTGCTGACGCTCAAGAACTGCTCGATTTCGTCAAGCGCGGCTTGATACTGCCCGATGACGAGATTGGACGCCGCCGCGAAATAATCCCCGATTTTGAGCGTCTCGCTCACGCCAAGCAGCGCAAACGTGCTGCTGACGATTTGCACATCGGGGTATTCGCCCATCATGGCGAAAAGATAAGTCCCCGCTGTATCAAAACGCCCGTCGTGCATAGCGATCAAGGTTGCCATCGGGTATGCCAACCGTTCTTGCGGTGCTAACGTGATCGCGCGTTCAAGATCGGCTTGCGCGGCTTGCCGGTCGCTGAGAAAGTAATTCAGCATACCGCGCAGCGTCAGCGCTGTGGAGTCATCCGGCATCGTGGTCAGCACCGCATCAAGGGTGCTGCGTGCGCCTATGAAATCATTCTCTATGATGGCGATCAGCGCGATCAGCGTTTGCGGCACTGCCCAACCGGTATTTGCCAACCGCCGCGCCGTTTCCGCATCCAACCGCGCCGCATCCAGATCGCCCGCCCGGATGGCGGTGAGCGCGCGGAATAGATACAAGATCGGGCTGCCGCCGTTGACTGCAATCGCGTCATCGAACATCACCCGCGATAAGACGGGATCACCCGCGAGACTGCTGAAGGCGAGATAAATCCGCTCGGCAGCGAGATCATCGGCGGCGGGTGGGGATGGCTTGACGATGCGAGTCGCAAGGTTGAGCATCACGGCATAGTCGAATACATCTCCGTCCGCGCTTTGCAGCGTGAGCAGCACGCCGATCACCGCCATTGCGATCGACTGCCGCCGCTCATCCGTCATATGCACGCGGATATTGGCGACCCGCTCCAATTCGCGCCGGTCGATATTGGAATTCGGATACAACGTGAGATCGCCAACCTGAATATTGAGTTCCACGAAATCGCGGTTGTAGTTCCCCCACACGATCACCGAAGCATCGTAAAGTTCCGCCGTGACGCGTGCTTCTTCGGCGGATCGGATCGGTTGGGGCAGTGTGCGAACGCGAATCGAAACGCCGCGCCCTTGCTCGAACACTTGGGTCAGGTCATCGACGATGAAGCGCGTCACATCGCGCCGCTGATCGGTTAGCGCTTCCGGTTCGACCATCAAAACCATGATCTCCCCCGGCGCGACAGGCTCAACGCTGGAAGCGGAGGTCGCATTGGCGGAGAAAATCAGCGCCATGATTAGGAGGGCAATCAGGATAGCGGCGACAACCAGCGCGGGAAACAACCAGCGGCGGTTGTTCGGGTTGAAGTGGGTGCGCACCAGCTTGATCAGTTTGCGGACATGGGGTTCAAGCGCATCTTCGCCTTGTTCGGGCTTCCAATCGAGGCGATAGGGTGTGAGCGTCGTGATTTTTTGCAAGCTCGGCGGGAGTTCGCTGGCGGGCGGAAGCTGTGCGCCATCGACTAACACCGGAATGATCAGCATATCGGGGCGTTTTAAGCCCGCTTCAACTTGGATGCGTACCGGGTCTTTCGGGTTAAAAAGGGTTTGCGGTTTGCCGCTGCCGGAAATCTTGTTCAAACCGATCCACTGCTGACCGATAACCACAAGCATCGCATCAAATGATTCGACGATATCTTGCGCCAGCACCAAGCGGTTAATCGTGCGGTTCGCCACTTTATCGACATCTGCCGCGACATCGGTATCGCCCAAGTCGCGGTTGAGCAGTTCGTAGATCGCGCGGGCAGTTTCGCCGCTGTCTTCGCGGCGGTAGGCGACAAAAATGCGCGGGTTGGTCACATGGCGGCGGGCGAAAACCTCTTGAGTTGGCGGTTGTTCCCGTGTTGAAACGGGGCGCGGCGTGAGCGTGATCGGTGTCGAATCGGGTTGGGCTGTCGTCGGTACGAGCGGCGTATTTGCCGTTGGAGTATCCACGCTCGCAGCGGTGACTCCGACTGGCGTTTCGGTGGTCGTCGTCTGCTTCTTCGATGGTTTGACCTTTGAAAGGATCGCCTCAAGCTCCGCGCCAACAAAACGGGCGCTGTTCAGGCGGTCGTCAGGGTCTTTGGCGATCATCCGGTCGATCAAGTAGGCGAGTTCCGGCGGAACATCCGGTCGCGTGTCGGTGATGTCCGGCGGGACGTAGTTCAGGATCGCCGTGAGGGTGGCGGCGACGTTCGATTGAGCGAACGGGTTCACGCCGGTGAGCATCTCGTACAGCATCACGCCGAATGACCAAATATCACTTTTTTCGTCGTAGGGTGCGCCGCGCGCGACTTCCGGGCTGATATACGCGATTGTGCCGACGAACGCGCCGACTTCGGTCAAGCGGGTGCGCTCGTCTCCAACTTGGGCAACGCCAAAATCGGTCAAGCGGGGCGTACCATCGGTCGCCAACAGCACATTGGCGGGTTTGATATCGCGGTGAATGATCTTCAAACGGTGCGCACGACTGAGCGCATCGGCAATATCGAGCGCGATTTCGAGCGTTTGCTGAACGGAGAGACGTTCTTCGCGCCGCATCAGCTTATCGAGCGAACCGCCGGGGACATACTCCATGATGATGAAGTGCTGCTCGTTCTGCTCGACGGTATCGATGATCTTGACGATGTGCGGGTGATTTAACTGGCGGAGCGCTTCGCCTTCGCGCTTGAAACGGTCGATCAGCGCGGGATCATGCGCGATCACATCCGGTTTCAACGCTTTGACGGCGACCGTTTCTCCCGTATCAACACTGCGCGCACGGTAGACCGACCCCATTCCGCCTTGATCAATCAATTCAAGCAGTTCAAAGCGCCCACCCAGCGTCGAGCCTTCGATCATGAGTTTATTTTTCCCAGAAAGCAGCCATTCGAAAGCAATCTCGATTGTATCACGCCTCTACGGGTTCGGCGCGTTGCCAATGACTCTGCATACTTGTCAAGAAGTCGTAATGCCTTGTGTAATGCGCATAAAAATTACATTTCGTATTGCGGAACTCGTGTATTGTGATACAGAACGCCTATCGAAAATGCTTTTAGGGGGGACTCAACTCACTATGGCGAAACGTCGTTTTTTGCTCGTGATTCTAATCGTACTGGCGCTGTCGGCGCTGGTTGGCGGTGCATTCGCTCAAACCGAGCCGGATGCGGATGGGGATGGTGTGCCGGATAGGTTGGATCAATGTGACAACCAACCGGGACCGCGTGAAAACAACGGCTGTCCGCGTGATGCTTCTGGCAGCGACCGTGACGGTGACGGTGTGCTTGACTTTGCCGATCAATGCCCCGATGAAGCGGGAACAGGGTTTACACAAGGATGCCCAACGAGCGCACAGCAAACCCTCGTCGGCGTTCCGACTCCTGCTCCTACGCTCGTCCCGATTTATTGGATCGATATCGCGCTGTGCTTGGTCGCTTCGCAGAATCCCGCGCCGATCAACGTGCGCGAAACGGCGAATCCAAATGCACAGGTGATTGGATTCCTTGAAGAAGGCGATCAAGTAGAAGGCATCGGCGCTGGCAGCTTCGACGGCGTGGTGTGGTACAACATCAAGGGTTTCGACGCGAATCCGAATATCACGGGTTGGGTGTCCACGCTGGCGTTCGGTCTGGTCGTCAGTCCGCTGTGCGAAGATATGGGAATCGTCTGGTCAACTGAGCTTGAATGTGTGGCGGCTGTGCCGTTCTCGATTCCGTCAGTTAATGTCCATGCAGACCCGACGTTCGCCTCTCCGGTGATCGGCAGCCTTCCGGCAGGTTTTCAGTTTGAGCCTTGGTTCCGCGATTACGACGAGAACAACGATTACTGGTTAGCCGGATCGATTGGACCCGGCGGCACAGAAGGTTGGGTATACGGTCCGCCGATGGCGATGAATGCCCAGTGCGTCTACCTGCCGCAGGTGATTCACGCCGACGCGCCGAGCCAAGACCCAATTATGGTCGAATTCGACCCGGATTTGATCCCGCCGCACTGGAATCCGTTTGATGATGACGACTCGGACCGTCCGCAGATTGGCAGAGGCGGCATTGTCGTGATCGATCCTGATCTGCTGTTCCCGCAGATACCGGAAATCACCCCTGAGCCGCAGGCGACCCCATATATGCCTGAAATTCCCGACGGCGATCCTTGGGTGCCGCTGATCATGGATCAGTTATTCGGGGATGGCGACGACTCCGGTTTTGACCCGCAGCCCGATCCACCCACTGATCCGTTCCGTTTCGTTCGGGGCGGTGAGGATATCACACCAACCGACCGGATGATCATCGCTGTCCTTCCGCCGGATGCTGATGCTCAGGGCGCACCGATCTTCATGATCCTGCCCAAGATCGGTGACGGCGAAGGCGAATGCCCGGCGGAACAGTTTGTACACGGCATGGTGTTTGGTTTCCAAACATGGGGCGACCCGCATGTGGGTGATCCGACATGGCTTGCTGGACTTGACTTGAGCGATCAAGCGCTGATGGGTCTGCTGCTGCCCGCTGTTCAGAAAATCCGCGAAGCGGCGGCGCACGGCGATGGCAGCGTGATGCTCGGTGACGGGAGCGTGAGACCCGGTGACGGCAGCGTGATGCCCGGTGACGGGAGCGTGGTGCCAGAATGCGCGATCATCGCCGTCACCCCGATGATCACCGATGGCACGCTGCAAGGCTATCAGTCGTTCGGGCTGCTGCTTCCGGCGGTTCAGCAGTAATTAACTTGCCCCTGTCTATCGCACGATAGACAGGGGATAAAGCACCCCACTTTTACGCCCCCGCATGTGTTTCCAGCGTTACACTTGAAAAAACAGGATTCATTTCAGGCTCAAGTTAAATTTTTGTCAAAGGAATGCTGCATATGACCACCTCTGAGAATTGGAGTCTCGATCACCGTATCATCCTCGTTGAATGGAAGCGCCGCTTAACAGTGGGTGATCTCACCTCCTGTTTTCACCATTTGCGCGTGCTGCTTGATGAAGCTGCGCCATCGCCTAGCCACATCTTGTTCGATATTCGCAGCTCCAGTGATCGCCATACAGTCTAGGTTTTTAGATGCGGAAAATCTCGGTAAAGTCGCTGTCGTGAGCGAAGACATCATCGCGCAAGTCCTCGCCTCAACCGCGTCGAGCGTGACGCGGCACAAGATTTTATTCTTCCCGCTGTACGAGTCGGCAGTCGCCTATCTGCAATCGACGTCATAACTTTCTGCGGTGCGTCGAATGACCCTTTGCAAATCCGCTTGATGGCTCACCCCTTCCGCGCATGACTTCGCTTACCATGCAAAGTGATTGTTCAGTGAGTCAAAGGAACGCATCGTGACAACCTGTGGTGAAGTCATGACGGCAAACCCAACTTTCTGCCTACCTGATCACACGGCTGCGTATGTGGCGCGCATCATGCGCGACGAAGATATCGGATCGGTGCCGATTGTCGAGAATCAAAGTACGCGTAAGCTGGTCGGCATCGTCACCGACCGCGACCTTGCGCTCAAAGTGCTGGCGGAAAACCGGGATGGTCAAGTCAAAGTCAACGACGTAATGTCGCGTCAGTTGATCACATGCGGCGAAAGCGATGATCTGGATGACGCGATGCGCGCAATGGCAGAATATCAGGTGCGGCGCATCCCGGTCGTGAATGATCGGAATGAGATCGTCGGTATCATCGCCCAAGCGGATCTGGCGATCCGCACCGAACAGCCGCGCAAAACCGCCGCCGTCGTTGAGGATATTTCCAAACCGAACGGAGGCTAAATCATGTCGAAAATTGACAAACGCGAAGAGGGCGAACGCAAGTACGGCGATGTCGAATATGCCGATCCGGTCAATAAGAAATATCCGATCGACACCGATGAGCATATCCGCGCGGCGTGGAGCTATATCAATCACAAGGATAATGCCGCGAAATACGATGCCGACGACGTGACCACGATCAAAAGCCGCATCAAGAAGGCGGCGAAAAAGCACGGGATCGAGATCGAGTCGGAGTAGGGTTTTAATGCCCCCCCTCGTTCTATCGCTTTTGATGTGACTCAACCCCTCCCTAAATCCCTCCCCGCTGGCGCAGGGAGGGACTTTGCAGACGCGTGAATTCCCCCTCTACGCAGTGGAGGGGGCAGGGGGAGGTAAAAACCACCAAATCCGGTAGAACTAACCTTGCGCCAGCGGTGAAATCGGTTTAGAAAGTCGGACGATCCTTGTGGGACTTCGGCGCTTTTTTCAGGTGATCCGCGCCATCGCCCGCACGGGAAATGTCCCCACGCCCTTGAACTTGGGCGGCAGCGCCGTAAACGTGAAGCCGCTGTCCGGCACATGCTCCAAGTTACACAGATGCTCGACGATCAAAATCTCTTGACCGAGTAAAGTCGTATGCACGGGTCGCACACGCGCACCGCGTGTATCGTCAATGTTGTGCGAATCGATGCCAACCAGCGCGACACGCTGATCCGCGAGATATGCCGCCGCTTCTGCGGTCACGAACGGGTGATTTTCGTAATACGCGGGCGTGTTCCAGTGTGCCGCCCATCCCGTATGGATCAAAACTGCCTGCCCCGCTGTGACTTTCCCCTCAACAGCGGCGAGATCAACCGCCAAGCCGCGTTGATACTCGGCGCGAATCACCACGCCGGGGAGATCGACAAACCGCTCAAGCGGCATCTCGGCGCAGTCTTTTCCGTCCGGATAGCGGTGAAATGGGCAGTCGATATACGTCCCCGTATTCGTCACCATCTCGATCTTGCCAATCTGAAACTCTGTTCCACCCTCGTAGAACTTGCGCGAGTCTTCGCGGCTCAGGTAGTCGCAGATCACGGGCGGCGGCAGCCCTTTATAGGAGACTAACCCGTGTTCGATGATATGGCTGAGATCGATCAAGCGGCGCGCAGCGGGTGATGCGCCGCGCTTGTGGGGTTCGGTGAGGATCGTTTTGTTGAGGATGCGAACATGCCCGACCATGAGCAGGCGCATATCCGCGACGATGTAATCCGCCAACGCTTGATCGCTGATATCATCGCCCGCAATATCGAGGCGGAAATCTTGCCCCTGAATCCCGCCGCCGTTTGAAAACTCGACTTCAAATCAAACTTGACGCGCTTTTCCATTGAGATCCCCTATGGATTCACGATTTGCAGAGCATAACACCGAAATCACCATGCGAATAAGAATCCCGTAGTGGGGACTATACACTTTTCGGCTTTCGTAACAAGGACTATACTCATTGAGAGGTTAGTAGGTTTCGCGGTTTTTCCAGCGGTGACATATCAAATGGAAGGACAGCGGGTGATGGAACGTCATGATCACAAGGTTTTGACGCCGCTTGACCGGCAGTTGTGGACGATTTTGATCACCTCGACAATCGTCTATACCGGGTTTTCGCTGGCGGGGGCGCTTGTTGAGCGCTTTTACCCGGAAAGCTTGAACGGCTACACCACGCTGATGTGGACGTTGGGGTGTACCACGCCGTTTTTAGGAGTCGGGCTGCTGGCGGTGATCTCGCTGGTGTTCTTTCACGGCGCACCCGGTCGGAGTCTGATTGAGTCGCATCCGGTGATCGCCGGGTTGGCGCTGGTGACGATCCTCGCACTGGTGATTGTGATGCCGCTGGTAGGCGTTGCGGCGGGGGTTGTGCCCGTCGAATAGCGGCTACTCCTTGAGCGGTGGGGAATTTTCAAAGCGGCGGCGGATTTCGTCGTATAACTGGGACACACGCGCCAATTCGCTTGGCGTAAAGTGCTGCTGGCATTCCTCAACTAGCACCGCAGCATAGTCGCGGATCA
The DNA here is from genome assembly GCA_026645745.1 of Anaerolineae bacterium. GTDB lineage: Bacteria > Chloroflexota > Anaerolineae > Aggregatilineales > Phototrophicaceae > Flexifilum. The sequence continues at coordinate 4,497 of JAPKMU010000018.1, read as the reverse complement.
CGCGTCGGTGCGTTTCGGTTTTCGCAAATGACCACAAAAGGTTCATGATGCGCAGCAGCCGCATCACGACTGCCGCATCTTGACTGCCGTAATGCCGAATCTGATCATAAGCCGTGTGCAAAAGCGTCTCAAACGTGAGCGGCGCGGCGATCACGCGGAGCGTTTTCGTCTCATCGCAGCGGAACATCGATGGATCGCGGCGTTGGAGCACTGCCGCCAAGCCTTCACCGAGGCGGTCGATCACCATGACGGCGGTATACGGGTCGTTAAAACCCGGCGAAAGCGCACGCACGGCGAGAGCACTCAACTGGATGAAGATGAACGCGAAATCCTGCGATACAGTGCGCTGACTGCCGAAAACGAACGTATCCAAAATGCGATCCTCAAGGTTTTCAATCACGCGGCGGTCATCAAGATCGAGGATGCTCACGAGCGGCTGCCCTTTGATGATGAACTGCCCCGGCGAGGCTTCCAACCGGATCACGAGTTGATCGGCAGCGGCGAGCGCGACCAACTGTTCGACATCGACCATTTGAAAATAGCCGCTCGTGCGTGCATTGATCCGCTTGGCTTCATGTTCGACGCGCTTGGCGAGCCACTGCTGACGTTCTTCATCGGTTTCCGGTGCATCCTTGCCGATCTGCGACGGAAAAACTTGATCGACCGAATCGATCATGTCCTCCGCGATGCGGGCGATAATATTCGGTCCCTGAATGGCGCGTGAGATGTGATGGATGAAATAGATCAAAACGGCGAGATTTGACACTGCCAGCGCCAAACCGATCAAGACGGAGATGTGAGGGACAAAAATACTGTCCTCAACGCCGTGAATTGTCCGCAAGATCAGCAAACAGTAGAGAAAAGTCGCGGTAAAAATCCCCAGCACAAACTGGTTGCCCCGGTCGCGCATGAAGTGGATCAAGATGAGCGGTCCGTACTGCTGCGAGGTGAGCGACAGCACGACCATCGTGAGCGAAAATACCGTCCCAGCGACGGTGATCATCGAACTGGCAATGGTCGAAAGCACGCTGCGCGCACCTTCCGGGTTATCGACATACGTCAGCGCAGACAGCCATGTAATCTCGTTTTGGATGCGTTCATCGAGCTTGATCGACACGACCGACAGAATGACAACGATCACCGCCATGACTGCTGGTATAAACCAGTAGCTCGCTCTCAGCGCCTCACCCCATGCCCATAAACGATTTTTCACGATGATCCCTCTCCATGCTTCTGTGCCCCCGGTCATTTTAGCATGACGCTTCCCCGCCGCTCGACTCTTGTGTGTTGAAGGCGGTCAACGCGAGGGCTACACTAGGGTGAATGCGAAAATCAGGCGACCGCTTCCTTACTCGCCCTCACCCCCCATCCCCCTCTCCGCTGGCAGAGAGGGGGTGATCCGCTCGCGTGTAAGACTGCGATTCGGGTAACGTGTTCTTGCCCCTCTCTGTTGACGGAGAGGGGCGGGACGCAAGGCGTCCGGGGTGAGGGCAAAGAGGAAACGCTGGAATTTCTAGACACGCTCTCGTTCGCAGATTCGGAGGGTCACGTTATGAACAAACATCGCAGCACCTTATCGCGGCGGCGCTTTTTGCAGACTGCTGGTGCATCGGCGGCAGCACTGGTGACGGCGCGGCTGCGTTTTCCGGCACTGAATTATCAGAGCGGCACACGCCAAACCGTGCATCTCCATGCAGTGGATCGCGCCGAAACGAACATATCGGATGCGGTGCAAACGGCACTGCACGCCGCGACGGATTTAAGCTGGCTGCGGCAGGGTGACTCGGTGTTCGTCAAGGTGGCAAGCAATTCGAATTACGCCCCGCCTTCGGTGACCTCGCCGGATGTGCTGGCAGGCGTGATTCGCACGCTCAAAGACGCGGGCGCAGGCACGGTGTATGTTGGGGATATGAGCGGCGCGCAGTTCGTCCGCCACTTAGCAAACGGAACGACCGGATCAACGCGCGCGAATATGCGGGTCAATGGACTGCTCGACGCGGCAGAAGCGGCGGGCGGCGTGATCCACTGCTTTGAAGAAGTCCCATTCGAGACGGCGTATATCCCCGGTATTCCGGCGGTGGGCGATCACCAATGGGGAGATGATCTCCATGTCGCGGAAATCCTCGACCGGGTGGATCATATCGTGAATCTGCCGCGCTTAGGGAAACATGTCCTTGCTGGGGCATCACTCGGCTTAAAGAATGCCGTCGGCTGGATCAGCGATCACAGCCGGATGGTGCTGCACCGCGACGGCGCGACATTTCACGAGAAGATCGCAGAACTCAACACGATTCCGCAGTTGGCGGGCAAAATGCGGCTGACGCTCACACTGGCTGACCGCGCCTTGACCACTTACGGACCGGACGCGGGCTATGCGCTCCCGCTTGACGCGCCGCTGATCATCGCGTCGGAGGATGTGGTCAGTCATGATCAGATCGCACTGCTCACACTGCTGTGGGCGCGCACGCAAACCCCGCGTGATGCGCTCGACAATGACCCCTATCCGTCACAGTCGAACGGGCTGAATTGGTGGTTTGTCCGCGTGACATGGGGCGATCAGATCGGCGGGTATCAAGAACTGATTCCGGCGGACAATCTCGCAGCGGCGGACGCGATCACCCATATCAATCACGCCTACACGATCATGCACGGCGGGCGACCCGATCAGATCGCGGTGATTCCCGGCACGAACGCGCTGCCGGAGGAGTTGGTTTCGATGCTGACGGCGGACGATGCGCTCAGAATTCAAGTGGGGTAGACCACTTCCCCGGTAGGCTTGTCCGGTATTGTTCCCCCTCACCCCCTGACCCCCTCTCCCACGCAAGCGAGGAGAGGGGGGATCGCTAGGTTACGCTGCCCAATCAGCGCACATGCTTTGGAACGGGTAACGCGGTTTGCTCCCCTCTCCGAAGGGATGGGGGAGGGGTTATTAGGCGAAGGCTTTGACTTGCTTCTGACCCGATCTCGATGGATTTACGCGGCGATCATCGCCGGACTGGTGATGATCCTCGCCGCGCTCACAATCCTGCTGCGAACGACGGTGCGCGGCGTGGTGAACGGCGAAAACGGAGCGCTGGCGGGCGCGGTCGTGCGGCTGCAAGGCGCGGCGGATTACGCGATCACGAATGCGCACGGCGGATTTACGCTTAATGTGCCGTTTAGTTTCGATCCGCTGCATGTGACCGCTTTCGCGCCGGGGCACTTCATCACAGTAGAAATCGCCGCCCCGCCCACGCCGATCACGCTGACGCTGCACGCTCATACGCTGGACAACAACCCGGAGTATGCGTTTATCAGTGCGGTGCTTGACCCGGATGATCCAAGCGCGTGCGTGCGCTGTCATGCGGATCGGTCGCAGACGGTCGCAACCCTTCCGGTTGAAGAATGGCTGGCGGATGCGCACAGTCAAGCGGCGGTGAATCCGCGCTTTTTGAGCGTGTACAACGGCACCACGCTCGACGGGAGAACCGGAGCGCTCACCGCGTATTTGTTTGATCAAGGGATGGGAATCGATGTTCCGGTCGCACCGTCGCTCGGTCAAGATGCGGCGGGAGTCGGCTTCCGGCTTGATTACCCGAACACGGCGGGATCGTGCGCGGCGTGCCATGTGCCGATTCTCGCGCTTGAACAGCCGGACAACCCTGATCCGAACACGGCGCAAGGCACAGCCGCCGAAGGAATCACCTGTGATTTTTGCCATAAAGTGTACGGCGTGCGCTTGAATGCGGACGGCATGCCTTCGCCGCATCTACCGGGGGTGCTGTCAATGGATTTGCTCCGCCCGCACGACGGCGAACAAATCTTTTTGGCGCAGTTTGATGATACCCCCGGCGATGATGTGTATTCGCCCGTGCATCATGAGAGTGCATTTTGCGCGACATGTCACAGCGGATCGTTCTGGGATGTACCGATTTACAACAGCTACGGGGAATGGCTGGCAAGCCCATACAGTGACAGTGGGCAGACCTGCCAAGACTGTCACATGCCGCCGCTCGGTGTAACGGCGTTCGTCGATCTACCGCCGGATGTCGATCAATTTGTGCCAGAACGTGATCCGGCGCTGATTTCAAGTCACCGGATGCCGGGGGCGGCTGATGTCAGCCTGCTTCAGCATTCCGCCGAAGTGCGCATTGATGCTCACCGCGAAGGCGAGACGTTAATCGCGGCGGTTTCGGTCACGAACACGGGGGCGGGTCATCATATCCCGACAGATAACCCGCTCCGTAATGTGATCCTGCTCGTTGAGGCGGTCGATTCGAGCGGTCAACCGTTGACGCTGATCGACGGAGCGACGATCCCCGCTTACGGCGGCGTGGGCGATCCCACCGATGGCTATTACGCGGGACTTCCCGGCGTGCTGTACGCGAAAATTCTCGCGGATTTTTTCACCGGAGAGACACCGACGTTCGCGTATTGGCGGCAAACCCGCTTGATCAGCGACAACCGGATCGCTGCATTGGCGACGGATACCTCTCAGTATCAATTTCGCATTCCCGA
>JAPKMU010000189.1 GCA_026645745.1 Anaerolineae bacterium | reverse complement strand
CGGGTCGGGAATCACGCCTGTCCCCAAACGGCGAACTTCTTCACCTTCCGCCAATTCGTGATTCACATTGTCGAACACGCGGATCACCTGACCGTCCACATCAACGGCATACGGAATCCAGATGGTGCCGCCAAGGATCATACGCCCGACGGTTTCGGCGACGGTGGTTTTACCATTGCCGGGAGGACCATACAGAAAGACGGACTTCCCCGAATTGATTGCTGGACCGATGCGCCCAAGCATTTCTTCGGAGATCACAAGGTCTTTCATGACGTGCTTGAGCTGCTCTTCATGAACGATCAACCGTTCACGATTTTGTTCGCGCATCGCCCGAACGTATTGATTGAGCGTGACCGGAGCCGCTCCAGCGTACTGAGAGCGGTTGAGCGCTTCACGAGCTTTATCTGCGCCCTTTTCAGAGATCAAATATTGATAGCCAGCCTCGCCGACGCCGCCAGACCCGCGCACTTCGACGAACTTCTCTTTTTTGAGGAAGTCCATCACGGTATCCAGCACATTCGTAAAGGGTAGTTTCACGATGTCGGCGATTTGATGCCCCGCCATGTAACCGCCGAAGTAAAGTACCTTCAGCACCAAGTCGGCAACGTTAAGGAGATTCAGCCCGGTGGTATCAAGGGAAGTCAGCGGCGTGGGAGTCCAAGCGGCGCCGGGTGGCGCGCCTGCACCGGGACTCCTGAGCGTGCCGGAACCTCCGCCGATGCTGCGGATTTGTGAACCAGAGGGGCGTGGCGTATTCACACTGTCAGACATAGTTCCTACACACCTTTCATTCCAGAGGTATCTGTATTATCTCTCAAAATGTCAGGCGCGCTATTTAGGTTTTTTCGGCTGTTTCGGGTAAGTTATACGAAACATAGGCTTGCGCCCAATCACAACTAAGCCTAAAGTAGCCCCTGCATGGATGGGTTCGATGTCACGAAACCCCGCACGTGTGATACTCTTTATAGGAGACGCATACTTCGAGTAGTGACGTATGATTGACCAAATTGTCTGGTTAGGGAACGGAACTTTTATTCTTCACGGAACCCCTGACTCAGCCGGGAATCGCCCGACGGTTTATGTGAACCCTTGGCGCATTGCCAGCGCCAGCCAACCGGCGGATGTGATTCTGATCAGCAGTGATCGCTTTGACCGTTGTTCGATGGCAGATGTTCGCAAACTGCGCGGTGAAAACACACAGGTGATCGCCAGTGAGCGCGCCGCCGCCGTTTTGGGCGACTGCACAATCCTCCGTCCTTGGCAAAGCCTAAGCCTTGACCATATGTGCATCAAAGCGATTCCCGCGTATCACGAGCGCAAGGGTGTTGATGGTGGTATCGGTTTCTTGATTTCGATGCAGTTCTATGATGTGTATTACGCGGGCGATACCGGACTCATCCCAGAATTGAGCCGATTCAGCCCAGATATTGCCCTACTGCCCATCAGCGGCAATGAGACACTGAATACCGAAGAAGCAGCGCAAGCGGCGATCAAGCTGGGTGCGCGCTGGGTAATCCCCTACAACTGGGGATCGGGGATCACAAACGCCAGCCGCAGTGACGCGCTTACACTGGCGCGCGAACTTGACGGCAAAGCGGAAACGGTGCTGCTCCCGCCCAATCGTTAAGCGCAGCATGTAGAAAATCAAAAAGACCCGCCCTTACAAGGCAGGTCTTTTTGTTTGGTGTGCTAGAGTTGAGCTTAGGCGGCGGCGCGGAGCGTTCCGTCTGAGCCAATTTCGTAGAGCGTGTTATCCTTGCCCACGATACGCGGACGACCTACCCCGTTGATCACCTCGCCGTCAATGATCACGCGGGCAATGTCTGCATGACCCGGCACTTCAAACATCACATCGAGTAGGCGGCTTTCGATGATTGAGCGCAAACCGCGTGCACCCGTCCCGCGCCTTAGGGCGATATCCGCAGCCGCACGCAGCGCGGACTCCTCAAACACCAATTCGACATCATCCAAGCCCAAAAGCTGCTGATACTGCTTTGTGAGTGCGTTTTTCGGCTCGACAAGGATGCGTAGAAGCGCATCGAGATCAAGCGGATCAACGGTCACAAGCACGGGTAGGCGACCGACGAATTCCGGGATCAGCCCAAAGTGCATCAGGTCTTCGGCGCTCACTTGGCGGAGAAGGGCAGCACGATCCTTGTTATTGATCGTAGGCGTCTGCCCCGGCGCTTTGAAGCCGAGCGAGCCTTTCATGCCAATGCGCCGTCCAATGTGCTCTTCGATGCCCGCGAATGTTCCGCCCGCAATGAACAGAATATTCTGCGTGTTCACCTGCAAAAACTCCTGATGCGGGTGTTTGCGTCCACCTTGCGGTGGGACGTTTGCCAGCGTCCCTTCGACGATCTTCAAAAGCGCCTGCTGAACGCCTTCGCCGCTCACGTCACGCGTGATCGACGGGTTATCGTTCGTCTTGCGCGAAATCTTGTCGATTTCGTCGATATAGACGATGCCCTTTTCGGCGCGTGCAATATCACCATCTGCGGCTTGCACAAGGCGGAGCAGGATATTCTCCACATCTTCGCCCACATAACCCGCTTCGGTCAGTGATGTCGCGTCCGCTATGCAGAAAGGCACTTTGAGAATACGCGCCAGCGTTTGAGCCAACAGCGTTTTACCGCTGCCGGTGGGACCTACAATCAGGATATTGCTTTTATCCAGTTCTACGCCGTTTGCCACACCGCCATGATGAATACGCTTATAGTGGTTGTAGACAGCCACGCTCAAAACACGCTTGGCGTATTCCTGCCCAACGACATATTCATCCAGTGCCGCCATGATTTCGCGCGGGGGCGGCAGATGGTCGAGATGGAATTCCGGCTCGACATCGCGTTCGCCTGCTTGCTCATCATAGAGAATGCGCTGGCAAAGATCGACGCAGTTATCGCAGATGAACACACCATCCGGACCCGCAATCAGGCGATCCACCTCATTGTGGGTACGACGACAGAATGAACAGCGCTGCGTAGGAGGCGGATAGTTCACTTGGCGACTGCTCCAGAAGCAGCGGCAGCAGCGGCGGTGGCGGCTTTCGCGCCTTCCAATACGGCATCAATCAATCCGTATTCAACTGCTTGCTGCGCGCTGAGATACACGTCACGGTCGGTATCACGTTCGATCACATCACGCTCGCGCTTGGTGTGTTTGACGAGGATTTCGAGCAGGCGGTCTTTCAAACGCATGATTTCGTTGGCGGCGATCACGATATCGCTTGCCTGCCCCTGCGCCCCACCAAGCGGTTGGTGCATATGCACGGTCGCATTCGGCAGCGCGTAACGAAGCCCATCTGAACCAGCGGTCAAAAGCACTGTGCCGAAGCTGGCAGTCAAACCAACAGCAGTTGTGCTGATTGGCGCGCTGATCTGCTGCATCGTGTCGTAGATCGCCAGACCCGCGTAAACAACACCGCCGGGCGAGTTGATGAACATCTGAATTTGACGATCCTGATCTTCGCGCTGCAAGAACAGAAGCTGCGCGACGATCAAGTTTGCAATCTGATCGTTGATCGGCGTACCGAGCATGACGATGCGTTCTTTGAGCAGCAGGGAAAAGATGTCGTAGGCGCGTTCGCCGCGACTTCCCTGCTCAATAACCATCGGGATAAGGCTGGTTGGGTGCTGCATGAACCAATTATTCTCCTTGAACATCCGATTCTTCGGGTGCAGCGGGCGCGGGTGTTGGTAGTTCCGGCGCTTCGCCTTTCGCAATCACAACTACACGATCCATAACAGCGTTGGTGAGCAGATCATCAAGCAAACTGGTACGCATCTCCGGGCTTGCGAACAACTGACGGAATTGATCGCGCATGCTCTCATCATACGTCATGACAAGTTTCTCGATCTCTTCATTCAGGCGTTCTTCGGTCACATCGACTTGTTCAGCGAGAAGAAGTTCGCGCAGAACAAGCGTTTGCTCGACACGGCGCACCGCCGACGGACGGAACTGCTGATACAGCATGTTTCCGTCAATGCGCGCTAACTTCACATAATCGCGCAGTGTCATTTGATTCTGCTGCTGAAGTTGTTGATCAAAGCGCTGGAGCGCTTGTTCGATCTCGTCGCGCACAACATCTTCAGGATATTTCACCGCAGCGCCTTGAATCATCTGCTGAAGCGCATCATTGGCGTACTGTGACTTGTAGCGACGTTCATTCGCTTCAGTCAAATTCTGCCGAGTCCGCATCCGCAATTCGAGCAGCGTGAGCGGTTTCTCTTCCTTCTCGGTGATGCGCGCAGCCAACTCGTCCGTCATCGGCGGCATGGTGAAATGCTCCACCTTCTTGACGGTGACTTCGAACTTGACCTTACGTCCGCGCAGTTCTTCGTCTTTTTCCGTCTCAGGGAAGGCAAGTTCAAACTCTTTGCTGTCACCAACATTCATTCCGACAAGCGCGGCATTAAAGCCCGGAGGAATGTCGTAGTCCTCATTCAGTACGGTCTGAAAGTCGTTTTCATGAATGAAGTGTTCGCCATGTTCGTGATCGTGCTCATGCTCATGGGCTTCACCTTCTTCGCCTTCTTCGTGTTTATGTTCTTCAACGAAGAAACTGTGAATATCCATCGTTACACGGTTGCCAAGCGCGACCGGATTCGTGCTATCCTCGATCACCGCCTGCTGTTCCTGATACTGGCGCATGGTGCGGTCAACAGCGTCGTCTTCGACTTCTGGCACCACATACGGAATCCGGACTTCGCGGTACGCACCCAAATCCACTTCTGGCTGAAGCGGAACCACGTACACAAAAGTCGGTGCGGGGTCGTATTTCACTTCATCAAATGCGACCGATCCATACGGTTCAAGTCCGGCGTCCGGCAGCGCTTCTTTGTAAACATCTTCGGCGAGCAGATCAACAGCTTCTTCTTTGATCGCCTCCTCGCCAACATATTTGACAACGACCCGATAGGGAGCTTTTCCCTTACGGAAGCCGGGAATATTCAACCGGTTGGAGAGCTTGCGTGCTGCTTTCTGCATCGCCGAATCAAAGCGTTCGGCATCCAGTTCAACACTCAAACGGGCGGTATGATTTTCTTGACGTTCAACTTGGAGTTTCAACATTGTACCCTTAGGGATGCTTGCGGTAAGGACGCACTCTCCGCGCTCGACGCGCGATAATGAGAACAGGAGATCAATCAACTGCCGAGTGGGAAGTACTGCGCGCGGACTCGATAATGGGGAAGGAGAGATTTGAACTCTCACGTCGTAAGACACATGATCCTAAGTCATGCGCGTCTGCCAGTTCCGCCACTCCCCCAAGTCTGCACTTTTCATTATATGCGTGCAATATTCGCTTCACAAGGGCAAAACATACTTCATCAGGTGAGATCGATGCGCGAAATCTCCTCGACCCCTTCTTCACCTTGATTCACACGCGCCAGCACCGCCGTAATGATCAACTGTGCAAACTGAAACAGCCCCCGTAATTGAGTGATGCGCGCGATATAATGCTCCGCAAGTTCACGATCTTGCGCGTTCATGGTGTCCATTGTCGCCTTAAGCAGGTCAACATTAACGGTCATCACGTCGAGCGCGCGTCCCACATCGCGCATTTCGCGCCCTTTGAGAATATTCGTGATGATCTGCCAGAAGTCGGTTTCTGCTTCGTAGTATTTGCGCCGACCACTGCTGCCTTTTACCCAAACTTGACGCACCATGCCCAAATTTTCGAGCGTTCGCAGATTCGTACTGACGTTCGCCTTTGAAATATCTAGCCGGACAACCAGATCGTCTAAGCAAAGCGGGCGATCGCTCAACAGCAGTGCACCATAAAGCTGCCCCATCACCTTGCTAAAACCGAAATAATCAAGAAGCTGCCCTAAACCATCCAGCATACTGTCGTGGACGGCGATCAGCGGATCGCGTTCGTGTTTGCCGTTCGGGTTCGCTACCATCGCCGCGCCTCGATTGCAGGTCAAGCATGACAATAAGGATTCGTTTGGTTCATTCTATCATTCATACCGGAGCGCATCAATCGGGTTGAGCGCGGCGGCGCGATTCGCCGGATAAATACCGAAGAACAAGCCAATCGCGATTGAAATTCCTGCCGCAAGAGCGATACTTCCCACCTGTGGCAACACAGAGAGATCAGGCAGCGCAAGCGTGACGGCGAGCGAACCCCCATAGGCAATCGTAATCCCAATCAACCCGCCAGTGAGTGAAAGCACGGTTGCTTCGGTCAAAAACTGAAGCACAATATCTTGGCGCTGTGCGCCGCATGCCTTCCGTAAGCCGATCTCGCGGGTGCGCTCGGTGACAGTGACGAGCATGATATTCATGATGCCGATCCCGCCAACCAGAAGTGAAATTCCGGCGATGATCCCCAGAAAGATCGTCAACAAGCCGGTAATCTGACCCAACGAATCGAGCAAATCGGTTTGTGTGAAGATTTCAAACGTATCTTCATCTCGAAAGCTGATTCCGCGCAGATCGCGCAGTGCTTCTCGAATTTGACGTGCTGCCGCATCCACACCGTCCCCATCGCGCGCTTGTACGAGCACGCTGGTGATCGGGCGGTCGCCTGTAAGCACCCGTTCACCGACCAAGCGCGTTTGCGCGGTCGTGATCGGCACAAAGATCAGGTCGTTTTCGTCACCGCCAAAGCCCGTACTTCCCGCTTCCGCCATGACGCCAATCACGCGGAACGTAACCGAACCGATGCGGATATTCTGCCCAACCGGGTACACATCGGGAAACAGGCGATCAACAACCGTCAACCCGATCACGGCGACACGCGCTAACCCGTCCATCTCGGTTTGGTCGAAGAACCGCCCCGCCGCCAACGTCCGGCTGCGTATTTCCGGGAAAATCGGGGATACGCCGCGAATACGCCCCATTGCCTCGCGCCCGTTCGCGCTGATCGGCAGCGTCGAGTTCAACTGCGGCATGACATTGAGCGCATCCGGCACGCGCGCAAAATCTGCCAGCGCTTCTGCTTCGTTGAGCGTGAGTCGCACGGTTTCGCCGCGTTCGTTTTCACCGTTGAGGACAAGGATCAGATTCGTGCCCAGTCCAAGAAATTGGTCACGCACAAACGTATCGACTGCCTGCCCAATCGACACCAAAACGATCACCGCCGCGACGCCGATGGTGATCCCGAGCATAGTCAGCGCCGCCCGCAGTTTATTCGAGCGCAGCCCAATCAATGCTACGCGGATATTTTCCAGCACAGATGTAAACATGGGCTATTCAAACCTCAAGGCATCAATCGGGCGCATCCGTGCGGCGCGACTGGCGGGATACAAGCCGAAAAATACGCCGATGAATGTACTCACCGCTGTTGCCAGAAGGATCGAATCGGTTGTGACTGTGAGCGCAATATCTGAGCCTAACTGATTGATGATGAATGATCCTAAAAGTGTGAGACCAATCCCGAAGGCGATCCCCAGTGCGCCGCCCGCAACCGAAAGCACCAAACTTTCGATCAAGAATTGGCTGAGAATATCCGCGCCGCGCGCCCCAACTGCTTTGCGCAGCCCGATCTCGCGGGTGCGTTCGGTCACGCTGACCAGCATGATATTCATGATGCCGATCCCGCCCACAAGCAGCGAAATCCCGGCGATCAAGCCGAGAAATACGGTTAGAATCCCCGTTACCGCGCCGAGCGAGTTGAGCAAGTCCGCTTGATTGATGATCGTGAAGTCCTGTTCACCTTGAAACGCGATCTCATGTGCGTCACTGAGATAAGACTCAATTTCAAGGGTGGCGCGTTCCATCACGTCTTCACTGCGCGCTTGAACATGCAGCAGTGAAATTTGATAGCCGCCGTCGCGCGCACGCGCACGATCAAGCCGCGTCTGCGCGGTCGAAATTGGGATGAACACGACTTCGTTTTCGTCACCGAAGAAGCCCGCCGCCTTCTCTTCCATCACGCCGATCACGGTGAAAACGCGCTCGTTGATGCGAATCACTTCCCCGATTGGATTGAGCGTCTTGTCGCCAAACAACCGCTCGACCATCGTCGTCCCCAACACCGCGACCCGCGCCGCATTATCGACATCGTATTGACTGACGAACGCGCCTTCGCGGATCGTCCATTGGCGCACGCTGGTGAAATTGGGCGTAACGCCGCTCACGGGCAGGGTAACCGCTCGTGAGCCTGATGCAACTGAGCCAAAAACATCATACTGCATGGCGATCTGCTCGATGCTCGGCGCGATCAGTGGGCTGGCGAGGTCTTCCCCCTCGTTGGTGGTGATCGGCTCAATATCGGCGGCGGTGCCATTCGCGGGAACAGACGAAAACACGAAGAGAATATTCGAGCCGAGCGATTGAAACTCGCCCGCGACGAAATCTTCGACGCCGCGCCCCAAGCTGACCAAGCCGATCACCGCGCCGACGCCGATAATGATCCCCAGCGTGGTCAAGATCGAGCGCATCCGGTTGGTGAACAACCCGTTCAGCGCGATGCGGAGATTTTCCGTCAAATTCATCGTCACATGATCCGATGCAGGTCTTTATCAACGTACAGTACAGCCAACACACACCCAGCTTTCGCCATCCTAAAACTGCGGCGATCCCAACGACTACTCAGCAGCAGATAATCAATGACGATGCGATTCCCATTGGTATCGCTAAAGGCATACTTCAGCGTGAGCGTGTAGGTTTTGCCATCACTTCCTCGATACACTGCGTGCCGCGCTTGGATAATCTCGCCCGGCACAATCCACCCTTCTAGCGAAAGCCGCTCATTGATGCGATCCTTATCAAGCAGCATAATGATCGGAATGAGCAGGAGCAGGGGGAGCGCGCAGTTAAAAACCAACCACCCCCAGATACTGTCACTCGATCTGGGCAAAGATGGAACAGCGCTCATCAGGATCACGGCAAACCCGATGAACGGAATTAACACGAAGTAGATTATCATCGTACTGCCGATTCGCGTACGTTTTCCCTCTAGGAAGGCGCGGTGCGCACGCGGAAAAAGCAGTAAAAACCCCGGCTTAGATGCCAACTCGGAATAGGCAGCAAGGCGATCCACCTTTGATTTCTGCTTGGGTTTCATTGAATGAAGGCTGCCTAGTTGAATTCCTCTTGCTTGCCCGATGAATACACTTCCTTGAGTATTTCTTCCATCTCGTCTTCTGCTGACGGGCGATCCGTGTCTCCGGCGATCAGCGGTGTGGCAACCTCGCGGTCGGTGATCACCTTGCCGTCGCGCAAAATCACGACGCGGTTGGTGTGGCGCGCAATCCATGAGTCATGCGTGACAAAAACGACCGTGATCCCGTGATCGCGGTTGAGCCGCTGAAAAATCTGCATCACTTCCGTGCCGCTGCGTGAGTCCAAGTTACCCGTTGGCTCGTCCGCGAGAATCATCGCCGGTTCATTGACGAGTGCCCGCGCAATCGCTACACGCTGCTGCTGACCGCCGGAAAGCTCACTCGGCAGGTGATCGAGCCGCTGCCCCAACCCGACCGACTCAAGCGCGGCTTTCGCCCGTTTGGTGCGACCGCTCACGCCCGCATAGATCAGCGGCAGTTCCACCTGACGAAGCGCAGTCGTTCGCTTGAGCAGGTTGAAGCTCTGGAATACAAACCCAATCTTCTTGTTGCGCACACGGGCGAGTTCCGCCTCGCTCAAGCGGCTGACATTCACCCCATCAAGGAAATACTCACCGCTCGTCGGTTGATCGAGCGCGCCGAGAATATTCATCAGCGTCGATTTACCTGACCCGGACGGACCCATGATCGAGACGAATTCGCCTTCATAGATTTGCAGATCAACCCCGCGCAGCGCGTGAACTTCAATGTCGCCCATTTGATATGTTTTCGTGATCGCGCGGACATCGATCACCAGCTTTTTTTCGGGCGGCGTTTCAGTTTCAGAAGAACGCGCCCCGTTTTTGCGTCTGCGAAACATGCTTACCTCGGTGGACCATCCATGAAATCAAACTGCGCTTGCGGAA
>JAPKMU010000188.1 GCA_026645745.1 Anaerolineae bacterium | reverse complement strand
TTCCCGATGCGCTTGCGGCATATTTCCGCGAGTTGGGCGGTGAGATCGTGACCGATCATCCTGTTCATTCGTTGGAGGATGTCCCATCTGCGCCGATTCTGATGCTGGATACGTCGCCGCGCATGATGGCGCAAATCCTCGGTGATCGTGTGCCGCGCTGGTATCAAGCGATGCTCAAACGTTACCGCTATGGGGCGGGTGTGTTCAAAGTCGATTATGCGCTGTCCGCGCCGATCCCTTGGAAAGACCCCGCCACCGCCCGCGCTGCGACGGTGCATCTCGGCGGCACACTTGATGAAGTCGCCGAAAGTGAGCGCGTGATCGGCTTGGGCGCACATCCTGAACGTCCGTTTATTCTGCTGGCGCAGCACAGTCTATTCGATGACACCCGCGCCCCCGCCGGAAAGCATACGGCATGGGCATACTGCCATGTTCCGAACGGCTCACAAGTGGATATGCTTGAGCGGTTTGAAGCGCAGATCGAGCGGTTTGCACCCGGATTCCGCGATGTCGTGCTTGCGCGGAGTGTGCGCAATACCGCCCAATTGGAGGCGTACAACGCCAATTACATTGGTGGTGATATCAACAGTGGGGCACAAGACCTGCTTCAGCAGTTCACCCGCCCGATTCCGCAGTTCAATCCGTATGCAACACCTGTCAAAGGTGTGTATTTGTGTTCGTCCGCGACTCCTCCGGGCGGAGGGATTCACGGGATGTCCGGGTATTATGCCGCGAAATCTGCGCTGAAGAATAGCAAGGATGCAGCTTCGGGTTAAGTCCAACATTTACGTTGAGGAGAGGAATTCATGGCACGACCTGTTACGTTATTTACCGGGCAGTGGGCGGATCTTCCGCTCGAAGTGATGGCGCAAAAAGCCTCCGCGATGGGCTACGATGGTTTGGAACTCGCGTGCTGGGGTGATCACTTTGAAGTGGATAAGGCGCTCAGTGACGATGCTTACGTGCGCTCACGGTGGGATATTCTCGAAAAGCACAACTTGAAGTGCTTTGCCATCAGCAATCATCTGGTGGGGCAGTGCGTATCGGATGCGCACATTGATGAGCGTCACAAGTCGATCCTCCCGGCGCGGCTCTGGGGTGATGGCGATCCTGACGGTGTGCGCGAACGTGCCGCACAAGAGATCGCAAACACGGCGGCGGCGGCGCGTCTGTTTGGTGTTAAAACGGTGAACGGCTTCACAGGCAGCCCTGTGTGGCATATGCTGTACTTCTTTCCACCAACGACGGACGCGATGATCGACAAGGGCTATGCGGATTTCGCGGCACGATGGAAACCAATCCTTGATGTGTTTCAGCAGGAAGGTGTCCGCTTCGCGCTCGAAGTTCACCCGACCGAGATCGCCTACGACATCTATACCGCACAGCGCACACTGGAGGCGCTCGGTCATCACAGGGCGTTTGGTTTCAACTTCGATCCAAGTCACTTCATTCATCAGCAGTTTGATCCGGTCAACTTCATTAACCAATTCCCGGATCGCATCTTCCACGTCCACGTTAAAGATTCAAAAGTGACGCTGAACGGCTGGAGCAGCATCCTCGGATCGCACATCAATTTTGGTGATCACCGGCGCGGCTGGAATTTTGTTTCTCCCGGTCACGGCGATCTCGATATTGATGCGATGGTGCGGGCGCTGAACCGGATCAATTACACGGGTCCGCTTTCGGTTGAATGGGAAGACAGCGGGATGGATCGGGAATACGGCGCGACGGAAGCGGTGCGCTGGGTCAAGGCGAATGACTTTATGCCGTCGAACGTGGCGTTCGACGCGGCATTTGAAAGCAAATAAGCGCGAATTTTGGAGGATTCCCGCAATGGCGGATGATGTTGGGTTTATCACAATGGCGGGCGCACGCGCGGAAGGCGAAGCGCCCCGTTTAGGCGTTGGGATGCTTGGCTACGCGTTTATGGGCAAGGCGCACAGCAACGCGCTGAAAAAACTCCCGTATATGATGTATCCTCCGGCGGCAGTGCCGGAGCTGATCGCGGTGTGTGGTCGCAATGAAGGCGCGACCGCCGAAGCCGCCAAGCGCTATGGGTACAAGCGGTATTACACCGATTGGCGCGAAATGTTGAAAGACCCGGAAATTCATGTGTTCGATAACGGCGGACCGAATGACGCCCACGCCGAGCCAACGATTGCCGCCGCACAAGCCGGGAAACACGTTTTTTGTGAAAAGCCGCTGGCGCGCACGGCACAAGAAGCGAAAACGATGCTTGATGCAGTGTGCTCGGCAGGTGTGCAGCACATGGTCGCATTCAATTACCGCTTTGTTCCGGCGATTGTGCAGGCAAAGCGTTTGATCGAAAGCGGTGCGTTGGGGCGTATTTTCCATTTCCGTGCTGTCTACCTGCAAGAATGGATCATCGACCCGAATTTCCCGAAAATCTGGCGCTTGGATAAGAGCCTCGCCGGGAGCGGTGCGCTCGGTGACTTGGGCGCGCATGTGCTTGATCTGGCGCGATTTCTCATTGGTGAACCGCGCCGTGTGATGGGGATGACCAAGACGTTTGTCGAAGAACGTCCGCTCCCCGACGGCAGCGGCATGGGCAAAGTCGATGTTGATGATGCGTTCGTTTCGCTGATTGATTTTGAGAACGGCGCACTTGGCACGGTCGAAGCGTCGCGCTTCTGTCAGGGACGCAAGAATTACAACAGCATCGAGATCAACGGCGAAAACGGGACGATCACCTTCAACCTTGAACGGTTGAATGAACTCAATGTGTTTTGGGCACATGAAGACCCGAAAGAAACACGCGGCTTTCATAACGTACTGGTGAGCGAGAGCTATCACCCGTATTTGACGCATTGGTGGCCCCAAGGACATATCGTCGGGTGGGAACACACCTTTGTTCATGAGTTCAATCACTTCTTTGAGGCGATCCTCGGCAAACATCCGGTTGCACCCTATGGCGCGGATTTTGTAGATGGCTACCGGAACGCGGTCATCTGCGATGCGATTGTCGAATCGTCACAAACGGGGCGCGCGGTCGAAATCCGCTACGAAGCCTAGAATTCGCAGCACGCACATTGACAAGGGGCTTAGATGACGCTGCATGTGCAAGGGGTAATCCTCGATTGGGCAGGGACAACGGTTGACTACGGTTGTATCGCGCCGACGCAGGCATTCATGCGCTTGTTTGCGAAGTTCGGCGTGCCGATCACGCTTGACGAAGCGCGCGGTCCAATGGGCATGGCAAAGCGGGATCATATCGCGCTTGTGTTGAACAGTCCGCGTGTTGCGGCATTGTGGCAAGCGGCACACACGCGACCGCCAACCGATGACGACGTATCCGCCATGTATGCTGACTTTATTCCGGCGCAAACTGCGGCGCTGCTCGAACGCGCTGAACCGATCCCCGGCGTGCTGGATGCAATCGCCGCTTTTCGGGCGATGGGGCTGAAAATTGGCAGCAACACGGGTTACACCCATTCGATGATGGAGCAGTTAATCCCCGAAGCGGCGATGCGGGGTTATTCGCCGGATGTCGTCGTCGTGCCTGAAAGCGTCGGGGCAGGGCGTCCCGCGCCGTTCATGGCGTTCGAGATCGCCCGCCGCCTCGGCATCTATCCGATGTGGTCATTTGTCAAAGTCGGTGATACCCCCGTCGATGTGGAAGAAGCGAAAACGGCGGGTATGTGGGCGGTTGCGCTCACACGCACTGGCAATGAGATCGGTCTGAGCGAAGCGGACTTCGATGCACTGCCACCCGACGAACGTTCGGCACGGCTCACGGCGGCAGCGGACAAATTCAAGCGGTTGGGCGCGGATTATGTCGTTGAATCGTTGGCAGATGTTCCACCGCTGATTTCAGTGATGAACGAACGGCTGGCGCGCGGCGAAATGCCATCTGTCTTTAGATAGATTGCACAATGGTTGAGGAGCGCGTTTATCCAAAATTGAAATAGCGCGCTCCTTTATGAATGTTTAAACTACGGATGTTTTGTAATCAGAAGATGCTTCGATGACCCTACGGCGTTTCTTTACATCCCTATTGGACACGACGCCCTATGTGCTGGCGCTGCTGGCGGCGCTTGGCGTCGCCTCGATCTTGCTGCTCGCGCTCAATGCACCGCCGCTCGAAGCTGTGGGCGCGATTGCACAAGGCGCATTCGGGACGGAAAATGCGACCGCCGAGACGCTGGTCAAAGCAACTCCGATCTTGTTCGTTGCCATTGGCATCAGCGTCGCGTTTCGCGGCGGTGTGACCAACATTGGCGGTGAAGGGCAGATGATCGCGGGGGCGCTTGCCGGGGTGACGGTCGCGCTGGCGATTCCGCAAGCGCCGGGGATTGTGATTATCCCGCTTGCACTGGCAGTTGGTTTCGCGGCGGGGGCGCTTTACGGCGGGATTGCGGGAGCGTTGAAGGCGTACTTCAACGTCAACGAAATCCTCAGCACCATCATGTTGAATCAAGTCGCCGTGCAGATGATGAACTTTCTGCTCAACGGCGTTCTGCTTGACCCGTCCGAACTTGGATCGAATGCGATTCCGAAAACGGCGCGCATTGTCGAGGCAGCAGAACTGCCGCGTTTGTCGATTTCGCTGCCGCCGGGACTCTCGGATTTGTTCGGCACGGCAGAGCTGTTCGGGCGCACGCGACTGCATTGGGGCTTGGTACTCGCCATCGTTTTGGCGATTGTGACGTATATCCTGCTGTGGCGAACGATCATCGGGTATCGTATCCGTGCGGTCGGTCAGAATGAGCGCGCGTCACGCTACGCTGGAATCAACATTCAACGCAATATTCTGCTGTCGATGCTGCTTTCGGGCGGCATGGCAGGGTTGGCGGGCGCGGTTCAGGTGTTAGGGCTGCAATACCGTCTGCAAACCGATGGATCAGCGACGGGCTTTACCGGAAATGCCGGATTCAACGGAATCGTCGCGGCACTGTTCGGCGGATTGAACCCGCTTGGCGCGATTCCTGCGTCGGTATTTTTCGGCAGTCTGTTGGTTGGCGCACAGAAGATGCAGCGTGAACTCGGAATCCCTGCGTCGATGGTCACCGCGATCAACGGCGTGATCGTCGTGTTTGTGGTGAGTGCGCAGTATTTCGTCCACCGCCGTTCTCGCCGCCGATCTGTCGGTGGAACGCCCGAACGCGAACCCGCCGCGCCGATTGTTCCTGCCCCGCTGGAGACGCCCTCATGATCGAAGAAATCTTTACCGCGAGCGTATTCGCTTCTACCCTGCGCTTGGCGACTCCGTATATTTTCGCGGCAGTTGGCGAAACGTTCAGTCAAAAGAGCGGTGTGCTCAACCTCGGCTTAGAAGGCGTCATGTTGATGGGCGCGTTCGCTGCGTTTTATGCCGTCCATGCGACGGGTAGCGTGATTATCGGTTTGCTTGCCGCGCTGATCGTCGGCGCGCTGATGGGCTTGGCGACCGCGTTTGTGAGCGTCACGCTGCAAGCGGAGCAGGGGATCAGCGGCATCGGGATTTACTTGTTCGGCTTGGGGATGAGCGAACTTCTGTTTGTGCGCTTGATTGGCACGCCTGTTTCTGTCGAAGGATTTTCGCGCATTTACATTCCGGTTTTGTCGGATATTCCGGTGATTGGCGAAATCTTCTTCAATCACAATCTGCTTGTTTACGCGGCATTCCTGCTCGTACCGGCTGCCGCGTTCGTCTTGAACCGGACAACCTTTGGATTGATGATCCGCGCAGTCGGGCAAAATCCAGAAGCTGCCGATGCGATGGGTGTTAATGTGGCGCGCGTGCGCTATATGACCGTCACAATCGCGGGGACGCTGGCAGGGCTGGCGGGCGCGTCGCTGTCGATTGCGCTCCTGAACGTATTTCAGCAGAATCTCACATCAGGATTAGGGTTTATCGCCGTCGCGCTGGTTTATTTTGGGCGTTGGACACCGTTGGGCGTGCTGCTCGGCTCGTTGTTGTTCAGCTTCGTGAATGCGCTCCAACTTCAAATCGGCTCGATTGGCATCGAAATCCCATCCGAATTCGCGGTGATGGCTCCCTATGTCATAACCATCATCGCGCTGGTCTTTGCTTCCAAACGGGCGGAAAAGCCAACTGCGCTGACCAAACCGTTCAGAAGAGGTGATTAGCGGGCGGACGAAACCGCCCCAATACAGGGGATACGCATATGAAAACTCGTACACTGCTACTCGTCGTTTTCGCGCTGGTTTTTTCGGTGGCGGTACACGCCCAAGATGATGTGTTCCGCGTGGCAGCAGTCGCGCCAAGCGCCACCAACGATCTCGCCTTTAGCCAGAGCATGTTTGATGCGCTCACCATGATCGATGAAGAAATGGGTGATGCGTTCGAGTTCACCTTCACGGAAGGCGTTTTCGTCGTAGATGATGCGGCGGTTGCTCTCCGTGACTGGGCAGCGAGCGGTGAATATGACCTGATCATCGCACATGGTTCGCAGTACGGCGCAATCCTCGAAGAACTCGCACCGGAATTCCCGGAAGTCTCGTTCGCATGGGGCACGGATGTAAATACGTTCGGGCTTGAGAATGTCTATGCTTACACCGCCGCTGCCGAAGAAGGTGGTTTTATTAACGGTGTACTGGCAGCCTCGATCTCTCAAAGCGGCATTCTCGGCGTTGTGGGTCCAATCGAAGTCGGTGACGCGAAAGCGTATATTGACGGCTTCCAAGCAGGCGCGGCGTATGCCAACCCGGATGTTGAAGTTCTTGTCACCTACATTCAGTCGTTCAGTGATGTGCCGCTGGCAACCGAAGCCGCCGCTGCACATGTCGCCAACGGTGCGGACGTGCTGACGGGTTCGGCGCAAATGGTCGTCGGTCCAATTGCGGTTGCTCAGGAAAATGAGATTCCTTGGTTTGGCACACAGAGCAGCCAAGCAGAACTTGCGGCTGAATCTGGCGTGGCGTTCCAAGTCTATCGTTGGGATGTCATCCTGCGTGATATGATCGCCAATATTCAAGGCGGCGTGTTGGGCGGTGAGGCATTTGTCCTCACGCTTGAAAACGGCGGCTTGGAAATTCAGGTGAGCGAGAGCTTGGACGAAGAAAGCGCATCGATCATCACGGATGCGATTGCGACGCTGACCGAAGGTATCGTTTCTGGCGAAGTTGTTGTTTTCCCGGAAGACCCGATGGCAACGCCGGAAGCCGGCAGCTAAGTTTTTCGATAATTCGCGTAGGGGCAGGGTAACCTTTGCCCCTACCTGACACACCATGAGATCGCCCTATGCCTGACACACTCCCGACACAGCCCCGAATCTCTCAGCTTCATATGCGCGGCATGATGAAACGCTTTCCGGGCGTGCTTGCCGTCAATAATGTTGATTTCAGCGTCGAAGCGTCGAACGGACGCGGCGAAATTCACGCGCTGTTAGGTGAAAACGGCGCGGGGAAATCGACTCTTATGAAGATACTCTACGGGTTGTATCGCGCCGATGGTGGCACAATCCATGTTGATAACACGCCGCTCACGCTGCGTTCGCCGCAAGACGCAATCGGACGCGGAATCGGCATGATTCACCAACACTTTATGCTTGTGCCGTCGCTCACAGTTGCAGAAAACATCGCGCTTGGCATGAAATCAACGCGCGGTGCGCTGCTTGATCTGGATCGGGTGCGAGCGCGTGTGGCAGAACTGAGCGAACGGTATCACCTGAAGGTTGATCCTGATGTTCCGATCTGGCAGCTTGCAGTTGGAGAGCAGCAGCGCGTCGAGATCGTGCGGGCGCTGTACAAAGGCGCGGCGCTGCTGATCTTGGATGAGCCGACAGCGGTGCTAACGCCCGGTGAAGTCGATGATTTTTTCCGCGTGCTGCGCCAGATGCGCGACGATGGACATCTGCTCGTGTTTATTTCGCACAAACTCCATGAAGTGCTGGCGATCAGCGACCGGATCACGGTGCTGCGCGATGGTCAGCGGGTGGATACGATTCCAACCAGCACGGCAAGCAAGCTGATGCTGGCGCAAATGATGGTCGGGCGTCCGGTCGTATTGGAATACGATCGCAAACCCTGTGCGCCCGGTGACGTGAAACTCATGCTCGACAATGTAAACGCGCTGAATGATCGCGGTGCGGCTGGTTTGCGCGACGTAACGCTCTTTGTGCGCGCAGGTGAGATCGTCGGCGTGGCGGGCGTGAGCGGGAACGGTCAGCATGAACTCGCGCAGACCATCGCCGGACTGCGCCCGTGTACCAGCGGAAGGATTCGGGCGAACGGGCAAAACATTACCAACAAATCCCCGCGTGTGCTGCATCGCTGCGGCATGGCATACATCCCCGAAGAACGTATGATTGACGGGGTGATTAAAGATTTTTCGGTTGCCGAGAATTTTATTCTGCACGATCACGCCCGCCCACCGTATGCGCGCGGTGGATTATTCATGCGCTTCCGGGGAATTCGCACCGCATCACAGCAGGCGATCCGCGACTACGAGATCAAAACGCCGGGAACGGAAACGCCGATCAAGAGTCTTTCCGGCGGGAATATTCAAAAACTGATTCTTGCGCGTGAATTGGGACGCAAACCGCAGGTGTTGATCGCCGCGCAGCCCACACGCGGCGTCGATATTGGCGCGACCGAGTATATTCACCAGCGCTTGTTGGAAGAACGCTCCAAAGGCACAGCGATTTTGTTGATTTCGGAAGATTTAGATGAAATACTAGCCTTGAGCGATCGGGTGATTGTGATGTATGAAGGGCGTATCATCGGTGAAATGCCGCGTGAAGATGTGGATATTCGCCAATTGGGCGCGCTGATGGCGGGCGCACAGTAATGGTGGATCGTTTGAAAAGGAATTTGCAGTGAAACTGTGGAATCACTATTACACGCCCTCGACCGTTGATGAAGCGCTTGAGCTTCTGACACGTTACGGCGGCAATGCGCGCGTGATCGCCGGAGGAACAGATTTATTGGTCGATTGGCGTGCTGCCATGACGGATCCAGCGAAAGCGGGTGCTGTGCATGTTCAAGAGGCGCTGATTGACATCACCCGTATTCCCGAAATGACCCACTTGGCGGATTTTGATGACCAGATCGTGATCGGCGGCGGCGTCACGCACACGCGAATCGTACAGTCCAGCCTGATTCGCCAATATGCGACATGTCTGGTGGAAAGCTGCGGCGTCGTGGGCGGTCCTCAGGTGCGGAACGTGGCAACGCTTGGCGGCAACGTGGCGCACGCGCTCCCCGCTGCTGACGGAACAACCTCGCTGGTCGCGCTTGATGCCGAAGTTGAGATCGTCAAGGATGGCGAACGCCGATGGGTCAACATCCTCGATATGTTTCTTGGCACGGCAAAATCGCTGGTCAATCCAGCGCGTGATCTGCTCGTTTCGTTCCGTTTTCGCAAAACAAAACCGGGGGAGGCGACCGCCTTCAACCGGATCATGCGTCCTCAAGGCGTCGCACTGCCGATCATGGGCTGCGCAGTGTGGATTAAACTGAATGCGGATCGCACACATTACGACGCGGCGCGGATCGTGCTTGCGCCTGTCGCGCCGACTCCGGTACGTGCCGAAGCAGTTGAAGCGGCGCTGACGGGTCAGCCCATCGGTGATGATGCGATTGAACGCGCCATTCAAGCCGCGCATGAGACGATACGCCCGCGCACGAGTAAATATCGCGCCACTGCCGACTACCGCGCAGAAGTGATCGATGTGCTGCTCAGGCGCACGCTTAGCGCGGCGCTGGCGCGCGTCGGTGTGGAAAGCCCGTCCGTTTTAGTGTGAGATTTTTTGCCATGACCGTTTTGACAATTACCGTAAATCAGCGTGAATATCAGGTGGATGTGCCAGAGTCGCGGACGCTGGCACATTTTCTTCGCTATGACCTAGGTTTAACCGGAACGAAGATCGGCTGTGAAGAAGCCGAATGCGGAATTTGCACGGTGTTGGTCGATGGCGTCCCGGTCGATTCGTGTATTTATCCGGCGTTCAAAGCGCAGGGGCGGCAGATC
>JAPKMU010000187.1 GCA_026645745.1 Anaerolineae bacterium | reverse complement strand
AGTGGAGGGGGCAGGGGGAGGTGAAAGAAAACCACCAAATCCGGTAGAACGAGAAGAAACAAAGGAGCGAGAAGATTTTCTTTGTGTTTCTTTGTGGCTTTGTGGTTTGACAGGCTTTTGAAAGGATGCGTCAATGGGTGCTGATGATCATCGTCAGAAAGCGGGACATGCGCCGGTCGGGGTGATGTTCGTGACCGTGAGCGATACCCGCACTCAGGCGACCGATGAGAATTATCGTTACATGCGTGAGCGGCTGGCGGAATTGGGGCATGATCTCGTCAGCTATCAGATTGTCAAAGACGAGCCGGTTGAAATCGGTGCGATGCTCCACAATGTGCAGTTCTCAGAAGGCATCCAGATCATCATTTTCAGCGGGGGAACAGGGATTTCGCCGCGTGACACCACCTATGATGTGGTCAGTGGAATGCTCGAAAAGACGCTGCCCGGCTTTGGGGAGATTTTTCGCATGTTGAGCTACCAAGAAGTTGGAGCGGCGGCGATCCTCAGCCGCGCAACAGCCGGGGTATATAAACAAAAATTCGTGGTCAGTATTCCCGGAAGCCCAAATGCGGTACGTTTGGCGATGGAAAAACTGATCTTCCCGGAGATCAATCATTTCGCGTGGGAACTGACGCGGAAGTAAAAAGCTCCTCACCCCGCCCCTCTCCAACCGAAGGTTAGAGAGGGGCGGGGGTAGCGCTGCTGACTATTCCCAGTAAATCTGAATATCCGCGTCGGTGATCGCGATACTGGTCACGCGACCCGCGCGCATATGCGAACGTACAAAGTTGCGGAAGCTGTTCACGACCGACTGATTGATCGCCGTGACGACTTCATCGCTGGCGGGCTGACCATCGGCGGTTGCGCTCAACAGTGACCAGTAGATGCGTCCGTTTGTGACCGACGCGGTTATAGTAGCGGTTACGGCGTAAGTGGTGGCGGGCTGTCCACGACGACCCCGGAATGTCAGGTCGCCCGTCATATAAACCTGATTGCTTTGAAAATCCACTGACAGGTTATCCCAATGGCGCGAGGGTGGATTTGTCACGAAGAACGATTCGTTTACCCGTTGTTCGGTAATCACAATCGGATTCGGAACAGAGGTGGTATCCTGAGCGTGAGCGACAAACGGAACGGCAAGCGCAAGAACCGCAACAGCAAGCACGAGAATCTTTTTCATGGTTTTGTGTGTCTCCTTGAACGTTTTGGAACACCTTGACCATAAGCGGCAGCCGTTACCAGAGTGTCGCCGCCGCGTAACCTCTGTGTTAAATTGCTGCAACCAATTGATGAACGAGGAGACCTATGCTGACGAACACGGAAAAACAAACCCTGATCGCCGCGATCCGCGCGCTGCCCGCCCAACTTGAAGCACTCGTAAGCGGATTGAGCCAAACGCAGTTGACCACCCATTTTCTTGAAGGAGAATGGACAGTTGCCCAAAACGTTCATCATGTCGCAGACAGCCACATGAACGCCTACATCCGCACCAAACTCCTGCTCACCAAAGATAACCCGACGGTGATTCCTTATGATCAAGATGTGTGGGCAGATATGGCAGATGTGCATCAAACCTCGATCCGCGAGTCGCTCGATCTGATTCGTGGGCTGCACGCGCGTTGGGTGGCGCTGTTTGAAAGCCTGACTGATGCACAGTTTGCGATGACGGGAATGCACCCTGAAAACGGCATGATCACGGTGGAATCTTTGCTGCGCACCTATGCAGGACACGGGGCTGCCCATCTAGATCAGATTACGCGGACGCTCGCCGCTCAGTCGAATTAAACCCCGCCGGCTTTTAGAGATGGGTTAAAGCGCAGTGGTAGAAATTGTGTGGGAGATCATCGTCAAGCAAAACGCTCAGGGTAGTTTCGAGTTGGTGTATGGTCCCGGCGGCGCATGGAGCAAATTGTTCGGCAGCGCTCAAGGTTTCCGGGGGACAACCATGCTCAACGATGCTAAAAATCCGAGCCACTACCTGATCATCGCTGTTTGGGATGCAGAAGCGCATTATGAGCAGGCGCTCCGCGACCATGTAGACGAATATGCCAAGCTAAACGCCGATCTTGAGGATTGGACGGAGTCCAGAACGCTGCTTGGCGTTTTTCGGCTGCGTGCGGAAGCCGGAGTCCGCCCTCGCCCAAAAACCCGCAAATCAGCCCGTTGAGCCATGTGAATCATAAGCAGCATTGGGGTCAGTGCTTCAGCGTCAAGCACGCGTATGGGTTTTCGGGGTAAACTGGAGTATAGAGATAAGCGCCAACGCTCGATCATCACCAGCCAAAGGTGAAGCGGATGATCTATAAGGTGAGTTACGTCGTAATGGGTGGCAAACATCCGGGCGCGATTAAGAGCCAGTCCGAAAAGCCGCAGCCCGGGGATCAAGTACGCCTTGGGAAGAAAAGCTTTACAGTGGTCGAGGTGAAGGAAATTCTGCCGCCGCGTGAGGACTTCGCATTTTTGCACGTCACGCTGCAAGAGAATTAGAACTCGATCACATCGTAGTCCTCGCATAAAGTGACGAACCCATCGAAGACCGATTCGGCTTCCGGGACGAGATGGGTTATATCACTGTACTGCGGCGGCAGGTAGTGGATCAAGAACAGCGCCTTTGCTCCGGCGGCTTTGGCAATTTCCCCGGCGGAGCGGGCGCTGCTGTGTCCCGGCGTTGCGCCTGCTGCTTCGTGGATCAGCACATCTGCGCCGCGCGCAAGTTCGACAATCGCGGGGATCGGCTCGGTATCGCACGAATACGCCAACACTTTTCCCGTCACTTTGTTTTCGATTCGCAGTCCCATCGTTGGGATAAAATGCTTGGTCTGCCAACCCGTGATGCGAAAATCGCTGTTTTCCATCACCGGGACGTTATCGGCATCCGGCACGCGAAAATACTCGATCTGAAACTTGACGGGCATACTGTCCCACGCGAAGCCAAGCATGGTATCTTCCAACCGCGTGATGCAGTGATCCAGCCCATACACCCGCAGCGGCGCTTTGCGATGCAGCAGCCACATTTCGGTGAGCATATTGGGAAAACCGGACGCATGATCCGCGTGAAAATGGGTGACGATCACATCTTGAATCGTGTTGTGATCAACATTGAAAATCGGGAACTTGGGCATCGGGTTTGAGCCGCAGTCCACAAGAATCGGCGCGCGTCCGTCTTCACCAGTCAGAAGAAAATGAGTGTAATCGTGTTCTGCGTCCGATAGTGCCGCTGATGAGCCGAGAATGATTGCCCGCGCCATGAAGCCCTCGTTCAAGATGATCCGTTGATGTGGGGCACACCCCAACATGCTGTAACAACAGTATAGCCGACTCTGGAACTTTTTGTGGTACTACTGCTGTTACGTACCGTACCGCTGGGCATACGCAGGCACGTTGATCATCGGGGAACGCTCATAATCGCCCACCTCAGCAATATCCAGCGCAAACCGATCTTCCTCTTGAACAACCAGTTTCATACTCCGGTTCGCGTGGCTGAGTAACCCCGCTCCGGTGCGGCTTTCCAACCGTGCCAAGAACACCTGTAAGATCGCAAATGACATCTTGCTCAAGCTGACGAGCGGCTGATTGTGATGCACACGCACCTCTAAGTCGCTTTGGGCGATGCTGTCTAACCCAAACCGATCCAGCAGGTCGATCAACAGCCCGGTTTCGACGCCGTAGCCGCTGAAAAACGGCACTTGTTCGAGTGCGCGCCGCCGTCCGGCGTATTCGCCCGCGAGCGGCTGCACGATGCCGGAAAGTTCCGGGTAAAACAGGTTGAAGAACGGACGCGCAACCAACTCCGTCACGCGACCGCCGCCGTATGCTTGCAGTTTGCCGCCCACTTCGATGGGACGCGCATAAAAACCTTTCACATACTGCAAGCGTGGATAGCGCAGCAGCGGACCCAATAATCCGTAAATAAAACGCGGGTGAATGTTGCTGATGTCGGTATCGATCCACGCGATGATGTCGCCTTTGGTGACGTATAGGCTTTTCCAGAGCGCCTCACCTTTTCCGGCATGCGTTCCGACTTCATCGACCAACACTTCTTGATGAACGTAGGTTGGAACACCGCACGCTTGAGCAATCGCCACTGTGCGATCAGTCGAGCGGCTGTCAATCAACACGATTTCGTCGATCAGCGGTACATCATCCATCAACGCCGTTTTGATCGTGCGGATCACAGTCGCGACGGTTTCTTCTTCGTTCAGCGCGGGCAGTGCTACGCTCACCGTAACACCCTGTTTTTCTTTCAGCGCCACCAGCGCACGCACATCATCAAACTCACTGCTGTGAAACGTGTTTTCGGCAAACCAGCGGTCAACGCGGTTGGAGAGCGATTCATCTGGTTTGTATGCCAACATCGGCACATGAAATTCGAGCGCTTCTTGACGCGCCGCATGAACCAGAACAATCGGCTTGTGCGTGCGCTCGAATACCTCATGGAAAATTGTCGGGCGCGCCGAGGTATTCGACAGACGGTGAAAGCCCGCGCCCATCACGATCACATCGTGCGCGGCGGCTTCGCGGACGATGCCCGCAGCGAAATCGGACACCGCCGTGACGGTGCGCGTAATATACGGATGCGTGCGCATCACGACTTCAAGATCAGGCGCGATTTTTCCTCGTGCAACAGCGTGAAACAGCGTCGTGTTTCCCGTTCCCGCCAGCGCACCCGCGACCCGCGTCCCCAATGACAGATTCGGACCGCCGCGTAAGGAGAGCAGCACTTGACTCGCGTCGGCAATCATCGGCATTCCGATCACAAGCGCGACATCGCACGCCGTGAGCCTCAGCACATCTTCAAACGGCACGCCGCCTACAGTTGTACTCAAAGCGCCCCATTCGATCAGGAGGAAATCAAAATGGTGATCTTGCAGTTCGTTGATGATCCGCTGAAACGGCTGATAATCGACATACACCTGCACTTCATCATGGATCGCTGGATGTGCCAGCGCCGCCGCGCGGAATGACTCGCGCCACACACGGGCGGGGAGCGCGCCTTCACTCAACGACTTATCCGCTTCGACCGTGACCATACCGCGCAAATGGACTTCACCTCCGGGTGGAAGCAGACGCTCCGCGAATGCGATCCAGTCGGATAAGTTGTCTTTGCTGCTCAAGACCAACATCAAGTTATAAGGGGTCATGGAATCTCCAAGAGTGGGACGAGCTGACGACGAATGATCACTTCCCAACGGTAGTGATGACGCACGCGGGTTTTCAAACGATGACGCGCGTTTTCATGGAAGTAACCGTCAATTTGCGCGGCAATCGCGCCCGGTGAATCATGTTCGGGGTCAAACACGATGAGATCGGATTGTCCGCTTTCGCGGAATACCGGCAGATCAGAGCAGAAGATCGGGATTCCAGCGATTCCCGCCTCCAAAATCGGAATCCCGAACCCTTCTTGTACGCTCGGAAACAGGAGCGCGTCCGCCAATTGATACAAGTTTGCCATTGTGGTATCGTCCGGCACATGCAGCTCATAGAGAAAATGTGCTGCGTCCTGCAAGCCCAGTTCACGCCGCAGATCGAGCAGTTCGCTTAGATAGCCGGGATTGGCGGGATTATGCGGACCCGGCGGACCCGTCACGATCAAGCGGCAGTCCTGTCCGCTGATCCGGCGCACTTCTGCCAATACGCGGATCGCCAATGCGATATTTTTGCGCCGCGTTAAGCGGGCAGGCAGCAGCAAAATGAGATCGGCATCCAGCAGATTCAGCCGCGCTACGATGTCGCGCATCATCTCCGTCCACTGAAAGAACAGCGGTATATCCACCCCCGGCGGCACAACTGGAATCTGATCTGCCGGAATGCCAAGCAAGTCAGCGGTTTCGGCTTGGCGCGGTGCGGAAATCGTCACGTAGCGCGTATTCGACCACGCCGTCCGCATCAAATCATACGGTTTGCCCGCGGATAGTTCCGCTTGATACTGCGGATTTGTCCATGCCAAATCATGCACCCACGCGATTAAACGCGGCTGCGTCAAGCGTGCCAACGCCGTCGTGAGCGCGAGATTCTTATTCATCGTGTGAATGTTATGGACGATGCACACGGCACACCCATCGAGTGCGGCATTCAAACGCGCTTCGATGTCGTTCACAAGCATCTCAAACGCGGGCGTGACGACCCCGCGATCCAAGTCGGCTTTGGCGGCAAGAATACGCGCATCCCGCGACCCAAACAGCGGATCAACTATGGTTTCAATGCGCGGATCAAACGTACCGCCAGCGCCGCTGATGACTCGGACAAGATACCCGATGTCTGCCAGCCCGCGCGCTTGATAAGCGATGGTGGATTCGACTCCACCAACACCCGGCGGGCTGGCATAGTGCATAAATGCAATACGTGGGAGCATGCCCAAATCCTTCGTTCCGAAAATCTGAGAAGGGAAAGGCTGGAGTGAGAGTTCGGTGTTGAATTTCGTCGTTACGTTACCTGATCCGGAGGTAATTCGCTTTGATTCTGTGCGATTTGCCCGTAATTCGGTAGATTCTGGTTTTCTCATCGAATAGGGAAAATTATCATGCACATTTGGCAGCCATACAGCAGAACCCCGAATACCGTCGTCGGAAACCTGCTCGTCCTTCAAGATTGTTACAGTCCGCAGTTGGATAATCATCGTGATGTGCAGGTGTGGCTGCCGCCAGCGTACAGCGCTGGCGACAAACGCTACCCCGTCATTTACATGCAAGATGGGCAAAATCTGTTTGACGCGCATACCAGCTATTCGGGCGAGTGGCAGATCGACGAAACCATGACCGCGCTTTCTGCCGAAGGCATCGACGCGATCATCGTCGGTCTGCCCAATATGAAAGAACTGCGCGGGATTGAATACTCCCCGTATCCATTCTCTCTAATGGGAAGCGATCCGCTGAACGGGCGCGGCGACGCCTACATTCACTTCATTATGGAAACCGTTAAACCGATCATCGACACCAGCTTTCGCACCCGCCCCGAAGCGGCAGCAACCGGACTTGCGGGTTCGTCGATGGGCGGCTTGATCAGCCTGTACGGATTCATCATGTACCCGGAAGTTTTCGGTTTATGTGCCGCGTTCAGCACCGCGTACTGGTTTGGCGATAACGGACTGTTGGCGACGATTAAGGCACATGCAGCCGGGCATGGTCGCATCTACCACGACGTTGGTACTCATGAAGGCGAAACCGTGACGGGTTGGTTTGGCATCACGGAAAGTGAAGGTCATACCGTCTATCTTCAAGGCGTGCGTGACTTGCAAGCCGCGCTGCTCGAAAAAGGCTACCGCCTCGGCGATACCTTGATGTATATCGAAGACCAAGGCGCGATCCACCGCGAGCACGCATGGGCAGCCCGTTTTCCGGCGGCGATCAGCTTTTTGCTTTCGAGCGAGTGAATAACGTCGATGATGATAAAGTGAAGGCGAACAAATCACCCATGCGTTCCCTTTCACTTTATCATGTGTGAGCAAGCCCAGTGATCATAGCAGGCTTGAGTCTGCTCTATAAACCCATTCGGTAGGTAGCCGAACTATTCTCCCTAAACCCACCCGCTGACCCATTCTCACCGCCCGCTTGACAGCGTATCCTAGCCGCGTGTAAACCGTTCGACTAATCAGGAGTAAACGAATGCGTCGTTTCACCCTCTCTGCTTTGCTGCTTGTTCTGCTGGCGCTGGCGATGTCAGCGGTGTCGGCTCAAGACACCACGCCGACCGTCACCCCCACTGTTGAGCAAACCCTTGATCCCACGCTTGAACCAACGACCTCCCCGAACATCGTCCAGCCAACCCCAGAATTCACCGCTTCGGCTGATACAGGCGCGCCTGTTCAAGCGGTACCTGTTCGCTTCGCGCATTTCGCGCAGGATGCGGGCGTTCTGGTTTCGTATGTCAACGGTCAGCCGGGGACAATTCAGGATTTGACGTTTGGCGCGATCAGCGGTTGGGTTGAACTTCCGGTCGGCACGACGTTCGCGCTTGTGCCTCAGGGCGCGGCGCAGAATCAAGCCGTTGTTGGTCCGGTCACAGTGGACGCCCGCAGCAGTTGGGTAACAATCGTCGTGGTTGGATCGGCAGAAGCGGGAACGCTGCGCGGCTACGCGATCCGCGAAACGGTTACGAATATCCCCGATAACTGCGCGTTGGTGACGATCTTCAACGGCATCGAAGGCAGTCAAGCGTTCGATTTGACCGGAAATAACGGTGCAGTCCTCGCGGCGAGTGTTGGCTATCCCGGTACGCAGACAGGCGCAAGCATCGTGCCGGATCAGACTGCCGATAATCCCTGTGCGCAAGCCGCTGATACGGAGACTCCGTTCTACGGCGCGGCAACCTGCACGGAACTGAGCGGCAGCGATACAACCTATATCTTTGATGATGCGACCGCCGAAGCGATGGCTACTGATGAAGCAGACAGCGCCGCAGCACTCAGCGCGGGCGCGACGTTTGCCAACTGCGCTTACACCTTTTTGGTGGAAGCGGGCAGCGTCAACTTGAGCGCAGCAGCGGCGGGCGGCGGCAGCCCGATCTTCACGCTTGAAGGGACGCAGTTCTCAGCCAACACCTATTACCTGCTCGTGATCCTCGGCAGCGAATCCGCGCCGCAGGTGATCAGCTATGCGATTGAAGGGGATCGGCTGGCGGGTGTGCTTGCCAACCAGTCCGGCGGGGATACGATGATGGACGATCCAGCGGCGACGGAAACCCCGGCGGGCGGCTGACGTTTAAATTGCGCCGCATGAATCAAAAAGACCGCTCCGGGTTACCGGAGCGGTCTTTTTTGTGATTCAGATCAGCGTCAGCTTAGCTGTTGACGATGGTCACGTTGCTTGCCTGCTTGCCCTTCTTGCCGGGGGTGATGTCGAATTCGACCTTCGCACCCTCTTCAAGCGTGCGGAAACCGCTCGAGCGAATTTCCGTGTAATGGACGAACAGGTCTTCGCCGCCATCTTGCGCGATGAAGCCAAAGCCCTTATCCGCGTTGAACCACTTGACTGTACCGTGTGAACGAGTCGTCATTTTTTCTGCTCCTAAAGCATAAGGTTTGCTATAGCCTTGACCGCACTACAACCCTAATGGTTCAGGATGCATACGCGATACATGTGGAGAACACAGGAGGCTGAAACGTAACAACAGTCTGGTTTCTCTGGAGAGGTCTACCGGGTGTCCAACCACGACACCCATGCGGGTGAGACAATCATCTGTCTCTTTGAATCCCACATTGCGTTGTGAGTATATCATGATCAAACGACTGTGTATAGGGCGAGTTTTGCCATACACAGCGCATAAGCCAACCTTATGCCCAGTTATAAGCGATCCGGTGTGGCTCGCCGCCCCCCATTCGACTAAAGTGAGCACGAGATAATCGAGAAGATAGAGCGACGATCACCGATGCCAATGTATGAGTACGACTGCCCCGGATGTGGGCAGACCTTCGAAAAACGGGTTTCGATGAGCCAAGCAGATCATGTGATCTGTCCCGTATGCGGCGGCGAACATGCCAAACGTAAGCTGGCGCGCATCGCCATCAAGGGGCAAAATACCGCATCCGCCTACAGCGCGCCCGCACCCGCTGTCGGGGGTGGCTGAGGGCTTTCACGCAAGTGCTAACCGTGCGTTAGCCTATACCCTTTTTGAATGAACTGCTCGTGCGTCATCAAGTACAAGGCAAACCTTCATGAGTGCAGCGCCGAAAATCCAGAATCCTGCCAGAAAAAAGCCAAGCTCGACTGCGCCGACGATGCTTTTGCTGCTTGCGGGAGGCGCGCTCGCCGTCGCCGCGATGATTCTGTTCGCCAGTATGCGCCCTAGCACCGGCGAAGGCTCGATACCAGCGTTTTCTGCCTCAACGATCACGGGCGATCCCGTCGTCCTGAGCGATTACCGGGGGCAGGTGGTCATGCTCAACTTTTGGGCGACATGGTGTCCACCGTGCCGCGCTGAAATGCCAACGATTGCCCGCGCCTACAGCGAATACCGCGATCAAGGTTTC
>JAPKMU010000186.1 GCA_026645745.1 Anaerolineae bacterium | reverse complement strand
GGGCGGCTTTTCCCGCGCGTGTTTAATCGCGCACAAGAATCCGAATCGGAAACGCCCGCGCTGATCACCTACCCTCCAGCGACCGGATTTGTGCTGCTTTTGGTCGGCGCAGGGATTTTGCTCACGTTGATCCCGGAGTTTGTGTATCTGCGGGATAACTTCACCACGCGCATGAATACCGTGTTCAAGTTTTACTATCAAGCGTGGGTGGTGTGGGGCATCGCGTCCGCCTATGCCATGTACACGATCTTGTCGGATCATGAACAGCGCGTCGGGATTCCACCGGTGCGGTTTGCCTTTGGCAGCCTCGGCGCACTCGTGATCACGGGCGGACTCTTATTCACGATTTTCGCCGTTCATTCACGTACATGGGCTGAAACCAACCGCAATTTTGACGAGACAACCGCGCCCCCGCTCACGCTGGACGGCGGCGAGTCATTTATCCGGGCGGGGTTAGTCAGCGCGGACGATTACGCGGCTGTCCAGTGTTTGAGTGCATTGGTTGAAGGCGATGATGCGGTTGTCGTCGAAGCCGTCGGGGGGTCATACCGCTGGGGCTACGGGCGCGTGGGTACACTGACGGGCATTCCGATTTTGTTCAACTGGACAGGACATCAAGGGCAGTGGCGCGGATCGACTTTTGCCGAGACGGCTGGATCGAAAGAAGATGATATTTACCGCCTCTACACCGATCCAACGTGGTTTGTCGCCCGTGAAATCCTGCTGCGGTACAACATTGATTACGTGTTTTTCGGTCAAAACGAGCGAATCGCGTATAACGCGGACGAAACCATGTTCCGCGATAACCTTGAAGCGGTGTGCGATACCGGGACTGCCCGCGTATATCGCGTCGATCTTGAAGCGCTGGCAGCGGGAGAGTTTTGATGACCGATCATACAGCGGTAGAGGCTGTTTCACTGGGAGAGCTAACCGCAGCGAGTAGGCAGACTCGTGTCGTGACTGTCTCGCTGGAATGGGTGGCATACGCGGCGCTAATCGCACTTGCGCTCATTTTGCGCTTGGCGGAACTCGACCGCGTGCCGATGGACAGACAAGAGATTACCCAAGCCTTGAGCGCCTACCGAGCGGTTACACCCGGTGTGACCATCGAAGCGGCGCTGACGAGCAGCCCATTCATGGAAGCGCTTCAGTCGATCAGCTTTGGCATTTTAGGTGGTTCGGAACTCGCCGCAAGGTTGATGACTGTGTTCGGGTCAATCGGGCTGATCTTATCCCCGCTGCTGTTTCGGGCGCTGTTGGGTCGCGGTCGGACTCTGATCTTGAGCATCCTATTGGCTGTCTCGCCGGTGCTGTTTGCGGCGGCGCGGAGCAGTTCGCCCGTGATATGGACGATGCTGTTTGTGATCATTAGCTTGTGGGGGCTGTGGCGCTTTGCGAGTACACGCGGGACAGCTTACGGCGTGATCGCAGTCGCAGGATTTGCGGTTGCGGCGCTGCTGGTTGAACCGGGCGGTATCCCTCTTGTGTTGATCGTGATTGCGGCTGGCGTTCTCGTGCGCCTGACTTCGTCCTTAAACGAACGCGGCATGTACACCTATGAAGAATCCTCTGCATCCGAATCTACGGGAGTCGCGTTTGAGGCGCTGCGCGCTTTGCCTTGGGCGGCAGGTATAGGTGCGGCGGCTTTAGTGCTCATCATGATCAGCACGGGATTTTTTACGCAGATGGACGGTTTGAGCGGAATCGGTGAAGTCCTAAGCGGCTTCCTGACCGGATTCACACACGGGGAATCTCCCGCGCTGTTTCCGATTTCCGTGACGTTGTTCTATGAATTGTTCACCGTCCTGTTCGCCGCTGCTGCCGTAATCGCCGCGCTGCGAAGCGGTTTGGACGACTTTACCCGATTCCTGATCGCGTGGATCGTATTGGCGGCAGTTGCGGTGATCTTTTGGCGCGGTGCGGGCGCGGATCATGCTTTATGGTTGATCGTTCCGCTGACGATCTTGGCGAGTCATGCGGCAAGCTCTTTACTTGGCGATCTACCGGATAATCACTTGTGGCGCGTTCCGGCGTGGGGGCGGTGGGTGGTCGCGCTCGGCGCAGTGGCGATTATTGCTGTGTTCACGCTGGCGCTGCATGATGTCGCACGCACGTTGATCTTTTCACCAGATGGTTCGCTTAATGGGGTTCAGTTTACGCCGGAAGGCGTCGTCCTTACGCTGATCCCGATTTTGTTCATGATTATCACCTACTTCTTGATCGCCAGCGTGTGGGGGGATCGTGCGTCGCTGCAAGGTTTATCGCTCGGACTGCTCGTTTTCGGGTTGATCAGCAGCATCGGGAGCGGTTGGCGTGCGTCGGTCGAACGTTCAGACAGCCCGAACGAGTTGATTCATGATCAAGAAGCGGTGTCGCGCGATTATTGGCTGATGCGCCAAACCCTGCTCGACCTGACGGAATGGGGCGGTGCGGAGTTCAACACCATCGAAGTCCGTGCGGTTGCCGATTCCGACAGCGTGATTGCGTGGGCGCTCCGGGATTTCCCGAACGCAACCTATCACTATCGTCTAGAAGAAACGCTTTACGCGCCGATCATCATCACGCCGGACTTCGGGGTTGATATTCTGCCGGAGATCACGACTAATTACGTTGGGCAGGATTTTACACTTCGCTCGTTCTGGGAGCCTTCGGTGGTCTTTCTGACCGAACTACCCGGATGGTGGACGCAAAACCGGACGCGGGTCGAAATAACCGCTGTTGAGCGCGTGATCGTGTGGGTACGCGGGGATGTGTACGCGGGTATTCAAGCGAATAACGACGAGGGCGGGGCAGGCTGAGGTGAGGAAAAGCGCGCACGGTTGTGTAGTATCACCTGTCGATTTTGTGCTTGATGAGGATGCTGCTTGAAAACGCCAACCGTTGAACAGCATGATATCAATGATTTGATCGCCTGTGCGCTCGCGGGGGAGCAGGTGGCATTCGCGTCCCTGTACGAAGTGTTCGCGCCGGGGGTGTACCGGCTTTGTTATAGTTTGCTGTTGAATCATCATGACGCCGAAGATGTCGCGCAGGAAACATTCGTTTATGCGTTCAAGAATCTGAAGCGTTATGATTCAAAGCTGTCGGCATTCAAAACATGGCTGTTCACGATTGCGATCTGCCGCTGCCGAAATGTATATCGTCGTGGGCGTCCCTTGTTGATCGAACTCACGACGGGGCTGCAAAATGCCCTGCACGCGCCGAGATCGGAAACGCCGGAAGCCGCCTATGCGCATACGTCCGCCAAAGAAGAACTCGAACGTGCATTGGCGAATCTATCGCCCCGACTGCGTGAAGCGGTCGTGCTGCGCTACGGTCACGGATTGACGTACCGCGAAATTGCCGAAATCATGGACTGCCCTCCCAAAACCGCCGAAAGCCGCGTGCGCTTGGCGCATGACGCGCTGCGCGGTGCGCTTGACCCGGTGGGGCAGGGACTGTTAGACGAATTGTTGAGTTTCTAAGGCGAGGTTTCGATGCCGTTGACGTGCAAAAGCTGCCGCACTTACCTTACGGCATATGTTCATGGGGAACTCACGCCCCGCGCGCGGCGGCGTGTGGATGCGCATTTGAATGGATGCCGGTCATGCGCAGCAGAATATACGCGGCACAGCCGCGCGGCGCGTGATTTGCGCTCGACAATCGTACATATGGGACAGCCGAGCCGCACGCAGCTCAGTACGATTTGGATGGCGGTGCAGTCTGACCTTGAAATTCCGTCGAAAGGGCAGGAACGGCGGTATTCACCGCTGCGAGTCGGTGCGTTTGCCTTTGTGTTGATTCTCGCGCTGATGCTGCCCCCGCTGCTCAACGGCGAGCGCGTTTACGCGCAAATCCCTGATCCACCAACGCCGCTGCTGATGCGCGTCACCTATTCTGTTTCGCCAGAAGCATTCCTGATCCGCACAACGGAAACCCGCGAACCGCGCAATCGCGCCAACCGCGAACCGCATTTGATGGTTCTCATACAAAATATTGCGCCAACGCCGGGCGCAACCGAACAGCCCTAAAGGACAACCCTGATGGAAGCAGCTTACCGCGATCCGAATAACTCGTCTGTGCCGCGCTCGGATGCTCTGAGCCGCTGGCTCACGCGGGCATACGCGATCAACTGGGAGATGGTGATCTTTATCGTCATCTTTGTGCTGGCGGTGTTCACGCGGTTTGCTGGTCTGGGCGACCGTGTGATGAGCCATGATGAAAGCCTGCACACGCAGTTTTCGTATTACCTGTACGAAAGCGCGAACTTTCAGCATGATCCGCTGATGCACGGTCCGATCCTGTTTCACTTCACCGCACTCTCGTATTTCTTGTTTGGTGACAGTGATTTTTCGGCGCGTATTTATCCGGCTGTTCTCGGCGTGTTGATGGTAATGTTTCCCCTGCTTTTCCGCCGCTGGTTGGGCAAGTGGGGTGCGATCTTGGCGTCGATCATGATTCTGATCTCGCCGATGCTGATGTACTACAACCGCTATATTCGTGAAGACACCCCATCGATCTTCGCCACGTTGGTGATGGTTTGGTGCGTTTTCATGTATGTCGATGGACCCGCCCGCTGGAAACGCAAACCGATTTTCTTGTATGTGTTTTCCGGCGCGATGTTGTGGAGTCTCGGCTCGAAAGAGGTGGCGTTTATGTACGTCGCCATCTTCGGGCTGTTCATGACGATCTACTGGGTGATGCGGTTGTATCAGCATTTCTTCAAAGTGCCGATGCGAACCGTGTTCCAGTTCTTGATCATCTCGATTCTGCTGGCAGGCGTGGCGGCGATGGTGATGTACGCCGTGCTTGCGATTGCTTTCCAAACCGTTCCCGTTACCGGGCGTGTAGAATCGATCCTGACCGGTATCCGGGCGGTTCTTTCCGGGCAGCTTGTGACGCTGGAATTTAGTGCATTCATGACGTGGACGCTCCTACTCGTTGCGTTCATGATCACTGTGCTGGTAGGTACGCTCCTCTGGGCGCACCGGCGCGGAAACGGACGATTCAAACCCGCCGATTTCCTCATCGTGGTGATCTTGACGCTCGCGTTCGCGCTGATTTTGATCTTCGTCGAAGAACGCACGCATATTCCGAGCAGCGAACCGGAAATCGCGCCGATTGTGACAGCGAACATCCCGATCCCGGCGACGACGGACGCCAATGGTCAGCCGCTCCCCGCGCTTCAGATTGCATGGAATGAGTTCGCCGCGTGGATTGGGACGATCACGGGTAATCTGCCGATTTTGGCGACATGGGTAGCGATGGTGCTGCTCGTCGCGCTGCTGATTTTTTCCAGAATGGCAGGCTGGTGGCGTACGCTTTCGCGCTTCCCAGAGCTTGACGTCCTCTGGCTGATGGGGACGTTTATTCTGCCTTGGGTGACTCCGATCATCATCAAGATGATCGGCGGCAACCCGATGGACATCACGTCGAGCGGCATTCGTGTTTCGGTCGCGGCAGTCGTGCCGATGTTGATCATCTCGACGGTCGCCGGGTTGGTCTGGAACTGGAAACGCTGGCTGATCAGCGCGGCGGTTTTCTACATCCTGTTCGCGTTCTTCTTCACGACCATGTTCCACAATCCGGCAGGGTTGGCGACGGGCATGATCGGCAGCCTCGGCTATTGGCTCAATGAACAGGGGACACGGCGCGGAAGTCAGCCGCAGTATTACTACTCGCTCGTGATCATGCCGATCTACGAGTTTTTGCCGATGATCGGGAGCTTCCTTGCCATGAGCGCGGGGCTGACGATCTTCTGGCGGCAGCGCAGTGAGCGGATCGTGGAGTTCGAAGAAAAGCGTAAAGTCCAAACCACGATCAACGAACAGGGCGAAGAAGTGCCGCTGTATAACCCGTTTGGCAAGGAGCACGACGAAGCGAACGGCGTGCGGCGCAACCCCGAATTATTCGGTGAGGATCGACTGCGGCGGCTGCCATTCGTTTTGTTCGTGGCGTGGTGGGCGGTGTTTAACTTCATCGCCTATACCTTTGCGGGCGAGAAAATGCCTTGGCTGGCGACGCACATCACCACGCCGATGATCCTGCTCACCGCTTGGTACTTCGGGCGCGTCATTGAGGGGATCGAATGGCAGAAATTCGTCGCGCGCGGTTGGCTGTATCTGCTGCTGATTCCCGTGTTTGGGGCGTTGTTCTTGCAGATTATCGCGCCGTTTGTTTTCGGTCAATCGCCGTTCTCAGGCTTGCAGCAGGGCGATCTCCGCAATACAACCAATTGGATCGCGCTGGTGGTCGCGGGCGGCATAATCGTCTATTTGATCGCTCGTGTGGTTCAGTTCACGGGTATGATGCAGTTTAGGCGAATGGTTGGCGTGGCGGCGTTCGTTGCGCTCGGTGTGCTGACCTTCCGTGCGGCGTGGATGGCGGCGTTCATCAATTACGACTAC
Source organism: Anaerolineae bacterium (assembly GCA_026645745.1). Lineage (GTDB taxonomy): Bacteria > Chloroflexota > Anaerolineae > Aggregatilineales > Phototrophicaceae > Flexifilum. The sequence goes on along the minus strand of JAPKMU010000186.1, from coordinate 3,583 downwards.
GCCAACGAATATCTGGTCTATGCGCACGGCGCGCCGGGAATCAAAGAGATGGCGGCGCAAATCGAAGAACTGAGCCGCCGAACGTCAGACGGTTATGGGATGCGCTTCGCATGGGGCGGGAATGCGTGGCCTGTTACGTGGTATTTGCGCCATCTGACCAATGTTCAGTACTTCCGCGAAAATCCTTCGCTTCAAGATGTTGATGGCGCGGTTGCGATCTACGTCAGCGCCGATGTGCGTTCGCGCCTTGAGCCGCTTCTCGAAGACCGTTACATTCGTTATGAGTATCAGCGCATGTGGTGGCCCGATCAGGAATACTTCAACCTGAACCCACAGCGTGTCCTAAATGCGCTGGATTTTGAAGGCGATAATCCGCAAGCCGCCCAAATTCGCCAAGGCATGTGGGATATCTGGTGGAATCGTGATCATACGCGCTACGGTGAAGCCACCGGACGCGACTACACCTTCACCAATTGGCCCGTTGCCGAACGCATGTATTTTTACGTGCGCCGCGATATCGCCGCGCAGGTGTGGGGCTTGGGTTCGGGGGCGACGACGGTTTCAGATACCCTGTTCGACCCGTCAGCGCCAAGCGTCTGCACGACGAATTATCAGCCGCTCGTCAGTTTTATGACGGTCAACAGCGTGCCGGAAAATCCCTTCAATCACGTCATGGGGTTGGCGGTCAACAGCGACGGCAACATCTACGTCGCGGACGAATTTAACAATCGAATTCTCCTGATGCACCGTTCTGGCGAAATTCTGCAAGAGATCGGGGTATCGCCTGATTTCATGCTTACGCGACCGAACGCGATCAGCATTGGTGTTGATGGCAACCTGTATGTCGCGGATACATGGGGTTTCCGTGCTGTTGTCTATTCGCCGGAAGGCTCACCGCTGGCGTCATGGGGGCAGGCGGTCACGCTCGGATTCGATGCGCTGACCGAACCTACCGACGGTTTCTGGGCACCGCGCGACATCGTGACCGATGCGCTGGGGCGCGTGTATGTGTCGGATACGGGAAATAAGCGTGTTCGTGTCTACACCGCATCTGGCGAGTACCTGTTTGACGTTGGTTCCGGCGGGAATGCCCCCGGTCAGTTGAACGAACCCGCAGGGCTGGCGATCCATCCCGATGGGCGGTTGTTCGTCGCTGATACGTGGAATCGTCGTATTTCGGTGTTCAATTCTGCCGATGGCACGCCGCTGTATCAGTTTGGCGTATTGGGTTGGTATGAGGACTTAGGCAATCGCCCGTATCTAGCGGTTGATTCCCTGCGCGACTTGATCTACATCACTGACCCTGACGCCGCGCGCATCTTAGTCTACACCACGAACGGAACGTGCATTGGCTCGTTCGGTCAAAAGGGGACGCCCGATCAGCCGCTCGATGCAATGTCGTTTGTGACCATCGGCGGAATTACGCTCGATGCAGATGGTGTCGTGTACGTGGCAGACAGCACCGCGAACCGCGTACTTGCGTTCCAACCCTTCCCGCTGATTACATCACCGAATGCTGACCCCGCGCTGATCGAACGGTTGTATGGCGCTCCCGCTGCCGAAAATCCAGAGGTGACGCCGGAAGTCGAGATGGTGTTTGAAGTCACCGTCGAGGCTGAAAGCACCGAGGAGATCACGCCTGAATTAACTCCAGAGTCAACCCCTTAGCCTATAGAAATGGTGTTCACAAAACCGCCGCTCATCTGAGCGGCGGTTTTGTCTTCTGCATCAGCGAAATCGTCTTGCCAGAATTAAAGGTCGATGGTAAGATATTAGACAGTCTGGTTCGGACAAAAAGTGGGCACCCCCCACTTTTTTAGTGTGTAGCTGCTGCCTCCTTCATTCGCCGCGCCGCGTGTTCCCCAGAAAAGCGCTAGGGAGTTCAAGAGTTCATCTGATGAAAAGCGAGTTTGAAGTCGTCTTTACCGAAATTTCGGAATCGCGATCACTACCCAAAGAAACGGTATTGGAAGCGCTCCGCACTGCATTGGTCTCAGCGTACCGCCGCGATGCCAGCATTGGCGCATCACAGCGGATCGAGGCGGTCATTGACGTGAATTCGGGTCGCCCGCGTATCCTTGTTGAAAAAGAAGTGGTTGACGATGTGCAGGATACCCGTACAGAAGTTGATTTAGAGACGGCGCGTTTCTATCACCCTGAAACCGAACTCGGCGATATGGTGATGGTGCAGGCGGAAATTCCCATGAAGAAGTTTGGGCGCATTGCCGCTCAAACAGCGAAACAAGTGATCTTGCAGCGAATTCGTGAAGCAGAACGCACCACGCTTTTTGATGAATTCGCTACAAAAGAAGGGGAACTCACCACCGGGATTGTCCAGAGCGTCAGCCCGGATCGTGTGATGTTGAGTTTGGGACGCGCCGAAGCAATTTTGCCGCGTGCGCAGCAAATCCCCGGTGAACGGTACAAAGCGCATGATAAAGTGCGTGTGTACATCATGGAAGTGAAAAAGTCGAATCGCGGTCCGCAGATCGTTGTCAGCCGCAGTCACCGCAATATGCTCCGCCGTTTGCTCGAATACGAAGTGCCGGAAATCTACAGCGGTCAGGTAGAAATCAAGGCGATTGCGCGTGAAGCCGGGTATCGTTCCAAAGTGGCTGTGTTCGCACAGCAGGACAATATCGATCCGGTTGGCGCGTGCGTCGGGATGCGCGGTATCCGTATTCAGAACATCGTGAAGGAACTCCACGAAGAAAAGATCGACGTCATCGAGTGGAGTGGCAATAACGAGACGTTTATCAAGCAAGCGCTGAGTCCGGCGCGTGTCGCGGGTGTTTTCCTTGAAGATGACCCCGAAACTGGACGTACTGCCGTCGTGATTGTGCCGGATAACGAACTATCATTGGCGATTGGACGTGAAGGACAGAATGCGCGCTTGGCAGCCAAACTGACGGGCTGGCGCATCGACATTAAGAGCGTGACCGAAGCGGTCAGCGAAGCGCTGGAACAACCAAACTCCCCGGTGATGAAGGAAATTCGTCAGCAGTTCTCGGATATGCTGACGGAAGTCGAACGCATCATGGAGAAACGCACGGCGAACCGCACGGTGATGCCCGAAGAATATCAGACGTTGGTACGGTTTGCCGAATATGTGCAGCGCCGCTATCTGGCGACCCGCGAAGCCGTGCGCGCACAGCGTGAAGCGCAGATCGCCGCCATCCGGTCGACGATCCCACAGGCGGCATTTAACATGCCGATTGATAAGTTGAATATTTCACAGCCGATCAAGGACTCGTTGAGCAGTCTTGAGAGCGTCGGCGAAGTCATGCTGCGCTACTTGATCGACGAAAACCGCCTCCGTCAGATGCTTTCGGATGCGCCAACAGACGCGATGAAGGCGCTGCAAGCGGCGCTGGATGCGATTGTGTTCCCGGCGGACGTTCCTGCTCCGCCGCAGCCCGTCTCCACCGTTACAGCGGAACCCAATGCCGATGCACTCGATGACGGTACGAAGTTCCCGCCGAAGCGTCAACCTTACATGCCTGATGCGTCCACTGATGATTATGATCCCGATGCGGACGATGACGAACAGGGCGGACGCGGCAAGAAGGGGAAGAAGGGCAAG
>JAPKMU010000185.1 GCA_026645745.1 Anaerolineae bacterium | reverse complement strand
GAGTTCGCGCTCGAATGACCAGCACATGCCGATTTGCTCGAAATCCACGTCGTAGCTCCAGCCGTGCTTGGCGTTGTGCTGGTACAGCCGCACGATCATTCCGCCTGTTCCGGTCGGAATCGGATTACCGTCCGCCGTTTCAAGTTCGTGACGAGCGTAAGCGGTGTCATGTAGTGCGAACAGGCGCGGCGGCTCTTCAGCGGGAGGAGCATCTTTCACCATCAACCCCAAAATGGCGGCAGCCTCATCGACGGTGCAGGGTTCGTCCTCGGTGAATGGCACGTTCTCAGTTAAGGCGTTGAGTGCTTCCACCTTACCGAGCTGATCGAAGTGCCATTTTCGCGTGTAGAGGGAGTAGATCGCGCCGCTGGTTTGCAGCGCCTTCTGAATGGCGGGCAGCGGATTGCCCAAACGTTCCTGCGGGGGCAGATCGAACTCCCACACGAGTTCGCGCTGCTCCTGCTGGTTGATCCATGTCGTGCGCGTGGCGAAGACGCCGTTCACTCCCTTCACGATTAGGTCGCCTTTTGTGGCGCGTTCTTTGCCAACGATCCGTCCGCCGAAGATTGCCAACAGCGGCGACTCCGGTTCCTTTTCGGATGCTTCGGTATCAGACTGCGTTTCGCTCGTCACCAGCGCCCGGATCGCCGTGGGCAGTTCCGCGCCGATCCAATACCACGCTTTGCGCTTGCCGCTGAAACGTGCGCCGTGCCGTTTGAGCAGTTCCCGATGCGTATATGTGTCGCCAGTGAGCCACCACCATACGCGACCGCCGTCTTCGCGCTGGCTGCGTTCTACCGTAATGCCGCTGACGACGGTCTCTCGTTCTCCCGTTGATGGCGCTGGCGGACGGAAGCCAATTGGGTTGAAGTCAGGACCGGAACGCGGTAGCACAGGGGCATATTCAGCAATGCGACTGTTGGGCAGTTCACGCCATATATCGTCTTGCCACAGGTAAGCGGCGGCGTGATGGAAACGGCGTGCTGTCGTCTCAGCGTGTGCGATTTCCTCTGCTGTCAACTTGAGCAAGATGTACCCGTGTCGTACGACGACTTCATCATCAATCTGGATATAGAAGTAGGATGCCTGACGCGGAGAAACATCCCGCGCTCGACTACCGTACAGGGTGAGCAAGAGGTGTGCTGCTGCACTGCTGTAGCCGATTTTCTGGGCGCTCACAGTCTTTTGTGTGGCGGGGTCTTTCACGCGCTGTCCCCCGTAAGTGCTAATGGCAAGGATGGCACCGTTCATGGCACAACCTCCCGCGAGAAGTTCACCAAATGGGCAGTCTTACGACGCTGCACCGCATATCGGTAACCCGCTTCTGTGCCCGGACTATCGCCGTTCCAGATGAATAACGCACGCTGACAGTTATCGACCATCCAGCGATCACGTGCCGTGTAGCCACCCAGCAGATCGCCGCCTGACACACGATACAGATCGCGTGTGACCTTGATGTACGATCCATGCTTGCAGCCGTAGTTGCGCGGGAAGTTGGCAATCCCGGCGATGATCACTTTCGCCTTGAGGCGGCGGCATTCCTGCACGACTGCCATGTCGATGCCTTTCGGGTTATCACCAACAATGATTGTCCAACCGAGTTGGTGCGCGCGCTGGACGGCGCGTCGAGCGTAGTCGAGCATCTCGCGAGTCGTGTAGCGGCTGCCGGCGATCATCAAATGCGTAGTCGTCTGAACATGCATAAGCACCTCCTCGAGAAGTGCATCAGGTCGGGAAATTGAAAACGCGCCGCCTCTCAGCCTTGTAAGCCGAGAAGTAGCGCGAGAAAAGTCCGTTGTTTTCGCCCATCCCCATAGATTGCCGCCTAGATGCGCTCCATCCTGCCGTGTAGCAGAGACAAAACGTTGACCTTTCCGGTGGCACAGCTTCTTGTATGCGCCGAAGGCGCTCGCTGTCCCATCCACGACGGTATACGGGTTCCGAACCGAATTGTTCGGGGACGTTTGATACAGTCAGTGCAGCGCGAACATCTGTAGGAGTTCGTCGGCGTTATACGCCGGGCAGTTTTACAGCGCCGTCCTTTCGATCCGGCACAGCCTTTATACGAAATCTCCGTCTGCTCGATACACCGCTGTATTTTTGGAAGGTGCGACTTTCGCAAAACGCATTAGCACACCTGGGCGCTTGCCTGCACCCGAAGGGCGACCGGAGGGCGGCTGAGCACAGCGGCACAAGCCCAAGCCGCACTCCGAGGCGAAACCGCTGGCGGTTTTGCAGGCGGGCTGGTGTGCTAATTTGCGAATGAAGTCGCACCTCAAAACAGCGGAAGCAGAGGAATGACGTGAGCAGGTGACGATAAAAAGCGTTGTTTAGAGCTGTCGACATAATGACAGACACATCTACATAACTCATGGTCGAAATCCGCGAACTCTCTCCTGTCCTTAGACCTCTATTGTCTGATTTCGCTTATTTCTTGGTAATCGTTGCTTGGGATGTATTCAGAGTGATGAAAACAATAAAGGTGTCGAGATTGCTTCGACACCCTCCTAAGACTTGCATGCTAGATGAATACAGCGGTTCGCGTTCAGCCGCTGTGATGCTGCCCCATCATACCATTGTGCATCCCGTTCCATCCGCCCATCATACCTTGCCCCATCATGCCGTGTCCCATCATGTTTGAACCGTAGTCGCCCATCATCCCGCCCATTAGGCAAGGAGTGGAGCCGGAACCGGTCAGCATGGGCATTTGCGCCATATTATCGCGCATCCACGTGAGCCGTGCCTCGACCTGTGACTGGGTCATATAGCCCGCTGCAACCATCGCGTTCATGTGATCGGACATCACTGCAAACGCCGCGTCGTACACAGTTTGAATGTCCACACCTTGAGCCTCGGCGATTTGGGCGAGCGTACTGCCGGATTGCATTTGCGTGATGAACGTGTTTACATCGATACTGAGCGCATCGGCGAGTGCCGTCCACAGTGCGTTATTTTGCCCATTTCCCCACATCATGCCATGCATGTTCCACCCGTATCCCTGTTGCATCCCCTGTGGAATTGGGGTGGGGGTCGTGTCGCCGCCGGTCTGTGCTAGCACGCTGGATGCACCAGACACAAGCACTCCGATAAGAAGGACTAGCACGGCTAGCCCGAGGAATTTTTGTTTGGTGGTCATGAGATGATCTCCATATTCAAATCCGTTGTTTGTCTCAAGAATGCAGCAGTTTGATATACGGTTTATGCCGCAAGTGTGAGGTTTGTGTGAGGTTTTTCACGCCGAGGCAAGCGCTAGAAGACAGGGAGATAAACAGTGAATTTCGTCCCGTTCCCGATCTGACTTTCAACCCGCACGTGACCCTGATGGGCTTCCACCAGCTGCTTGACGATGGCAAGTCCCAAGCCTGAGCCGCCAGTGGCACGATTCCGCGACTTTTCCGCACGCCAGAAACGTTCAAAGAGATGGGGAATATCTTCAGGTGGGATGCCAGAACCGTTATCGCTGACCGACAGTTCAATACAGCCGTCACCAGACTGTGCTGATAGGAGGACCCGCGTCCCGTCGCCATTGTAGCGAATCGCGTTATCCACCAGGTTGGTGAGCACTTGCACGAGCCGCTCAGGATCGGCTTGAAAGGGCTGAAGTTCGGCGGCAATGTTGGATTGGAGCGCGATGTGTTTTTCTTCGCCACGCAGCCGCATCCCTTCTGCAACTTGCTCGACCAGTTTGCCCACTTCAACGAGTCTTTTTTGCAGCTTCAACTGCCCTGCTTCTGCCAATGACAGGGTGTGTAAATCGGTGACGAGTCGGTTGAGCAGCAGGGTTTCCTGATGTAAGGAGGTCAATTCTTCTTGGGTCGTCGGTAGCAACCCGTCTAGCATGGCTTCCAGATTGCTTTGGATGATGGAAAGAGGCGTTCGTAAATCGTGGGCTATGTCGCCCATCATGCTGCGGCGTTCGTTTTCGTAGCGCTGCAAGGTTTCTGCCATCCGATTGAAGGTGACAGCGACCTGACTGATTTCATCACGACCGCCAACAGGCACACGTTGGCTCAAGTCTCCGGCAGCAATTCCCTGAGAGGCAGTGGACAACCGGCGAAGGGGACGGGTGATTTGAATAAACAGTAATGAGCCGAGAATGAAAGCGATGGTGGCGGCCGCCATGCCCGCGAATACAACCGAGCGATTGACCCTATCGAGAAAATCAGCTACCGGAGTCTCCGGGGTATCGAGCGGGGTGATGATAAGGGTAGCTATTGGTTGCCCATCCACGATGATAGGTGCGCCTTTAGCAAGATCGTCGGGCTGAAGTTGATTTCCAATCCACTGCGCGGAGGTATCTACAATGACCGTGCCGTCAAGCTGCGCGAGCAGAATCCGGTTGGTAAAGGCAGTTTGCATTTCCTCCATCATCGAGGAGTCATTCATCCCACTTCCCGACCATCTGCCCATATCCCCCATCATCATGCCACCGTCCATCATGCCGCTGGCGCTCATCTGGTAGCCCCACGGGTTGTCCAGCGCAGCTTCGATACCCACCCAACTCCCCGAACGACTGTAGTAATCGGCGGCGAGCGGCGCAAGCTGAACCGCCTGCTGCTGTCCTGCTTGGGTCGTATAAAGGGCAAATTGGTCGCTCGTCGTTTGGCTGACGAGGAACACCACCATGCCCGTGCCGATGAGAATGATGAGCATAAACGCGCCCATAAGTTTGACCCAAAGACTGTTCATTCGCTTAGTCCTCAGTGAATTTGTAGCCGACACTGCGCACGGTGAGGATGTAGCGCGGCTGCGGCACGTCAGGTTCGATTTTCTGGCGCAAGTTTTTCACATGTTGATCGATGGTGCGTTCGTAGCCATCGTAGCTGGTTCCCTGCGTCGCTTCGAGGAGTTGCGCCCGCGTATAAACTCGACCCGGAGAGCGCATCAACGCCACCAACAAATCGAATTCATTTGCGGTCAATTCGACGGGGATACCAGCAACGGTCACGACGCGGCGCTGTAAATCTGCCTGAATATCCGATGCGGTGACGATTTCCGGCACGCTTTCGGGCTGCTCAGTTCGTCGGAGAACTGCCCGCACCCGTGCAACCACTTCACGGGGTGAGAAGGGCTTGGTAATGTAGTCGTCTGCGCCTAACTCTAACCCAATCAGACGGTCAGTTTCTTCCGTCCGCGCTGTGAGCATGATGATCGGGACGTTGGAGTCGCGCCGGATCGTCCGACACACATCCAGACCATCAAGATCGCCGGGCAAATTCAAATCAAGGATGATCAAGGCAGGCTTTTCACGCCGGAAAGTGGCTAACCCCTGTGTGCCGTCCGCCGCCCAAACTGTGTCATAGCCGCCCTGTTCCAGATACAGGCGCACCGTCCGCATAATTTTGGCTTCATCTTCAACAATCAGAATTTTTTTCGCCATCGTTTTTCTTCTTTCAACAGGTATCTGTCTCTTCTTGACCACACACCTCCTGCTCAAGAGTATAGGCTTGGATTGTGTAGGCAGCGTGTAGCCCACATGATTTTTCGGTGCGACACAGCGTCCTATCAGGTTTGCCAATCCTCTGGTATGATTATATCATTGAATCCTGATGTGATGATATGGAGCGGATACCCATGCTGATTGCTGGGGAGCAGTTGCAACTCACCCTAAAAGCCAAACTCTTTCGTGGTTTTGCCGACCCATCTCGCCTTGCTATCATGGAGGCGCTGCGAAACACCCCCCTGAACGTGGGCGAAATTGTCGAGGCAACCGGACTGAGCCAATCGAACATTTCCAACCACTTAGGCTGCTTACGCGACTGCGGACTGGTAGCGAGCGAGCAGCGTGGTCGCTTCACCTATTACCGCCTTGCCGATGATCGGATTGACAGCCTGCTTCGCCTCGCTGAAGAGGTGCTGTCTGATGTTGCCAAGGGCGTTTATCAATGCACCCGTTACGAAACAAGAGAAGGGGTTTCTGATGGCGAGTGAAAAACTACTCGAAGTCCCGGTCAAGGGGATGGATTGCGCTGAGTGTGTGGAACATGTCCACCATGCCATCGCCGTCTTGCCGGGCGTTCAGTCCGTCGATGTTTATCTGTCTTCCGAAAAAGCTGTACTTCGCCTTGATCCAGCTCTCGTTAACTTGAACGACATTCGTCAAGCGGTTTCGGATGCGGGGTATTCGGTGCCTGAGACTTCCGAAACGGATACTGTCAGCACGGCAAATAAAGGATTTACGCGCTCAGTCTTGAGTTTATTTGGCGTGGTCTTTGGAGCGGTCTTGCTGATTGTCATCGTGGGGGAGGGACTAGGGCTGTTTGAGTCGCTCACCGATCTCGTCCCCGCGCCCTTGGGCTATGTGCTGGTCATCATTGCAGGCTACCCAACGTTCCTCAATGTGGTGCGTGCCGCCAGAAAACGTCAGATCATTTCACATACCCTGATGAGTATTGGCGTGATCGCCGCGTTGGCGGTTGGGCAGTGGGTGACGGCGGCAATCGTGGTCTTCTTCATGCGCGTGGGCGATTATGCCGAACGGTTTACAACCGAACGCAGCCGTCAGGCGCTCAAGAACTTGACCGCGCTGGCACCACAGACCGCGCGAGTTGAACGTGGTGGACAAGAACAGGAAATCCCGCTTGCAGATGTCCAGATTGGGGAGACAGTGATCGTCCGTCCCGGTGAGAAAATCCCGGTAGACGGTGAGGTGATTGACGGTCAAGCAACCATCAATCAGGCTGCAATTACTGGGGAATCGATGCCTGTTGAGGCGGGAGTCGGTTCCAAAGTGTTCGCTGCGACCTTTGCTGAACTGGGCAGCCTACGGGTACGGGCGGTTCAGGTTGGCGCAGATACGACGTTTGGTAAGGTCGTTCGGTTGGTCGAAGAAGCTGAAGCCCATCGTGCTGATGTGCAGCGTGTCGCAGATCAATTCTCTGGTTATTTCCTGCCGTTCGTGGCAGTCATTGCCCTGCTGACCTTTCTCATCAGTCGTAACCCGCTATCAACAGCGGCGGTGCTGGTGGTCGCCTGCTCCTGCTCACTCGCGCTCGCTACCCCGATTGCTATGCTGGCGTCGATTGGCGCTGCCGCAAAAATCGGTCTGCTCATCAAGGGTGGCAAGTACATCGAAACACTGGCGCGTGCCGATGTCGTTCTGATTGACAAGACCGGCACACTCACGTTGGGTCGCCCACAGTTAACCGACGTTATATCCCTCAATGGTATCCCGGAAAGCGAAATTCTCGCGCTGGCAGCGTCAGCGGAGCGCTATTCTGAACATCCGCTGGCGGAGGCGGTTCGGATAGAAGCGCGTCGCCGCAATCTCGCGCTGTATGAACCAAAGAGCTTTGAGGCGATTCCCGGCACGGGTGTGCGCGCGCAGGTCAACGGGAGCAGTATCAGCGTAGGCAGCCACCGTATGATAGCGACCGCAACGGATGTTTCCACACAGTTAGAAATGCAGGGAAAAACTGCACTCTACGTACAGAAGGACGGTGAAGTTGTGGGTGTGATGGGCGCAGCGGATACAGTGCGTGCAGAAATCCCGCAGTCGATTGCTTCCTTACATGCGCTTGGAATCAAAGAAATTCGTATCCTCACTGGTGATAACGAGCGCGTCGCATCCACTCTGGCGCAAAAACTGGGTGTCAGCTATCGGGCGAACTTGCTTCCAGAGGACAAGATAGCCATTGTGCGGGAATATCAGGCGCAGGGACATATCGTCGTCATGGTAGGGGATGGTGTGAATGATGCCCCGGCGCTCGCACAAGCAAACATCGGGATCGCTATGGGGGTCGCCGGGACGGATGTTGCGCTTGAAGCTGCACACATCGCGCTGATGCGTGAGGACTGGACACTGGTGCCGGAAGCCATCCACATTGCCCGGCGTACCATGCGCGTGGTCAAGACCAACATTGCCTTTACCGCGATCTACAATCTGCTCGGGTTGTCGCTGGCAGCGTTCGGTATTCTGCCGCCAATCCTCGCGGCAGCGGCACAGTCACTGCCTGATCTCGGCATCCTCGCTAATTCATCGCGGCTGCTGCGGCTGAAGCGGATGAAAGAGTAGAGATATGAATACCCAACTGGGACACTGCCCGCAAACGGGTACTCAAGGCAAAATGGTCGATGGAGCAACCGTAAAGTCGATGCTCGCTGTGAGTTTGCGTGCCGTACAAGATGTGCAGTATTTCTTCTGCTGTGATGCCGATTGCAGCGTGGTTTATTTCAGCGAGGATGGGCAGCATCTTTTCCATGTGAACGATGTTCGAGAGCGGGTCTACCAAAAAGAACCCGACAACCCGGATGTGCCGATTTGTTACTGCTTCCGACACACGCCGAAGGAAATCAAGCGCGAACTTGAAGTGAATGGCGGGGCAGACGTCATTGCAGACATTGAAGCAGGCATTCAGGCAGGGCAATGTGCCTGCGATTGGCGCAATCCTCAAGGTGATTGCTGCCTAGGAAATGTACGACGGTTCATCAAGCAGGCAGCAACATCGGGCTAATGACGGCAAAGAAAGGCGAGGGAACCCGAACAGGCGCGTAGAAGGTGTCGCGCGCGCCTGTTTCGCTCTTCCTATCCACGTTCAAGTGGCGGTTGATATGAAAGTAGCCTAGGGCGCTGCCGCTTGACTATCTCATGTTCCATTCCACTTTGACCGAAGAATATAGCATTACAGATCGGATGTGGGTTCCCCAGATCGTAAACGCAGCAATAGGACGACAAGTACCCCAATGAGTATTAGTTCAACAGCTTTTGAGATTAAGCTGAGCAGCGTCACCGACTCGACTTCTCCAGATTCAGGTCCAAAAAACGGAATACCGATGGTACGTGTGACAAGATAAAGCACAATTAGAAATGCATTGCCGACGATGCCTGCCCAGTAGAGATATTTCACTGGAAACCCTTTAGTGTCGCGAATGGGATCAGGTTGCCATGGTTGAAAGATCAGGAGAAGACCGTAGAAAAGCTGCGCCAGCGCCACCAGCATGAAAAATGTGCCGTAACCCCACCATTCTTCAAAATGCTCCGGTGTGACAAGACCATGAATGAAGGCAGCGACGATCGAGAGTCCGGCTGTCCCATAGAGCAGCTTTTGAGTTTCAATGCCTTGCAGAACTTCAGTTAACGATTTCATGTCAAGCCTCATCTAAATTCATGTTCGCATGGGTTGGAACCACCTGAGGTACACTGTTGAAATACTGCCCTCTCTGTTCAGCTTGCAGCATCCTATTGAATGCTGAGATTGCGACCTCTAGCATTTGCGTGTCCGGTTCACGGGTGGTCAGATGCTGAAGCATCAGGTTTGGTTTGATAATGAGACGAATGATCGGATTGTCCTGATGTTTCGCCGTGAAACGGATAATCTCGTAGGCAATCCCTGCAATGACTGGAATGAGGACAACCCGCGATACAATAAGCCACAGAAATGGTGGGCGTCCGATGACCGAATAAACGATCAGACTGACCAAGATGACCATCAACAAGAACGCCGTTCCGCAGCGTGGATGCTCAATAGGGTACTGGGTGACAACTTCTGGCCTGAGTTCTACGCCCGCTTCATATGCATTAATCGTTTTGTGTTCGGCACCATGATAACCAAACAAGCGTTTGACATCTGGCAAACGCCCGATCAACCACATATAACTCAGCAGCAGCCCTAAGCGGACAAGACCTTCAATCATGTTCGTCATCACCGACTGCGCCACAGACAGAAGTGTCTCAATACCACTTGCTACAGCGGTCGGTAGTACAAAGAATAAGCCGACACCAAACAGTAGCGAAAATGCGAGTGTTCCCCATCCAAGTGGTCCGTTGAAATTGAACTTCTCTTCAGCGCCGATGGCGACGTCTGCCGACCACAACAACGCCCGTGTGCCTAACCCAAGAGCATCCCACAGCCCAATTACGCCTCGTACAAAAGGGGTTCTGCTAATCCGTCCGCGATATAAGGTGGCACTAAGCGGTTGTTCGTGCGTGACGATGCTCCCGTCGGGAGCGCGAACACTGATCACAGCGATCTGTGCGCCTCGCATCATCACGCCTTCGATGACTGCTTGCCCGCCATAAG
>JAPKMU010000184.1 GCA_026645745.1 Anaerolineae bacterium | reverse complement strand
TGGGTTGATGATCAAGCCATGATGATTGGTCGCTGAAGAAAGTGTGACGGGAACAACGCCCGCCAAACTGATGACCTCGTTCCGAAAGCTCTTGAGGTCATTCAGAGGATCACCGGTGTACCATTTGCCATCTCGTGTGATGTAGATCGGCACGATCTCGTAGAGTTCGGGGTCAAATGCGCGCATGATTTGATGCCCGGTCACGACCGAAACATCATGCTCTACACTGCGCCCACCAAACACAACCCCGACGACCGTTTTACGTCTGCTGCTCATGTCCAATGCTCCGCGTTCAGGTGCTTTCCCGTGCTGAACGCGGGAAAGCATACCCCACATCGGCGCAAGATCAACGGGCAATCATCAGTTGATGACGAGCGCACCCAAGAATACCGCCGTAATCAGTGCCGTGCCGATGATGCGAACAACAATGCCATACACGAAATTCTTGGTTGCATACACCGCCGCGCCGTTCGACTGCTGAAGGCTGCGGCGACCGAGCGCATCAAACAGGACTGCACCGGCGATTGACCCGATCAGCGTGCCAATCACCGGAATTGGGATGATGAATGTGCCGATTAAGCCGCCGAGCATTGTGCCAACCGCCGCGCCGCATGATCCGCCTTCTGTTTTCACTCCGATCAGCGGAAGCCAAAAATCGCTCAGGCTGGTGGCAAGGGTGATCACGGTGATGATCCCAAATGACAAGAGCGATACATGCTGAAAATTGGTCGCCCACGAAAACGCAAGCGCCACCACCCACGCCATCAGCGGTGTGGGCAAGATTGGGATGATCGAAAGAAATGTCACTGCGATCAGCGCCACCGACGCGATCACAGCGCTGAGTGTATCCGTCACGCCGAAGTCCCCCTCAAACCGAATATGTGTCGGGTAGATCGTTTAGAAACAATACGGTATCACCCGCGCTTAAGTTGCGCTGATACCACCCGATTGCTTCGGAGAGGGTTTCTACAACATGGATATGATCCATTGGGAACTGCGCGGTGCGCAAACCGTTGAGTATTGGTTCGGTGCGTTTGCTGCCGACGAGGATCACGTCGGTCGCGTGCTGTGCGGCGATTTCGCCCAAGCGGGTATTCTCGTGCTCCATCAAGTCGCCAAGCTCAACCATGCCGGGGGTGATCAACAAGCGCCGCCCGCCTTGATACATCCCCAACACAGAGAGCGCGCTCACGATTCCCGCCGGATTCGCGCTGTACGCATCATTGATGATCGTGATGCCTTCGGGGGACGTTTGCGCGACGAGTCGGCTTTCTGCGGGCTTGAGTTCTCGCACACGGCGCGCAATTTCGCGGAGTGTCATGCGCTCATGCACAGCGGCGGCGGTTGCCAACAGAATATTGGTGACGTTGTGAACGCCGAGGAGCGGCGCGGTAAACATTTCTGATTCCCCGGTTAGGGTATCCGTCACGCGGAATGCCAGCCCATTTAGCGATTCGACAATCTCCGACGCAACGAAGCGGGGCAGAGCGTCTTTCACCTGAGCCGGATCGACGGTGCGGCTGATGGTTAAGCGCGTCTGTGGATAGCCGCGCTCGACCATCGCACGAATCTGCGGGTTGTCCCAATTGAACACGCCAACACCATCCGGCGGCAGTTCCTTGATGATCTCGTACTTGGCGGCGGCGATGTTCTCCAATGAGCCGAAACGTTCAAGGTGCTGCGGTCCAACTTCAACGACGATGCTGATCTGGGGGTGCGTTAAATCGCAGAGGCGCTTAATTTCACCGGGGATATAAGCGCCCATTTCGCAGATGAAGTAATCAACGCTGTGATCGTTCGCTAAGTCGTTGTTGATGGCGATGCACACGCCCATAAGCGTGTTATAGCTTTTCGGCGTTGGGTATGCTTTGTAGCGACCGTTTAGGATATGAGTGAGAAATGTCTTGGTTGTGGTCTTGCCGTAGCTGCCTGTTACGCCGATGACCACCGGGTTTACATCTGCCAGCACTGCCCCCGCTTTGGCGATAAAACGCGCCCGGAATGCCGCCTCAACCGGAGTCATCAGCAGATTGCCGATCAGCAACCAGACGGGCGCAAGCATAAACGCGATAAACCCGATCACGCCTTGAACGATCACGCGGATTTCCGGCGCGCTTTCACTGAGTGCATTGCTCGCAGCAAGCGACATGATCCCAACGACCACAACAGCGGCGGCGAATGACGCGCCGAGCAGGCGTTTTGCGCGGGCTGTTGCGCGGAACTTCTTCTTGATTTCCCCTTCATCGGGGGGAGCTACAGCGATGATCGCCGTGATCAACCCGATAACCGCAGGCAAGAATCCATCCGGCGCTTCCGAGAACATGAAGCTGAACACCGCACCGATTCCCCACGCGATCAGCGCACGGTTGATCAACCAGCGCGCACGAACCGCCAGTACCCAGCGCAGATAGCGCAGGTTCATGTACTCTTCGATTTGAAAAAACCGTGCCTGACGATAGACGCGTATGCACGTTCCAAGCGCCCAAACGATGGCGATGATCAACAGGAAAATTTCAATCATGAGTCGTGTGTGAAAAAATAGTCGAGAATGCGAACGGAATCGGCAGGCTTTTCGAGGTAGCTGAAATGCCCTGCATCAGGAAATGTGATCAAGCCCGCGTCGGGGATCAGCTTTTGCAATGTTTCGCCCTGCCAGAGCGGGGTATCGGCGTCTTTTTCGCCCCACAGCAGCAGCGTCGGCACGCTGACACGTTCGGCATACGGGCGTAAATCGCTGTTGACCACCTTTAGGAATGTTTCTTTAAGCGCCCCTGCCGATTGATAATCCGCAGAACCGTAACGCGCGCCGTACCATGCTCTGAGTCGTTCCGAAAGTGCTTTAGCGCCAAAAGCGGCAAGCCAATCACGCCCGGTTTTATACAGTTTGAGCCGCGCACGGCTTGAAAGCGAACGGCGCGGCGGCACACCCGCGCTGTTGAACAGCGCCATCTTCATGACCCGATCCGCATAATCCGCACCTAAAATCAGGCTGATTCGTCCACCAAACGAGTGACCGATTAACAAGGCGCGTTCGATGCTGTGCGCATCGAGATATGCCAGCATCAATTCGGCATATAGGCGTGTATCCCACGCTTCTGGCGGCGGCGCGGACTCACCAAAGCCGGGGAGGTCAGGAATTAGACACTGGTAACCATGCGGCGCAAGTGATTTCGCCAGCGGCAGCATCAGATCAGCACTTGCTCCCCAACCGTGCAGCATCAAGAGCGGAGTCCCTGTGCCGATCACGATTTCCGCCAGCGAAAGTCCGTTCACATTCATCAGTTGGCGGGTTGCGCTCATTCGACCGTAATCTCCGCATTGATCGCTTTCAGTTTCTCAAGCACACCCGCGAAGGTGTGTTCGAGCGCCTGCGCATTGTCGATCACCGAGTCGCCGTCCGCGACGAGCGCCGCCGCCAGCATGCCGATTCCAGCGCGCACATCGGGCGAATCCATATAGATTCCGCGCAGGGGCGTTCTGCCGACCACGATTGCGCGATGCGGATCGCATAAGACGATTTGCGCGCCCATCGCTTTGAGTTTATCGACGAACAGTAAGCGGTTGTTGAACATTTTCTCGTGAATAAGCGATGTTCCCCGCGCTTGTGTGGCGATCACGGTAGCAACGGAGATGAGATCCGACGGAAAACCGGGCCAAGGGGCGGTTTCAATCGACGAATCGACATCTTCTTCGTGGCTGCTGACGGTAAGCGTTTCGTGTTTGGGGATAAAGATTGTCGTATCGTCCAAGTCGGTTTGAATGCCGAGCCGCCAAAAAATCTTGGCGATCATGCGCATATCGGCGGTGCGGACACCCGTAATCTGAATGCGTCCCCCGGACATCGCCGCGATTGCCGCGACACTTGCCGTTTCAATATGATCGGGGCGGATCGTCACTTCTGCCCCGTTTAGCTCAGGTGTGCCGTGAATCGTCACGACATTCGAGCCAATTCCCTCGACTTTCGCGCCCATCGCGGACAGCATGAGCGCAAGTTCTTGAATGTGCGGTTCGCAAGCGGCGTTGTGGATAATCGTCTGTTTGCCGAATACCGCACCGAGCATCAACACAAGCGCGGTTGCTGTCACGCTCGCCTGTGTGAGCAGAATGTCTTTCTTATCCCATTCTGCTGCTTTGAACTCGACCGCGCCCGCCGATGCCACCACATCGATTCCTAAATCGCGCATGGCTTCGAGATGCGGGCGAATACGGTTGAGTGGGAAATCAACTTCAAGGCGAACATGGCGGCGGCGCATCAGCAGCGGCGGCAAGAGCAAAATCGCCGCAAGCGACACATCTGAGTCGGTATGTGTGAGAACACGCCGCGTAATCTGCGCGCCGTTCACAATGACGCTGGACTCGCTTTCATGCCATTCTGCTGAAGCGCCAAGCGATCCTGCTGCATCAAACATCGCCCGCGTGGACAGCGTGTGCGGCATATTGTGAAGGGTGACCGAGGCATCGGTCAAAAGAGAAGCGGCAAAAAGCGCTTGCGCGGCGTTGGCATTCCCACCCGGTTGATAGCTGCCGCTCAGCGGTACGCGCCCATGTACGCGGAGTCTCATCGGTTTACGTCGTTTCGCTCAGTGCCAGTGCGATTTGTGCCGCGACACGCGCATTGTTGATCAACAGCGCGGTGTTCGCCCGCCGCGATTCCCCACCTGTGATTTCGGCAACACGCGCAAGCAAGAACGGCGTGACGGCTTTTCCGTGAATTCCTTGCGCTTCTGCTTCGGCGGTCGCTTGATTAATCGCGCGTTCGGCGGCTTCGGCAGGCATCGCGTCTGCTTCAGGTACGGGGACGGTGAACACGATTCCCTGCTGCAAATTGAGCGCAAACAACGCACGGATCACATCGGCGGCGCGTTTGGGTGTATCAACACACGCATCCAGCGCGATCCCTGACGTGCGAGTATAAAATGCTGGAAGTTCGTTCGTTCCATAGCCGATCACGGGTACGCCCTGCGTTTCGAGCACTTCCATCGTCAGGGGAAGATCAAGAATGGACTTCGCGCCCGCGCACACCACTGCAACCGGAGTCCTGCCGAGTTCGTATAAGTCCGCAGAAACATCAAACGGCGCGCCGCGATGCACCCCACCGATCCCGCCCGTCGCAAACACGCGGATTCCCGCCCAATGCGCGACGATCATCGTTCCGGCAACCGTTGTTGCGCCGCTTTCGCCCAAGCCAACGGCAATCGGCAGGTCGCGGCGGCTGACCTTGCGGACGCTTCCGGGGGGTTCTTGACCGAGATCGTCAATGCCTTCGTGCGACAGCCCGACGATGATCTTTCCGTTGATGATGGCGATAGTTGCCGGGACAGCACCGGTTTCTTCGACAGCACGCTCCATCGCAAGCGCGGTTTCGACGTTGGTTGGGTAGGGGAGTCCGTGCGTAATCAGCGTTGATTCGAGGGCGACAACTGCCTGATTGTTCTGCAACGCCGCTTGAACACGCGGCGCGATATGCAAGTGTGAATTCATGGTGATCGTTTCATCTTGTCGTGCCAATATATCCCCTAGTTTACCCATTTTTGCACGCTTCTACGAGACAGTGCTTGCCCCGGCGGTTAGGCGCTGTATAATGCGATCAAATGTGAGCGCACCACACGGTTAGGATGCGTATGACCATTCCTCAGCCTGTCCCGATCCCTGACGAAAAGTCGCAGATGCGTGCATTACGCGGTGCGGCGCGGCGGGCGATCTGGCTGCCTTTTATCGGCGCGTTTATCGTCATTTTGGCGCTGGTAGTAGCGACAGCTACTTTTCCCGACATTCGGCAGGTCGATCTCGTTGCCGATTTCTGGATGATTCTCGTACTGTGCCCCGCGATTTTGTGCTTCTTGCCTGTTTACTTCATTCTGGTTGTTGCGATCTATGGCATGGGGCGTGTGAACCAAGGGGTTGCCAAGCCGATGATGGCGCTCGAACGGCTGACTGCATCGCTTGAACAGCGCACATCAGCCATCAGTGCACGCGCGGCGAAAGTTTCCATCACACTTAACGCTCGACTGGCATCTATTGATAGGGCGATCTTCAGCAAGTTTGATGAGCGCCCGGAAAACCGAGGAACAAGCGATGAGCAATCTTCCGATCAAGAGTGAAGAAACGGGAAATTGGCGGACTCAGACGTACCTGCTAGGCGTGATCGGCGGTACGCTGGTCGGGCTTGCTGCCGCTTTCTTCTACACCCGCGCCGCTGAAGATGACACCGTTAAGAATGGGCTGGTACGCCCCAACCGCATCCAAACGGGCGATTTGCTCGGTTTGGGGTTGGCGCTGCTAGCGATCTTTCGGCAGGTCGCAGAACTCGGTCGCAGCCCTGAGGAGAAGAAACGCCGTCGTTAGTCAATAGGGAGACGTTCGTCAATGTGTGGACGCTACGTGATCAACGCCGATCCGAATCAGCTTCAACAGGCGTTTGAATTGACCACCGTGCCGCAGTTTGCACCGCGTTTTAATATCGCGCCAACGCAAACCGCACCCGTGATCACGAATGACAGCCCGCGTGAAGCGGTCATGTACCGTTGGGGATTGATCCCTTCGTGGGCGAAGGATGCGAGTTTGGGCGGAAAAATGATCAACGCCCGCTCCGAATCGGTTGAAGAAAAACCCGCTTTCCGCACCGCATTCAAACGCCGCCGCTGTATCGTGCCGATGACGGGTTTCTATGAGTGGCGCAAGCTGGACGATAACAGCAAACAGCCGCTCTACATCTACCGGAAAGACTCACCATTTATGGGAGTCGCAGGTCTGTGGGAAGTGTGGAAAGAACCGGAGACTGGTGAAGAAATCCGCACGTACACAATTCTGACGACGAGCGCAAATCCGTTTATGCAGCAGTTTCACGACCGGATGCCCGTGATCCTCAATCCAGCGGATTACGAACGCTGGTTGATGACGGGCGAAAAAGAGTCAAGCTCACTGCGCGATCTGCTTCAGCCGCTCGACGCATCCGCCCTGACCGCGCATGAAGTGTCAAAAGCGGTGAATCGGGTGGTCGTTGATATGCCAAACTTGATCCTACCCATCCAGTAGACAAAATAACGGGCGCTCACACGAGCGCCCGTTTTGTTTATGTTGATCCGCCTTTGTCGCCGGACTTGCCTTTGCTCTTCATGCGCTTTTCGATGACATCCTTGAACGGGTCGCGCCCCGGTTTGATCAAAACTTCGCGGCTGCGTCCGCCCGGTTTCGCTTCCCCGATCACGCCGAGTTCCTGCATCAAGTCCATGATGCGGGCGGCGCGTGGGTAGCCCAACCCAAGTTTACGCTGGATCAGTGAGGCGGATGCTTCACCTTCTGCGATCACCAAGCTAATCGCCTGTTCGAGCATCGGGTCAGTTTCGCTCAAGAACTCGCGGCGGGTGAGACCACGCTCCCAAGGTCCGGTATGAATTGATTGCAAGCGCCCCGCGTCAATTTCGGTGCGATGCCAACTGCGCCACCACTCGACGACGGCGCGCACCTCGTCGTCGCTCACGAAACAGCCTTGAATACGCTGTGGAGCCATCGCATCCGAGGCTAAGAAAAGCATGTCGCCTTTGCCCATCAGCGTTTCTGCGCCGATAGTGTCCAGAATTACGCGCGAATCGACGCCGGACGCTACCGCAAATGACATGCGCGATGGGAAGTTCGCTTTGATCAAACCGGTGATTACGTCGACTGACGGGCGCTGAGTCGCAACGACGAGGTGCATCCCAACGGCGCGGGCTTTTTGCGCGATGCGCACGACCGAGCGCTCGGTTTCTTCCGGGTGGCTCATCATCAAGTCGCCAATCTCGTCCACCAAGATCACGACATGGGGCATGTATTCGTCTTTGCGGCGGCGACCTAAGCGTGAGTTGTAGGTATCGATGTTACGGGCTGCGTTTTCCTCAAGGACTTGGTAACGCCGATCCATTTCACGCGTACACCAACGCAGCACCTCGATGATGCGCTCCGGGTCGGTTTCAACGGGACCGAGCAGGTGAGGCAGACCGTTGAAGCGGCTGAGTTCCACCATTTTCGGGTCGAGCATGATCACCTTGACAAGATCAGGCGGATTATCCAGCACGAGCGCGGTTGCCAGCGCCGCGATTGCGACGGATTTCCCCGAACCTGTTGTGCCAGCGATCAGCAGATGCGGCATCGCGCCGATGTCAATTCCGATGGGCGAACCCGTCACGTCACGACCGAGCGGTACGAACAGCGGCGAGTCTTTCTTCTGCTTTTTTTCCTGATATGCCTTGCTTTCGTACACAGAGCGCAGCGCTACGATGCTCGGTTTCTTGTTCGGGACTTCCAAGCCGATATACGTATGACCGGGGACAGGTGCTTCCATACGCAGACGCTTCGCGGAAAGTGCTAACGCCAAGTCATTCGCCAATGAAGCGATCTTGTTCACACGGGTGCGCCCGCTGGCGGAGAGTTCGCCTTCCGGATTCTGCCCTTCTTTGAACGGCTGCACCGCGTACTGTGTCACCGTTGGTCCAACCTTCACATCGACGACATCAACGTCAATATCGAATTCGAGCAGCGTGTTTTCGATCAAAACGACGTTGTTATTGATTTCCGTCTCGTCCGGGAGTTGAATTTCGACATCACGCAGCAGATCGAGCGGCGGTATCCCTTCATCGCGTTTGCCAACGCCGCGCAGCTCTTTCATGTTGTCGATGGTGAAGAAGCGCTTGATGCGTCCATCAGGGCGCTCGACCATGACCGGTTCACCTTTGACGCGTTTGCCCTTGATCGTGCCGATGGCGTCCAGTGGTTTAACTTCTTTACTGCGATGCATCAGCGCAGCGAGTTCTGCCGCTTCTGCTGATTTTTGTTCATCGGTCTTGATAAGCGGCGTGTCGGATGGGCGGCTCACATCTTGTGTTGGTTTTTTGGCGTCAGTTGATGGCGATCCGGGCGTGGAAGGCGCTGCATTGGTCGATTGTGTGATCAAAGCGGCGCGCACGGATGGCGCAAGGTTTTCGAGATTTGGGCGCACGCGTGCCACCGAATACACACGGGCGCGCTGCGCTTTCACAGCCGATGCCGTGCCGACTACAAGCTGACCGCTGGGGTCTTCGGTGACTTCTGGTTTGCTTTTGAGCGCCTCATCCAAAGTGCCGACAGGCTGCACTGTGCGTGCGGGTTTTGGCGGAAGCGGCGGACGCTTGGCATGCCCGAAGGCTTTGAGCGCAGCGATCCGTGTTTGAAAGAATGTCTCGACTTGATCGCGCCGGATGCCGATCATAACCAAGACGGCAATCACAAGAATCGTTGTATAAAACACAATTGTGATTGCTGCGCCGAACCAGTTCATCAACGGAGCAGTTAGCGCCCACCCCATTTGACCTCCGCCGCGTCCGGCTCGCGCCAGCGCGCGAAGTTCTTGATCGCCTGCCGCGAGGTGCAGCAGCGCCAGCACTGAAAGGAACATAAATTCCAACGCGAGGATACGCCGAGTCGGAAAGCGGATCACTACACCGAGCTTGGGGAGCAGGATTATGATTCCCAACGCGAATATGCCCGCGCAGATCACAGCGCTTCCCCAACCAAACATTCCGGTCAGCGCACTTGACCATGCCGCCGCGATGGTCGCATCCGATGTTACGTTGATGAGCGCCAGAAACGAGACGACGCCAAAAACGATCAGCAGGAGAGCGGCGATCTCATCCCCCCAAGGAGGGATCAAATCAAAAATGGAATCCCAAAACTCCGGCTTGACCGTGTATTTTTCCGCATTCGCAAACTTGGTAGGCTGCGCTGGGGTGTTTGTTTCGCCAGTTTTTGCCGCGTTTGCGTTGGCTGGTGTTTTCGCGGTCGCGCCCGGAGGCGTTTCTTTCTCCGTCGGCGGACGCGCCGCAGGTTTGGCAGATTTATCCTGCGCCACTCCAGTACCCCTTACTCCTGATTGTGACTCTATTCTAACGCACAAGACCAGCCTTCGCTGGTCTTGCGGGAGAAAAATACTGCTGGTGCTTCGGGCAGCGATACACTTATTCTTCAATCGCCCGCAGACTTAACCCCAATCGGCGGTTTTTCCCGTCAATACTCAGAATACGCGCCTGCACC
>JAPKMU010000183.1 GCA_026645745.1 Anaerolineae bacterium | reverse complement strand
TTTTCCATCTGGATCAGATGATTCCATACACGCACCACCCGCTGATCGGTGATGGCGATAAAATCATCACGCCACTCAAAATAGAGATACGCGATCACCACGCCGCCTACCACCACCCCGACACCAAGCAGCGCGACCGCGAGTAAGGTGCTGGTTAGCGCCGCACCAACGGCAACGACCGCGAACATGACCACGATCATCACGCCGATCACGGTATAACGCCCGAATGCCCACCAATGCCGCCGGAACAGATACAAAATCGCTTCGTCGTCGCGCTGCCCTTTGAATAAGCGTTTCGGTGCGGTGCGCGGGGGTGCGTTCGGGTCAGCCGGTGGAGCAGTCGCCGGAAGCGGCGCGGTCGCTTGCATGGTTTGGGTGGAGACTTTCGGCGCTGCCCCCGGCGTTGGCATACGCGGCGGCATCCCCGAAAAACGCGACGGGGGGTTCACAGGCGCGGCTTGAGCCGATTCCTGCGGCGGCGGGGCGGACATCACGGGCGGCTGACCGCCGTACTGCGGCGGAATCCGCAAATTGGCGCGCAGTGCCGGATCAGTAGTCAGCATATGCGCGAAGCGCCCGCGCGAAAGCAGCAGCACGATCATCGTTTCGACCACGCGCAGCGACGCCGATTCGTAAGTTTCGGCAAACAGCGCGGCTTCGTTGATGTATTCGCCGGGGTTGATCTGCCCGACCTGCTCCTCGATCCCCTGTGCATTGACGCGGATAAACACGCCGCGCCCACTAGCGATCAGCATCAAGCCCTGCGATGCCTGCCCCTGCCGGAACACGAACATGCCCTGCTCATAACGCACGGCTTGAAACACATCCGAGACGATTTCAAGCTGTTCGTCTGGCAGTTGTGCGAATAATGGTAGATGTTGAATTCGTGAGAAGATGAACCGATCCGCCATGCCCGCCGTCCCCTCTGCTGTCCGCTCTTGTCAATTGTAACAGAGATGACGGTCACGGCGGATCAGGTTGAGTCTAGCGAATCCAATTGAATAAGCCGCGCAAAAACTGAAATGCACCGAAGAGGATCGCGCCGTAAGCGACCACATACGTTCCGCCGCCAGAGCGCGCCGCCGACAACGTCGCGACGGTGATCACCGTACCGATGATGCAGATCACCGCGCCGATCAGCATATCGCGCAGTCCGGTTTGTTTGCGCGCCCGTTTGCGTAAGTCGTACACCTGACTTACGAGGCGTTCAGCGTCAAATTGGCTCACGTTCATGCGCTGGACTAAGCCTTCGACGATCCGGGCGCGCGGTACGTTGAGCCGCATCTCCTGCGCGATCTGCATCACAGCGGCATCAAACGTGGATTGTTTTGGGGCGGCAGTCGTGATCGGAAATGCTTCGCTTGGTGGTAAGTTGGCGCTCATCAGTGTTCCCCCTCTTGGTTTCGGCGCATTGTAATAGAATATGTTATTTTTTAGGGAACGCAATACGTTTCGCAATACTTTAAACAAGTTTTTGCAGTGTCTTGATGTTTGCGTTTCGGAAGTTCACCCCGTTGGATAAAATCCGCACCATG
This sequence comes from Anaerolineae bacterium, assembly GCA_026645745.1. GTDB lineage: Bacteria > Chloroflexota > Anaerolineae > Aggregatilineales > Phototrophicaceae > Flexifilum. The sequence goes on along the minus strand of JAPKMU010000183.1, from coordinate 8,663 downwards.
ACAAAACGACTCACCTTTCACACACTCGCCTTGTGGCTGATCATGCTTACGGCGGCGCTTTTGCGCGTCCGCCTATTCTTGCAGATCGAACACAACATCGATCACGCCTATCCGGTTTGGCAAGCGCTCATGACGCTGGATCGCGGCGTGTTTCCGCTGATCGGTCAGCAGACCAGCGTCTTATTCGCCAATCCGCCGCTGACGGGCTATTTATTCCTGCCGCTCGTCGCGTTGATCCGGCTGCCCATCGCGCCGTATCTACTCACGATCCCGATGAATACGCTCGGCGTGCTGCTCGGCTATCGCTCGATGCGCATTTTGATCGGCAGAAACGGCGCGTTGATCGGCGCGGCGCTGATGGCGGTCAATCCTTGGTTGATCGAATACAGCCGCACGAGTTGGGTGCAAAGTCTGATCCCGTTTCTCGTTCCGGCGCTGATGTGGGCGCTGACTCCGGTCTTGCTCGGCACGGCGAAAAAACCCGCCCGCCGCTTGATTATCGCCGCCGTGATCCTGACGATCACCGCGAATACGTACCTCCTCGCCTACGCGCTCGTGATTCCCGTCGGAATTCTGCTCGTGATCTTCCGCAAGCGGATTCAATGGCGGGCGCTTCTCGTCGGCGCGACGATCTTCGCGGCAGCGGCGGCGGTGTACGGCTACGGACTGCTCACACAGGTCGATCAAGTCGCGGCGCGGGCGGAAACCTTCGCCAGCCAACCCGCACGCTTGAGCGATGAAGCGTGGAGTCATGCCGTGCGTTTGATCACAGGCGCGGATTACGAACTCGCACGCGGGACGGACGCGCCGATCCGCGACAGCGATTTACGCCACACCTTGAGCCAAGTTTCGCATTGGGCACTGTACGCCGCGCTCGTGATCGGCATCGTGATCGCCGCCTACCGTGTGATCCGCCGCCGCGATCCGCGCATGATCATCCTGCTGATCTGGTTCCTCACGCCCGTTTTGCTGATGAGCTACGTCGGGCAGGTGATCCACCCGTTTTATCAACTGCTCGGCATCCCGGCGGGGTACGCGCTGGTGGGAGTCGCGCTTACCCCATTCGGACGCGCTGTAGCGCGTCCCTACACAAACGCCGCGTCACCCACGCAAGCGATAGAGAGGGGGAGTAAAGCTCTTGTCTTTCTCCCCTCTCAACCCTACGGTTGGAGAAGGGCAGGGGTCGCATGGTTACAGCGAATCGCGTCTATCGTGGTGATCTTTTTTCTCACCCTACACGGCGCGATCATGGCGATCAACAGCGCACGCTATTACGAGGAAACAGCATACTTTCCCGGCAGGCACGAACTCACCGCACTTCCGCTTGATGGGGGTCTGCGTTTGGGTGCAGCCATTCGTGAGAATCTTCCCCCCGGCGGCACGGTGATCAACGATCTTGATGCACCGTATATCTTAAGCAGTTTTTCCGGCATGGCGCTGGATTATCTGCCGAGGGCAAGCGCGGATATATTCCCCGCCAACGGTGGACTGTCGGTCACATGGATCGGTCAAACCCTTCTGAGCGATCCCACAATTGTAATTGTTCAACTTCCCGGTTGGCAGCAGGTTATGGTTCACCCGCTCCCCAACGCTTCCACGTTCATAGATGCGTCCAGAGAACGCATTCCCAGTGATCAAGGAATCGCGTTTGTCGGGGAGGAGATCGACGATAGATATCTTCGCTTACACTGGTTGATCACCGATCGTGTGCCGGGAATCGACGGGCGGACATTCGGCGCGTTTATGCATATCTTCGATTCAACCGGGGAGCGGGTAGCAGTGGTCAGCGGGGATGTGATTCCCGGCTACTGGTGGCGCGTGGGGGATGTGCACCGCTATTGGCTTGAGTTACCGGTCGGCTTGAAAGGTACACCGCCCTACCAGATCGGCGTCGGCATGTACGACCCGAACGCGAATCTCAACGCGATCTTCGTCACGCCGGAAGGCGAATACACCCCCGTAATCATGCTGCCCTTCGAGTGGACGCCGCCGTAACTGTCAGATTTTGCCGCGTTCAGCGTTACTTAGGGTGTAGCTATGCAGCATGAAGGAGATGAATTTGCGGCATCTCACGCCCTATCAAACGGCGGGCGCATTCGCGGCGCTGTTCGACCGCACCCACCGGATCGTGTTTCGTTATATACGGGCAGTCGGTGGCGCGGCGCTGTCCGCTCAAGATGTGGAAGATATGACGGGCGAGACGTATCTTCGCGCGTGGAAAACACGCGGACGTTTTCAGGGTGATTCCGAATCCGCGCTCGGCTGGCTGCTGCAAATCGCGCGGCGGCTCGTGATCGACTCGCACCGGAAACGCACCCGCCATCCGATCAGCGCCGTCGATGATCTCGAAAGCGTGATCCCCGTCGCGGACGACTCCCCTGAGGACGCTGTCTTAAGCGCCGAGCAGGATCGCACCTTATGGGGATTGATCGCCGCGCTGCCGGAGCACCAGCGCTACGTCGTCGGCTGGCAAGTCAAGCAGATCGCCGCGCATGTGAACGTGCCGGAGAATACGGTTTCGGTCACGCTGCGGCGCATCATCACCCGTTTAGCCCAATCCATGCAAACAGAAAAAGAGGTTGACCATGCCCACTGAGGAGCAGATCGTTCAGGCATTGGCGGCAGAACCAAGCCCAGAGTTTTATCAAAGGATGGCAAAAATGCCTTGGAAGCGCTCGACATCTACGTGGGTCGCCAAGCGTTTGATGACGGCGGCTGCCGTGTTCGCCGCGCTTACGCTGACGGTTTTGGCAGTCCCGCCGCTGCGTATGTTCGCACAGGAGATCATCGACACGTTGTTCCGCCGCGCCGAATCGAATACCACGACGTTTGAGTACGATCCCGCTGCCACTGACAGCCCACAAGCCGCGTTCCAATTCAACGGCATCGAAGCCGCAGAAGCCGCTTTCGGAATCGATATGCTTGCGCCCACACTTGAAATCGAAGGGTATCAAATCGGTCAGGTTTATTTCGACGCCGACGAGCAAACCTACACGCTGGAATACACCGCGCCGCCGGGACGTGGGCTGCTCATCATGGGATCAGCCGTGAGCGATGATCCGAACGATGTGCCGCTGATCGGCGCAGATGCCCCGATCACCCCTGTTGAGATCACGACCCCGCGCGGTGTGTTCGCCGCCCAATACGTGATCGGGTTGTGGGCAGTCGATGCAGCCGCTGTTGATATCAGACCGACACCGAACGCGGAAGGGTTGATCGAACAGGAAGCCGAATGGATTCCCGATGCGTCATTACGTCGTCTGCGCTGGCAGGAAGCAGGATGGTTCTATGAGGTGATCGCGATGGGAGGGAGCGGCGACCTACCCGACCGCGACTTGATGCAGGATGACTTGATCGCGCTTGCCGAAAGCATGGGCTAATCCCTAAGCGGGAACAGTCGCCCCTAAAATCATGCCAACATAGCGCGCGAGATCATCCATTAAGCGCTGGCGCTCATCTTCCGGCAGGAGCGCCAGCAGCCCTTTAAGCTGACCTGTCAAATCATTCTGCACATCCGCGAAGCGCTGATGCCCGTCTGCGGTCAAGATCACCGTGACCGAGCGGCGGTCGGCGGCGTTTTGTTCGCGGCGCACCAACCCGACGGCTTCGAGGCGGCTGACCAATCCGGTCATCGTCGCGTTGGTCAAGCTGTGTAACTGCGCGATCTGACCGATGGGAATCTGCCCCTCGTGTTCGATCAGCGTCTTCAAGACATAAAACTGAGGCGTGGTCAGCCCGTGCGCGTGCAGGAGCGCCGCGACTCGTTTTTCACCGTCCAAAACGAGTTGAAAAAGCAGCGTCCATAAACGCGCTGCGTCCGAATCAAGCGTAAAATCGCTCATGCATGGGTCACAATCGGATACGTATCGAAACTACGCTTTCACGATATGCCACAGTTGCTCGACGAAATCAAGTGGATTAATCGGCTTAGGAAAATACCCGTCAAATCCACCGGTCATCACTTGTTCAGCGAGTTTTGCCGAATGATAAGCGGTCACCGCGATTACCCGCGTATTCGCCGTCGCCGGGTTATTCCGCACCGCGCTGAGGACTGCCCACCCGTCCATCTCCGGCATCGCCAAATCGGTGATCACCACATGGGGGAGGATTTGATTGGCGAGCGCGATGCATTCGCGCGCATTATTGACCGCATGAACCTCGACCGCGTGATATTCGAGAGTTGTCGCCATGATCTGCAGGTCGTCAAACGTGTCGTCTGCGATGATTACCCGCAGATTTGCATCATCCATGATTTACCCTTTGTTTTTTGTCCAACGCCGCTTGAATGCGCTCTGCAAGGACATGAATATCATACGGCTTGGAGATGTAATCATCGAACCCCGCTTCAAGCACACGATGGCGATCTCCATCCATCGCATGCGCCGTCACGGCGATAATCGGGACATGTTTCATATCGGCGCGGTCGCGGAGCTGCGCGAACATCTCCCACCCGTTTAAGACGGGCATGGAAAGATCGAGCAGGATCGCGGTGGGTTTCACCTGTTCGAGCAGCGTCAACCCTTCTCTGCCGTTACGCGCCACATGGACTTTTGCCCCAAGAAACTCCAGCACCGTCTGAGCGACCGTCACATTGTCGAATTGATCATCGACGATCATCACCGTCCAGCCCGCGCAGTTTTTATTATCGGTCATGTGTGTCATGGTGAATCCTTTAGCTTGCGGCGGCGGTTGATTTTTCCGCGTTCAATTCGGGTTGGTTTGACATCGGCAGCACGACAGAGAATTCACTCCCCTTGCCCAAAGCACTTTTGACGTTGATGCTCCCGCCCATCATCACCACCAAGCGGCGTGTGATCGCCAAGCCTAACCCCGTGCCGCCATATTGCTGACTCGTGTCCTCGTTCGCCTGCCGGAATTCATCGAAGATCACGTCATGGAGGTGCGGCGGAATGCCGATCCCCGTATCCGTGACCGTAATACGCCACAGTTCCGAGCCTGCTGTATCCGCTTGGATGCGAATGCTGCCCGCGTGCGTGAACTTGACTGCATTCGACACCAAATTGACAATGATCTGCTTGAGGCGCATTTCATCGCCAGTGATGGTTTCAGGCAGGCGCTCATCAACACTGACGCTGAATTCCAGCCCTTTTGCTTCTGCCAGCGTGTGATGCTGTTCGTCAATTTCCTTGAGGAGGGTGCGCACCTTAAAGGGTTTAGCGACGAGTTCCATACGTCCCGCTTCGATCTTAGAAATATCAAGCAAATCGTTGATCAAGCGGAGGAGGTCTTTGGCGTTTAACAGCGTGCGTTCTTGGAACACACGCGCTTTGTCTGGGATTTCACCGACCATGCCGGAAAGCTGAAGCTGCGAATACCCGATGATTGCGTTCAACGGGGTGCGGAGTTCATGCGACATGTTCGCCAAAAATTGGCTTTTAAGTTGATTCGCCACTTCGGCTTCGCGCTTTGCCGCCAGCAGTGTTTCATTCACCTTTGTGAGTTCGGTCGTTTTCGCCGTCAGCGTGTCGCGCTGCTGCGCGATGATCGTATAACTTTCTTCACGCTGCCACACGAAAACCGCCAGCAGGAGTGCGCTCACGCCGATCACGCCGATCAGCACGAGCAGGTTCACGCGGCTGCTGCCGATAAACGTATCTTCACGATACGAAACCACATAGGCGACATGTGACCCTTCCACGTTGTTGACCGCAAGGAAGGTCACGACGTAATCTTGACTGCCCGCATTGACCGCCAGCGCGAATGAATTCCCCTCATCCATGCGTGTCGTGATGTCATCGGGGAGCGCCGTATTGATCGCTTCAATGGTTTCCCAAGGAAGTTCTTCATTCTCATAGGCATCCAGCACGCCGCGATCATAGGCGTAATTTGCGGAAATATCGCTCAACACGTAATTGTCTTGCTCAGACTCAAACACCGTTGCGCCGACGACCTCCGACTTGATCACAAACGTGACGCCGCCGGGAAAGAGCTGACTCATGTCTTCCTGAAGCGCGCTGAATGAAACGCTGACTTCGACGCTGCCGATATGCTGCTCCTCGTAAAACAACGGGAACACATACCGGAAACCGTTGAAGATGCGTCCTTCTTCAAAACCTGTTACGGGCTGTTGAGTCTCGTTCGTCATCCGCACCGAATAGCGAACATCGGTCAGATCATCCCCGAACTGCTCCGGGCGATGAAAGCGTAAAAAGCTAACATTATTCGGCAGATGAAAATGAAGCTGACGCAAGTTGAGCGCTTGCAGACGCTCGTAATCATCTTCCAGCAGCGCCAGCAGTTCCGCGCGGATGTCTGCTTGTTCGGCTTCGTCCGCCGTGTATGCGCCGCTGAACACTTCCAAAACTTCGGGCTGATTCACAATTTCATCAAAAATCAGTTGTGAAGCGAGGTTGTAGGCATTGACCGTTTCGACAAATGCGATATTCAGGTCACCGACGCGATTTTCGAAGTACTGATCACTGATCTGGGCATTGTTGGCAATGAGCAAATACAAGATGCCCGCCGCAGTCATAAGAATGAGTGCGATCCAGCCATAACGTGATTGCACGGTAACGTTGATCCTTCTGGGCTATGTCATGATGAAACGTTTTGAGACGCGATGATGTCAGCGTAACCATACCTTCGTTACACGAAAAATCCAGCGTATATGACCGGAATTCACGTATTTTTCACTAACGTTGCGGGGATAAGCGCCCTCTCTGTTATCTTCGTAATAATAACAGAGAGGGATGAGGGGGTTTACTGCTTACCGAGCGCGTCCCAAACTTCGAGTTTGCCGCGCACCCGGTCGATCACTTCATTGGTGAATTCCGTCGTCGTCGAATGACCGCCCAAGTCTGCCGTTTTCACGCCGTCGCGCACGGCTTCCAGCACCGATTCGTAAATCGCGCGGCTGGCATTCTGAGCATTAGGAAGCTGGACATAACGCAGCAGCGCCGCCCCCGCGAGGATCATCGCCATCGGGTTAGCGACATTCTTCCCCTGTAGGCTTGGCGCGGTGCCGTGCGGCGCTTCGGTGATCACCGACTTGACTTCAAACTGATCGTCCATCGACAAAATGATCGACTCTGCGCCAGCGATGCTGCCGAACATCTTCAGCACGAGATCGCTCAACGTATCGCCGTCACGATTGAGCGCCGGAATCACGAGCGGTTCGCCTGTGGTCTCCAACAACAGCGCATATGTCGCGTCGATCAACTGGGGATCATACGGCACATCGGGGTAGCGCTTGGCGGCTTCGTCCATCTCTTCCTTGAAGATGCCTTCATACGTCGGGCTGACCGTATATTTCGGTCCGCCGAACACCTTGCCCCCGGTGCGGCGGGCATACCGGAACGTGTATTCCGCAACGATGCGGCAGGTGCGGCGGCTGAGTTTGCGCGTGCTGTACGCGACTTCATCAAGCCCGCTGCCTTCGCGCCATTCTTTCGCGCCATACGCATCTTCGACCGCCATACGCACGACCGAGATCGGCGCATACACACCCGCCAGCGGGCGCACCGACGGAATACGCCGACCTGTACGCAGGATCACCTGCCCGTTAACGAGTTCACGTAAAAGCGCGTTCGGGCTGCCCACGTCATCTGGGTTGCCGGGGGTGATCGTCGCCGCCTTGATGCCTAAGCCGTGTTTCTTGATGAAATCCGCCGCTTCATGCACGACGCCGTTTTGAGTCTTCCGGCGATTTTCGAGTGAGAGATCGAAATTCTGAAACGCGACATCGCAGCGCGTCACTGTGGGTTCAAGGACGCGAAGCCCTTCAACCAGAAGTTCTTGACCGGTTTGATCGCCCTGCAAAACGGCGATAGTCGGTTGGGTCACGTTGATGTTTCCTCAGAGTGAATTTGGGGGTGATGCAAAACAGGAACATTATGCCAGACGGATGCCTTGAGTTTCAACCGTGCGGAAAATGCCAACGCAAAGGCGCTAAGTCGCAAGGGCGCAAAGATGCGTCCACACGTTGAGTCTCTTTGCGTTAGGTTTTTCTTTTTCTCTTGATTTTGAGGCGTTTGCCCTACTATCAATGAGGCGCGTCTGGTTTGCGCCGCCTTTTGTGGTTATAGTAAGGGCATTGCGCAGTACGGCAGGTGAGAGATAACCATGAACACACGACTCTTGAAACTTCTTTGCGCGGCGGTCGCGGCGGCTCTCGTCGTCGTTCCGGCAGCAGTGGCGCAAGATACGACGACCGTGACGGAGGCGAACGAAGCGACCGCCTTCTACGTGGCATGTGATACGGCGGGCGTGATGAACGTGACGGGCACGGCGCTGACCGGATACGACATTTATTACCAGCTTTTTAACGCCCCGAATGCAACCGGAACGGCGGTGACTTCGCTCCGTCAAATTTCGGTCAGCGGTGCGTTCCAAGTCAGCGAACAGCTTCCCTATACTGCCGGGCAAACACTCGCGGTTGGCTCAACCGGAAGCGCGCGTGTGATCATGGCACGTGAAAACAACGCCGACAGCATCGACTTTGAATTCGTCGTCAATGATTTTAACGACGGCTGCGCCGCGCCTCAGTTCGCGGGCGTGACCAGCGGCGACGCAGGAACGACCACGACGACCAGCACAACCGACGGCGTGATTGGTTTTTCGCGCAGCATCCGTTCACCCAACGGCGGCTACTTGAACGCGAATTTGCTCCCCGAATCCGATGTCGTGGTTGGTGCGCGCCCAAG
>JAPKMU010000182.1 GCA_026645745.1 Anaerolineae bacterium | reverse complement strand
GTCATCCACAACCTTAAGCATCCGATCACCGGTGCGAAAGAGCCGTACACCGTCGCCAGCATCCCTTCCTACGGTGAAGACCGCATCTTCGCCAAAGAACAGGCGCTCATCGATCTCGTGCGCGACGAACTCGCGGCGGATCGCCCCTGCGTGATCTACTTCCGCCAGACGGCAACCCGTGACATACAGCCCCGCTTGGAAAAGCTGATCCGTGCGCATGTGCCGTTGGCGCGGACGTTCATCCTCGCCAACACCGTCGATGCCGAGCGGCGTGAGGCGGTCATCGAGCGCGAGATCGCGAAAGGGACGAATGTGGTGCTGTGCAACCCGGAGTTGGTCAAAACCGGGCTTGACCTCATCCACTTCCCGACGCTCATCTTCTTCGAAATCGTGTTCAACCTCTCGACAATGATGCAGGCGGCAGCGCGCTCGTACCGCCTGAACCAGACGCACGCGCACTGCAAGGTTTACTACCTATTTGCCGAGGGGACGATGGAGCAAACCGCCGTGCAGCTCATGAGTCGCAAGCAGCGTGCTGCGAAGCTGCTGACCGGCGATATTGGCTTGACCGGACTGGATGCGCTCACTGAAGGGGAATCGGGTTTCGAGGAGGCATTGCTTGAAGCTATTGGGCGCGACGAGACGCTGCTCGATCCGACTGAGTTATTCAAGGCGGAAGCAAAAACGGGTGAGATCGATCAGGAAGACGCGGCGTACTGGAACGTCGAGGAAGTAACGCTCGCCGCCGAAGATATGGTCGCTGATGAACCCGATGCGCTCATCGCTGCTGCGCTGGAGATGGGCGCGACGATCACGACGATTGAGATTGTCGAACAGCGAACGGCTGACGGCGCGTTACGTCCGGTCGAAGCGATTACGACGTATCTGGAGACGGTTCACATCATCACCGACGAAACGCTGTGGACGCAGCGACGTGGGGAACTGCTGGCGCTGCTGGATGGTGGAACCGCAGACGCAATCGCGGCATGGCTGACCGAGCAGTGTATCGTCTTTCCCGGCTTTGAGCGGGAAGTTGCCGGAAAGCTCATCGCTCTGTCGAGGGATCAGACTGACTCCACGCCTGCACTGCACCTCGTCACAACGCCGAGTGCGACGGCAGCGCCGAAACGGGAACGCAAACCAGTGCGTGAACCGCTGGTGTTTCCCCGACGCGAAGCTGTCCCCGACACTGCCTTTACGCAGCAGTTGGCGCTATTCTGATGCCATGCCTGACATTGAGCAGCGTCAAGCGTTCTTCGACGCGCTGTTCGCCCGCTGCACAGAGTACACCGATGCCTGTCTCACGTTCACCGCCATTCACCCCGACGGCAAACACTCCACACCCTCTCGTCATATTCCGCTGCATGACAAGGCTGCACTGCGCGATGCGCTGACAGACCTTGACCGGGCAAACGCACTCGGTTGGGGCGCGTACTTCGCGGTTGGATTGCGGCGTTCTGGACTGACCCGCTGGCAGCGCGGCGGCGCGGCGAATGTCGTCGCGCTCCCAGCGTTGTTCGTCGATGTCGATGATCCCTCCCTCGAAGCGCTGACCCGGCTGCAATGCGCGAATCCATCCCCATCGTGCGTCGTCGCCAGCGGAGGCGGGTACCACGCCTATTGGTGGCTGGAAAAGCCAACCGCCGATCTCCTCAGCACGCGGCATCTGCTGCACAGCTTGGCGGCTGCACTGCTTGGTGACCATCTCAGCGTCGCGCAAAGTCTACGTGTTCCCCTGAGCCACAACAACAAGCCCATGCGTGGCAATGCCCTCTGTCGGGTACTGGAACTCCACGATCACCGGTATGCACTGGATAGGTTCAAGGCATATCTGCCGTCAGATCATCCACAACCTCGCCGATCATCAGCAAGCACACCTGCTACTCGTACACCTATCCCGCTCAATGCTGAAAACATCTACCGCGTCGCCGATGCGCTGATTGCGTCCGGGTGCAAGCCGCGCGGCGACTGGCTAAACGGCGCATGTCCGTTCCCGGAGCGCCACAAGCATGCCGACCGGCATCCTTCCTTCGGGTTCAACAGAAAAACCGGATACGGATTCTGCCATGTCTGCGGCACGCTGCTGCTCAAGGATTTGTGCCCGGCACTCGGTATTTCATCCATTTTATGAGAAAGGATTGTTCCATGAGTTCGAAATCGTCCACGCCCAAGCCGACCGTGCTCACGCTGACCCTGCCCGAAGCAGACAGCGAAAGCAAGTCCGGCACCTTGCTGGTGCAGCGCGGTGACCTCGCCCGTGTGCATCAGTTCACCTACGAGGTCATCGCTGACCTGACCGAAGTCATTGCGGACGCACTCATTGCCTTCGCCGCTGTCGAAGCCGACCCGCCTATCATCCCCGATCTATCGCCGCCCAAACCGCAGCCGCGCAAGCAGGTGGAGCAGCCCGCGCCGCTGAGCGAACCAACCGTCGATATTCCGCTCAAGAAAGGCAAGAAGGCGGTCAAGATCAGTCACCTCAAGATAACGGGCGGTGAGACCGACGCGGCAGCCTATCGTCAAGCGGTGCTGATCGCGGGGAAGCTGATTGACGGCAAACTGTGGGACGGGGACAGCCCGATCCGCATCGACGATGTGTACGCACTGGCGAAGAAGATGAAGCATCTGACCGAGCGCGATCTGTCGCTCTTCGCGCTGATGGATTTTGTACAAGTCGGTGATGCGTCTGCCTCAGATGCGGAGACGTTGTCCGATGTGATGGAAGTACTCGACTGACACGCCATGACTAACCGGATGCTTGATGATGAAATACCGCGTGTGGGCATCGGCGGTCGTGTAATACGGCTGTCCGTCAATCTCGTATGCTACAAACGATCGCCCCGCGATTTGCTCCCACCACTGCTTGTACCAAGTATTCACGGTGTAGAACACAACACCAGCGGGACGGTGTTCCGCGATCTGCTGGCGGATGTGAGCCGCCCGCTTCGCAGCATATTTCTCCCGATACACTTCTCGCGTGGTCAGGTGAGGAACTGCCGACAGGTTGCTGTAGAGCCAATCTCCGGTGGAACGCGATGGCAACGGTAGGAGTTCCATCAAGCAAGTGTCCCCATTCCATCTTCCAAAGCGATCCTGCTGATATGCCTTGACTATCTCCAGATCGAGCGGCACGCCGCCGGCACTCAGGACAATTCGAATTAACTTGTTCCATGTTGGCTGCGATTTCACCGGATCGGTAAACAACTGCTGTTCACCTAATTGGAGGTGATAGGCAGCAACATCCTCAAGCTCATGCTTGCCCCGGTCACACCAGATCGAAAGGCGACGTTGGATTTCATCAATGGTTTTGCCACCTCCCTCCTCCATGCCGACGAACCACCAGCGTCCGCCGTAGTTCCCATACCCGAAGAATCCATTGATGTACTGCGAAAGGAGTAGTGGATCAATCTCACTCAGTTCCGCCATGTTATCCCCAAGTAGACAGAAGTTTATCTATCAGGAGTATAGATCATGACCGACCAGAACCCGACTCAACCGGCTCGTATCCTCAAGATCGGCGCGACCCGGATCGTTGCCGATGCCAGCCTGTCCCACCTGAATCCCGAACAGCTTCGGGAAACGCTCAAAATCACCTACCCGGAAATCGCGCACGCGACGATGCGCGAGACCACGCTCGAAGATGGCACGCAGGTGCTGGAGTGGGTAGCTATCGCTGGTAGGAAGGGGTGATCATGCTCGGCTCTCCGTTTAGACTGGAGGAATTGCGCGCATGTCTGGCGGGGATCACGCCCGTCGAACTCAAAGGCATGGGGCTGCTGCGCGCGCAGCCCCACCTGCTCGCCGGAACCGCGCCGATCCCCCGTTCACAGTTGGTCGAAGCGGTGACGGAGATCGTCGCCTACACCGGGCGCTGTGCAGCGGCGGCGCGGCAGTTGGCACAGCTCACCCCGATCCCTGTTCGCGCCGTCGGTATCGTGGAGTACGCCCTGTGAATGCGATTAGCGCCACCTATCAACAACTCGCGGTCGCGCTCAGAGCAGATCCGCTTCTGCTGCTGGCGACGGCCGTCGCCACGTTCGATCCCTTCTGGGCAGCGTTCGATGAGATGGACATCGACTATGAAACTGATCCGCTCACGATTGCGCTGCAAGTCACACGCGGCGCGTTCGCCGACATCTATGCCGAAGCGGTTGAGCGGCTGCGGGCAGGCGCATCGTATCAGGAGATGGATCGCCTGCTGTGCAAGGCGATCTCCGCCAAAGGCATCCCACTCGATGATCTGGAAACCATCGGGTGGGGCATCCCCCTAAACGCGGTCGGCGTCGATCTCGAAGACCCGGAGTTCTACGCCGTCCACACCGATCTACTCCCCATCATTGCGCCGTTCGGCATCGACATCCCCGAAGGCGAGACGTACAGCATCGATATTCCTGACTGCGTGTACCCCGCCGGGCGTGCCATCGCCGCCAGTCTGCACGAGCAACCTGATCCCGCGCTGCGGCAGGTGGGTTGGCTGTTTGGTTGGTTATCTAGTTGTACAAATTCGTCGTTGGTGGACTACACGGACGAAGCTCTTGCCGAAATCCCGCCGCTTTCGTGGTCGCCGGACGACATCGCCTTCGCCATCGAACTCATCGAAGAGGCGGAGGGCATCATGCGCGACGTGCAGGCAGGCATCGAAATCCTCAAATCCACCCCATGGCTCCAAGCGGCATTGGAGCGCAACATTGCGCATCTGTATCGTGAATTCAAGCGAAAAGGCAAACTCGATGAACGGACAATCCGATTGGAATGGACGCGCCCTGACAACGGCGCTGACGGAGCAGCCGTCGCTGATCCTGAGTTTCTACTCGTTCGGCGTGATGCTGCGTAAGACCGAAGGCGAACTCACACAAGAATTCCCGGTGGATCCAGCGCAGATTGCGCTGGCGCTGGCGGCAAAAGTCACGTTTGATACCGGTCTGCTCGGCGGAAACACGCTGCTTGTCCGGCAGGACGGCGTGAAGAAGACCATCGTCGAGTACCGTCCCCCGCAGAAGACCGGCATCTTTCTGGACGATGCGGAAACGGCACTACGCGTGCCGCTCCCCGGACTGGTCATGATCCGCGTGACCGCCAGCGAGAAAGCACCCCAGTACGGCGTGTTCGCTGTGAAACGCCGCCCGGAGAATCTCGATATTCCCCTGTTTCACGCCCCGATCCCCAACGTGTTTGGTTCGGGCGCAATCTGCTGGGGGACGGTGCAGCGGGTGACGGATGACGCCCTGCGCGGCGCATCGCTGGCGAACGATTTTGCGATGCTCCTTGGGTCGCCGTTTGGCAATCATGCCTGTTCAGGCAAATCCCGCAGCCATCCGCAGGATATTCGTGCCAAGCTGGTTGCGCTGGAAGCACAAAAGGCGAAGCGGTATCCGGTATCCGATTTGATCCCCGTCAAGAAAACGCTGGCACACCTGCTGGGAGAGGCAACATGAACGGCATTTTCGATCCCAATACGCACATCAAGACCATCACGCTCGTGGGCGTGGGCGGCACCGGCGCATCCTCTGCCCGGATCGTCGCGCGCATCCTCTACGACATGCAGCGCGCACGACAGCATGCACCGTCGCTGGTGCTGATCGACCCGGATCGCGTCGAGGAAAAGAACATCGGGCGACAGGCGCTGTTTGCTCCGGCGGACATCGGGCAGTTCAAAGCCGAATGCGTCGCTCGACGGCTGAATGCTGCGCTCGGTCTGGACATCGGCTGGATTGCGGAACCGCTCGATCCGGAACGCCATGCTGACCGTTTCGGCTCCACACTGGTGATTTCGTGCGTGGATAATCACGAGGCGCGCTGTGCTGTCCACCGGATGAAGGGAGTGCAGATAAGTGGGGGTAACCACGCGGACGCGGGCCAGATCTGCATCGGAAATACCGATGATCCTGACCTGATGCGCCGCTTCATCGACGGACGCGACGGCAAGTATCCCTATCTGCCGAAGGAAGGGCTGCTCTTCCCGACGCTGCTCGAACCAGAACCTGAACCCGAACGGCTGCTTCTCCCACAGGGCGCATCGTGTGCCGATCTGGTGGATGCGGGCTACCAGCACTTGCTGATCAACGACTGGATCGCAACGGTGATCGGCACCTATGTCTACAAATTGCTCCACCGGCAGCCCATCCACACCTTCGCCACGTTTGTAAGTCTTGATGGAATCAGCAGTCGGAGCCTCCCCGTTTGTCAGGACGAGCTGCTGGCATACTTACCGGAGCAAACCTGATGCTGCACTGCAAACGCCAGAACTTCCATCGCTCGAAGCTGCCGCCGCCCGGTGCAGTCGGTCACATCGTTGGGCTGAGTACGGTCAATCCACGCCGCAGGTGCATCGTGAGCCATTACCCGCTGTGCGACAGCGCCGATTACCGCTACAGCATCGGCATTCACACGATTTGGGTGCGCTTCCTCGATACCAACGAGCTTGCGCGCTTCAGTGGTATCTGGTTTGAGGAGGTGCCATGACCACGCTCACCCACCTCGATTGGCAACCGGTCATCCTGCTCAAAGTGGTTCGTCTGCCCTTCAGCGATCTCGGCGGACTCTCGTTGAAATGTGCCTATCTCGCGCATGATGGGGGACGCTTGCTCTACGCGGATTGGACACTCGATGCCGCCGAGCGTGCGGAGCCGCTAGTCTTTGCCACCGGGTGGATATTCACATCCATGCCGATGCTGCCATTCCTTTTGCACGGAGACGGCGCAAAACGTGTTCCGAGCGGAACATGGGTGCTGCCGTACAAGGACAGCCTGTACACACTTTACAGTTCTGCAAGCGCGGTTCTCGCACGTCTTCTCGCTCAGATCGACCAACGACCGACTGATCCGAATACCATCACCACCATCATTCGTCTCACTGAATCTCTCTAAACAAGGACAATCTCATGACTCACGATCCGAAAGCTACTGCCATGCAGCGGTATCATGACCACTTTGACGCGGCGCAGTACAACGCCATTGGCGAGTTTCTCGCCTCCAACCTGAACGCTGATCGGGAGGAATCTCGCATTGTGGATATCCTCGTTGCCTTACAGAATACGGCGTTCGGTCTCTGCGACCATCCCGATTTCGCCATGGCATGGCATCTGCTGGCGGTGCAGTGCGGACAGAACTTCCTCTCGTTCCACACCGTCGATGCAATGCGCGATTTTCTCCGCCGCTTTGCCCCGGATGACAGCCGCATCGACGACTTCGAAGCGACCGCCAAAGGGATGCTGCGCGCCTACAGCGGGTTGGATGATCTCCAGACGGCGACCGCCCACGCGAACGGTGTCCATTCGTGGCAGGGACGCATGGCATACGAACTCCTCGCCGCCGTTGACTACCTGACCCAGACCGCGATCCAGATGCTCGCGCATGGGGACGAGCGCTACGCCCGCGAGAAGCTGCACAAGGGACTGAATCGCATCACCGGTTCGCTCTACGAAGGGGTTCGCCACAGCGATCAGCCCGCGCTCTACAACTTCAAAAGCACGTACTTCCCCGACGAGAGCGACCGCTGAGCCTCATCCACCGGATCGTTCTCCTCGCTGACCGAACCGTTCTCCAGCGTGTGCAGTCCGGGCGGCATCGATCTGGCTCGATTGGCGTGCAGTTCCGTCCGTACAGACGCAAACCGCCGTCTTCTCCAGCTTGTGTGGACATGCCGCTGCTGCCGCCGTTTCCAGCGCCGCAGTCCATCCTTCCATTTCGCCCCGCATCCTGCTGATCTCCCAAGAGCCGCGTTTGCTCACCACTGGCACACGGTTCTGCCTTTGTGCGGTCACATCGTTTCCCCGTCGCGCCCAATCGTCTCCTTCGGCGCGGCGCTTCGTCCATCCGACCTGAAAACGTGTCGATTTGTCGCTGACCATCCTAGCAGGCGCGCCCCCATCAAAGTCCTGCGGACTTCGCTTAACCCGATTGCTCCGGGCTTGCGCCATGCTCAGCTTCGCTGAGCCTTCACCGCAATTGGGTAGCGCCCTTTGGGTGATGGTTGGCGTGATCGCCTGCTCTTGTCCGGTCAGAAATCGACACAGGGTCGATGAACAGCGAAAGCGCACTAGCGCGAGGAGTTCACAATGGGCAGCTCGTTGAATATGCAGGTGACCGGGTACGTTGGCAGTGATCCGCAGGTGCGGCAGGTGGGTGAGCAGACGGTCGCATCGTTCTCGGTGGCGGTCAGTCGCAAGAACCGTGCGGGCGAAAAACAGACCGTTTGGGTGCGGGTGTCGTGCTGGAATAAATTGGCGGACATCGCGGTCAAGTACGTCCACAAGTCCTCGCTTGTGCAGGTGACGGCGGAATGGATGCGTCTGAGCGCATGGACGGATCAGGGCGGCACGCCGCAGCCGAGCCTCGATATCGATGCCAACCGCCTCGTCTTGCTGGATCGCGCCGAGAACGGCGACAACGGTCACAGCGAAGAATCCGATATTCCGTTCTAAAATAGCTCAATCCGCAGCGGTGTTGTCGGGTGACCGACAGCACCGCTTTTCTCAAGTTACGCTGGAAAAACAAGACTTTTTCTCAAGTTACACCGGATTTTTCTCAAGTTACGCTGGAATTCACATGAGCGACATGGATGCTAAACGCCTCGTTCTGCTGGATCGCGCTGAGAACATTGATAACGGTCACAGCACGAGTGGAGGTATTTCGTTCTCGGGGCAAACGATCTTTGTAGAGGTGAGGGGATGGTGTGACAAGTGTCGTCCTCAGTGTTTTCAGCAGACTCATAAGAACCACGGAGTCCGGATCAAATCCGGATGAAGCGAAAATGAGCCGTAGTTCTGTACAAAAATATTCATGTGGCGCGCAACTTTAGCCGAATACAGCAACGTGATCGGTTCTGCTGAAAAAGCGCGAGTTGAAGCCCAGTTCAATCTCGTGAGACTTAGCACATGTTGGGCATATACAGTTGAATCAGGGTTCGGTCCTGCGCCATAGTAATAGGGTGTGCATCGTGCAACGATGGGCGTGCCTCGATACCCGCTCTGCAGATCCGATTTCCCCGTCGTTGCCAAAAAGAACTGTCTGTCGTTTGAAACACGAATATAAGTTCCTCTTGCGACTTGTGCCTCTTGCTCAGTCTCGCTTCCAAAAAGCCGTACTGGATTGTTGTCATTGATGTGCAGGAAATGGACATTTGCGTTGGGCGCAACTTTCCTTACAGCTTCGGCGATTCGGGATCGAGTTTCATGTTTGAGTTTGTGACCATGATGAAGATGAACATGGTTCACCGAGGATCGCTCGACGTATCTCTGAACTGCATTCCCAATTAAGCCAGCCAAACGAGTGTCACGCTCCTCGAATGGCACGGGTTCTGTATTTCCTATGTAGTACTGCCATCGCCCAAATTCGTCAAACACACACACATAAGCCACTACCCGTTCGAGATTGTCCTTGATACGCATAGATGAGTAGGAAAGTCCGATGAAAACGTCTGCGAGAGGCAAACCTTCGTCCAAGACCCAAGGCACATGACCTGTTTTGGCGAAGATGTCTAGCGCTAGATTTAGGTCTTTCCACTCCAAGTTTGCGAGTGTTTCTTGATCAACCCCTTGTGATGGTATGCCATTCTCCAAGAGATAGTGCTTCACCTGATAGTAAGGCGACTGATGGTTAGCTCGGCTCCACAACCCCCTTTCATCTGGCATAAATATGAGCATGAGCGGGAGCGGATCACGAGATAGGGAAGGGACTATCGTTTGGCATGTGGATAGGTACTGCTCGAATGAAACAGCGTACTTGCCAACTACCTTGAGGTTTGCTCCAAATGTGGTGTGGAAACCCGCATATCGTTTGCTGCCTCTCTGTAGTGCCGCAACCAATCCCTCCATCGCTGACATCTGCGACGGATGCGCCATTAGAATGATGGGAATATCCGCATCAGGTTTCTCGTAAGCTCCAAAAGAAGTCAGCCCTTTAGATATATCTTGACTTAACTTCTGTGACCCAAAAGAAATTGCCGGTTCACGCAGAAATGAATTGACGGCAAATTCCGGCTGAGAAGCACGGACAGCTTCCCGTCCTAAAAACACTTGGTATTTCCCAATCTTCACAGGAAAGACACGATTTACAAGTTCAGCGTTTATCGCTCGGATACGTTCAAGTCGAATGCCGGGAGGGACATTGCTTAGTCGTGTTCGTTCCCGGTAAAGATCGAATTTGCTACCCGTTGAGGCGAGTAATTCTGAGAGCTGTGTACTAGTCAACTCAGGGATTACATCCACAAAGGGGAGGGTAGTTCGTGTTTTTGGGTCATCGCGGCGTGCAGTGTGGGTT
>JAPKMU010000181.1 GCA_026645745.1 Anaerolineae bacterium | reverse complement strand
CGCCAACCCCCGCCCATAGCGCAGATCGGGAGGTTTTCTTCTGGAGAAACGCATTCAGCGACAGCAGCAAGAAAAACGCGACCATCGGCTCAAAATTCCAGTAGATGAAAATCAGCGGCGCGGCGAACAGTGCGTAGACCCATGCAATCGCCGTACCATTGATGCTGCCATACAACCGCGTCCCGATGGTGCGCAAAAGAATCAAGTTTCCGACATCAAATGTAAGCATCAACACGCTGCCGAGCATCGCAAACGCGCTGTAATTCGTTTCCGCACCGAGCAGTCCGATCATGCCGCTGTACAAGAAGGCGGGCACGGGCGGAAACTCGCTCCACCAGTCTTGAAACGGGTACAGGCGCGCTCCCTGCTGGGTCAGTCCCGCCAGTTGATAGTAATAAAACTGGTCGCCGCCCGCCGTGATGCCGCGTTCGATTCCCTGTGTGAAGATCGGCTGGTAGGCGAACAACAGGATCAGGCGCAGCGAAACAAACAGCATGATCAACAGGCGGCGGTCTGCAAAAAGCCCGGTTAGCGTGGGTTCATCCCTTTTCATGAGGGCTGCGTTTCCTTCACATATAAACTTGCTTGTTCATCATGGTATGCCAGCCGCCAGCCGGGTTCACGGAGCAGATTTTCCGCCAGCCCGCTCCCTGTCTCAACCAAAACCCAGTCAATCGCGTAAGTGTCAACTAACGCGCGCCAATTATCGCCGCCGCGCGCCGCACGCAGATACGCCGACAAGAACTCATCCCCGTATAAATCCGTCCGTCCATCAACGAATACCGGATATTCCGGGAGTGCGTACATCAGATAACCGCCCCAGTTGTACGCATTCAGCATGTGACCTTGCGGCGGGTTATCGCGGATAAACTCAACCGCGCGTCGCGGCAGCATCCGGTCGATCTCCGCTTGCAGCGTGATCGGCTCCATAACAAGCAGCACCTTTAGCACGCACACGATCACGATGACCACCACCAGCGCGAGGTTCAGCCGTGCCATGCGTGGAGTCACCGTGCGAACGATTCCCGTCAACCAACCGCGTTCTGCTGCGATAGACGCAAGGTGATAGGTCAAAACGGGCGTTGCGGCGACTGCAAAAACGGCGATATTCCGCCCGGTCATCATCGCCAAAAATGCCGTGCCGCCCGTCAGCGCAAAATCCGTCCAATCGAGGCGTTTTTTACTTGCGCCCGCCGCGCCGTAGACCGCCAGCAGCAGGAAGATAAATCCCCACGTCTGCCGCTCTTGAAAATTCGGTGACTGCCATTCGACAATTTCGGCGCGCAGGACATCAATACCCACCGTTTGGAACGGAACACGCAGCATCTCGAAACCATACGGATTAATGACCAGCGCCGCCGCGCTGACTCCGGTGATCAGAATGAGCTTTCTGATCCCCTTCCAGCCAATGACATGTTCCCCTTTCGGGTTGAACACGTTCGCCAGCACTTCCCCGCCAATCGTGCCGATCAGGAAAATGAACCCAATCGAGAATCCGGCATGCAAGTTTCCCCAAATCGCCATCAGAATTGGGATCAGCCACAGGCGATCTTTGTTTTCACGTTTGAAAAGATGGATCAAGTAGAGGATGACCGCGCTCATCACAAATGAGATCATCTGCGGACGCGGCGACCAAAACACCGCCGCCGCTGTCGCGCCGAGGATCAAAGCGAAGGCACGCAAATAGTTATTTCCGGTGGATGCCTTCCACACGAAAAACATGCCAAGCGCTGCCAACCCTGCCGTGTAAATCATCAAACCGAACAGCCCGCCGATCTGCCACACACCGTAGAGGATGATCTGTGATCCCCAACTGTGATCGATCCACGCTTCACCCGCCATCGAGTGCGAAAACGGATCGGTATAGATAATCCCGTTTTGCAAGATGTGTTCGCCGCTGCGGAGATGCCACCATGTATCGGTATCTACCGGGATGCGCGCCGCCAGCGCGAACAGCAGCGCAAACGTGATCACCCCCATTGCGCGTTCAATCGTCAGGGATCGCATCGGGGATCACACTCCGCTCATGCTCAAGACCTTGCCAACGGTGCGTAAAATGATGTTCAAGTCGAGTAAGATCGACTGGTTGCGGATGTAATACAGGTCATACTGGAGTTTGATCAGCGCATCATCATCGTTTGAGCCATAGTCATAACGTACCTGCGCCCATCCGGTTAAACCGGGGCGCACGATCAAGCGGGTACGGTAAAACGGGATTTTCTCCGTCAAGCGCGCGACATGCTGCGGGCGTTCGGGGCGCGGACCAACGATGCTCATATCGCCCAGCAGCACATTAATCACCTGTGGGAGTTCGTCAATGCGCGTCTTACGCAGAAACCGCCCAACACGAGTCACACGCGGATCGGATTTTTGCGCAAAACGTTCTTCGCCTTCTTTTTCGGCATCCTGCACCATCGAACGGTATTTCCAAATACGGAAAACCCGCCCGTTGCGCCCGACCCGCTCATGCGAATAAAACACCGCACCGCGCGAGTCCAACAAAATGAGCGCCGCAACCATCGGCAGCGTAATTGCAAAAATGGTCAAGCCGATCAAACTTAGGACAATATCGATCCAGCGCTTGATCAAGGGATATGGATCAAAGATCGCATCACTGTTTTTGACGGGTAAAAATACAACTGTCCATTCATCTTTGACATGCTCTACCGGAACGCGTTCGGTAATGCGCTCATACAGGATCGGCATTGGAATCACGGCGATTCCCTGCTCATAGGCATCCATCACCGCCTGAAACGTCACCCCATCCAAGCCGTTGGTTGATGTAACAACCAGCTCGCGTATCTGATCGCGGTGGAGGTAATTCGCTAGATCAGCGCCTGTCCCCAATACGGCGACGCCTTCGATCACCTGCCCGATATGTTCCGCGCTGCCGATGATTCCGCGCAGTTCGTACTCGGCAGGGGCATTTTCTTGAATCGCCCTGATGATGAGTCCTGCACCTGCGTCGTCGCCAACGATCAAAACGCGCCGTTTCTCGCTCATCCACCCGACGAGCGCGGGACGCGCCGAACGCCATAAGCCGATCAAGATAAATGCGGCAATCCCAAAATACAACATGAATAACCGGGGAAGCGCACCAACCGGAGACAAAAAGAAGACGAGCACGTACACGACGATCATCTGAGCTGTGACGACCAGCATCCGAATAAGCGTCTTCCAACGATTCGCTGCAACCCGCAGGTTGTAAAGGTCATATGCGCTCGCCAGCATCACCCACAGCGTGGGCAGCACAAGAAACCAAACAATCTGGGATAGCAGAAAATCAAGTGAGAATTGATACTGCCCGCTGCGGTCAATCTCCGTCCAGACAAACAGACCGATCACGACAGCAATCCATATCGCGGCTATATCACCGATCATTAAGACCAGTTTTCGCTCAGAAAACTGGAGCTGCACGCGGCGGCTGCGCTTTGGAGAACCTCTCCTCATCGCTTATTCGACTCCCACTGCTGACTCATGTCGAGCTGAATTCGCGTACCTGGATCAAAACAACGAAAAGGATCGTGCATACGAGGGCAATCAAGACACCCGGAAGCAGCCAGACCGGACCGTAAGCGAACACGACTTCATGCACGCCATCATCCACTTGCACCGCACGGAACGCAAGGTTGACACGATACATCGGCACGGGGCGATCATCAACATATGCCCGCCAACCGGGATAGTCAATGTCGGGTAGAATCAGCCATGCTAACTGATCGGTCGTGACGCGAATTGTTACCCGGTTACCCGTATCTTCGACGATGCGTGCCGTTCCCGTAACCGCTTCGGCAGTGTCGGGACAATCGCCATCACCGACCATATGCACGATGTCCGTATTGAGTGTTGTTCCTTCAAGTGCCTCTGCGCGCAAAACACCTTCAAGCTCAAAATCGTTTTCGTGCCAGCAGATGGCATCATACGGGAGCAGCAGTGTGCGCGCAGCCGATTCGCTCTCGGTGTTTGGTATGCCCGCCCAGATTTGTAATGCCGCAGATTCTACGTTCGCGCCGAGCAGGTCTTGATAGGTACGGTAACCGTCGATCAGGAGCGGATCGAAGTTTCCGAAAACCTCCTGTCGAGAGAGCAAATTCAGGTTTGAGAGCGGTGATTCGCGCAGCAAACCAAGCTGTTCTGCAGTCAGTTGATAATCATCGAACTTAAATAGCTGCTCGTAGCGGATCGTGTCCTCGTTCGGGAGATAAATCCGCTCGGTTGATATGTCCACATCGCGTTGATAAACGCTGCCGGGAAGCGTCGGATTTAGTCCCCAATTTGCCCAGACTAAATCAACCGCAATCACGACCAACACAACCCCCTGCCAGCGCCAATGTGAAGTGCTGTCGGCGGGCGGCTGGCGAAGCGTAAGCAGCGAAGCAATCACGCCAAGCACAGCAGTGGATAAAACCGCGCGCACCAGCACATTGACGCCGTCACCCGCGCTGTAAAAGATGAGTAACCCAACCAGCGCGGCAAGAAACGCACCCGCCCCACCCATCAAGCCCCAACGCGCGACTTTCCGGGTAAGCGGATCACGCCCCCATGCTTCGACACCGATGCCCGCCAGCAAACTCAAACCGAACATTGTCCAAAGATGCCAGCGAACAGGCGCTTGGAACAAATCAAACGTCGGCACATTGTTGTAAAAGAATGGAAAAACAGGGCTGTGATAGCCTAGTGCAAGCAGATAACCTGCGATCACGATCACGAGCGCGAACGGAACAACCGCCCACAACCGCGCTTTCCCGTTGAGCAAGCGCTTGCGCCGCCACGCGATCACAGCAGTGATCGCGCTGATGAGCGGGATAAAGCCAATGTAGACCGCATCCTCAAAATATGCGCCTTCGGTGAGATAGCTCCCATCGGCAGGGGTTCCAAAGATGTTCGGGCTGATTACGTTGAGCGTTCGGGCAGGGGCATAACTAAAGTTGACTGCAAAGCTGTACTCCGCGCCGGTACTGCGCTGACTTTCACCAAGCAGTTCTGCCGTTGCGGCAAGCTGAAGCGAGGCAACACCTGCGCCAAGCAGGATCGCTGCTGCTGCTCCCGCAAGCCGTGTCGCCGTTCGCTCAAGTTTTTTTGCGGTCAAGCGGTGGCGTTTTTCGGGATCAAACAAATAAAAGCGCGTGATCCACCAGATACTAAAAATTCCAGTCAACAGCAGGCTATACCAAGCGGTTTGGGCGTGACCCGCCGTGAGCAGCAAAGCGGTGCAGCCTGCCAGATACCCGACATCACGCACAGTAGCGCGTGTAATCAGCCCGTGCGCGGCGATCAGCATCCAAGGCAGCCATGCCGCCGTTTGGATCATCGGGTACGTGCCCAAGCGCGCAACCAGATACCCACTAAGCGCAAAAGCAAGGGCGCTCACGGCACGGCTGAAAGGGCTGAAACCGAGCCGCTTTGTTAACATCCACATACCC
The DNA here is from genome assembly GCA_026645745.1 of Anaerolineae bacterium. Lineage (GTDB taxonomy): Bacteria > Chloroflexota > Anaerolineae > Aggregatilineales > Phototrophicaceae > Flexifilum. Next base: position 4,866 of record JAPKMU010000181.1, on the reverse strand, counting down.
CAACCCGCGATTGCAAGGTGGGCAACCGTCGTCAAGCTCATCACCCACGCAAGCGTTTGAACATCGGGCGCGAAAAAACTGAGCCAACTGAAGGGGTACATCAGCGCGGACTGGTAATTTGCAAACAGCGGTGTTCCAGCGCCGTTAAACGGATTCCATAATGGGAGAATCCCGGCGCGCAGTTGTTCAAGCGCAAACTGACGCCAAGGAACGAACTGCAGCGACGGTAAACCCCAATAAAACACTTCGCCGATGAACAGGCGGTGAAACAATACCGCCAGCGCACCCGCAAAGATAATTAGCCAACGAAGCATGACGATTCGTCCATGATGTGCGTACTGCCGCCGCATGCGGCAGGGTTAGGGCGCTTCTGGTGGGGGCACAGTGTGATCCCGCCGTCTTCGCCACCCAGAATATACCCCTACCAACGCGCACACGGCAAACGCGAACGCGGTAATCAGGTGGGCGATAGTCGTCACTTCCCCTAAATATGTCACCATCCCATCATCTGGTAGAAGCACCTCCGCCTCTGACCAACGGGGGATGTTCTGATTTCCAAAACGAGAATCAGGCGCGTAGCGCTCGTTGGCGTAAATTCTAACGCTGTCCACTGTGTCAACTAAAATCAGCCCATCTTGCTCAATCGTATACGGCGCGATCACATGGCTGACACTCCAAGCCGCCAATCGATCTAGATCAAGGTGATTCCCCTGATTTGCGGTAGAAAGATCATCATCGACCACGCCGATCAACGGCGGCATTACAACACTGTAACGATCATCGGTGATCCCGCCCGTCTCGCGGATCGCGCGGCTCACGTCATCGATCTGGAATGGATCGACACCGCCGAACAAGCGTAAATGATAGTATTGTGCAACGTACTGCGGCAGGCTGTAAGCAGGGGCATAAATGCGATCCGGTTCAAGCGCCATCACCCGTTCTGCGAGCGGCATATAAGGATCAAGCCATTCGTCCCACCCGCGCCACTCAAGCCAATTTCGCCCGGTAATCCCAACGGCTTCGACAAAGACGAACCCGATCAGCATTAAAGACGCGGCTAAACGCCATGACGCGCGCCGTTTTTCGACCGCTTGAATCAAGGCATGTGCGCCATGCCCCGCCAAGAACACGATGAGAAGCGCGACGATGATCCAAGCACGCGATGGAACTCGAAAATACAGGAGTGGCGGAAAGATACTCGTGAGCAGCGCCCACAAGCCGCCGTACTCCCCCATCGCATACACAGCGAAAAACACAATCAAAACAACCGTCATGATGTGGCGGCGGAAATTTCCCACCAGCGCGCCAAGCGCCAGAATCACAACCGGAACTCCCAGATAGGTCAGCGTCTCAGGATTTGAACGCTGAACCGGAAGAATCATGCCCAAAAACTGGAATGGTTCGAGTGCGAAGATTCCTGCGTCGGCTTGAGTCAGAGTGCTGCGCGTAAGATACGGACTCCACGCCAGCACCGGCAAAATCACAGCGGCGGACAGAATAACGATCACCGAGGCAGCACCAACGCCCAACCCGATCACGCGCAGAGCGGAGTGTTTTCGTACCAGCAGCGAAAATCCATACACGGAAGCCGCCGCCAAACCGAACAACCCGATCCGCACGTCCGCCAGAACCAGCATCGCCCCGGCAGCACTCAGGGCAATTAGGTTGATCAATGTGCGTTCAAGCGAAAGCCGATTGACGCGTTCCATCAAGAGCGGCAGCCATGCCATCGCGTAGACAATATCGAGATGCCCCGCCCCTAAATGCGCAATCAAGCGCGGCGAAAGGGCATAAGCGGTCGCGGTGAATGCCGCAGCCTCCACGCGCAGTCCAACCGAACGAGTCCAACGCCACATACCCCAAGCGGCGATCACCAAATGTACGATGATCATGCCGTTCAGAAACAAATCCGACGGAGGAATCAGCGCGATCCATTGGAGTGGATAAGCGGTTTTGTTCAGCGGATTGGCGGCAAACGGCGCTCCCGCGAAGATCGTTTCACGCCACAGCGGAAGATAAACTTCTTCGGCGGTAAACGCTTCACGCAAATGAACGGCAGCCGGTAAATGAGATGTAACCGCGTCACTGAAGGCAGCGCCGGGAATAAATGGCATATCGGCAGGTGAAAACCCGCCCACCAAGAGAAATGCGCCAATCACGGCAAGGATTAGCGCTCCCCAAGCATTACGGGACATAGATCGTCACATCGCCAAAACTGGAAATCGAGCGCAGCCCTGCGAAACAAACAGACTGCCCGATCAGCGCTTCTTCCGGTCCAAACACGATATAACGAACATTAAACCGTTCGATCAAAGCGCGGCACGCCTCTGGATCGGTTTCTGCATACCAAGCCAGCACGAGGGCTTCTTTTTCCGCCGCACCAATCGTTTCATAAGCATGCCCATAGACACCCCGGCAGCCAAATACTCCCGTCCGGCGATGCCAAAACGACATCGTTCTCGTTGGTGCGGATATCGAGATACCGGTAGGCATCCGCATAATCGGAGTCGAGAAATAGTGCGCCGGGCGCATCCGGGCTGCCAATCATAGCGGGAAGTGCTGGTATGAATAGTAAGAACAGCGGCGACATGGCGATCAAAACAACGCCGCTAACGAGAAGCCGCTGCAACTTTCGCGAAATCAGCGGCAGCCATACATCCCGAAGCGCTCGCGTAGCAAAATACGCAATCGGCAGCATGATCCCAACCGAAAAGCGCCGCTGAACATTTGTTGGCAAATACATGGCGACAAAGATAGCGATCAGCCAAAACAGCATGATGCGATCACCATCCGGCTCACGGCGGCGAACCGCGCGAATCATGGACGGAATACCGAGCAGGAACGGAATCCCTAACCCGATGATCCACGCCCAGATTGGCGGCGCAAGCGTAAGATTCTGCGCGTTCCACTGTGCAAATACTTCGTTTGTGCGAACAACTATTAAGTAATAAACCGCAACCGGAAGCGCGGGAAGCGCAACTGCCAGCAACCACAACAAGGATCGCGGCGCAATTCGCCGCCGCTCGATGCTGTCATAGAGAACGACGAATGCCAGTGCCGCGCCAACCGGCACAAGCGACTGCGGATACAGAAGCGCCAACGCGAAACTCAAACCACTGGCAACCCACCACAAAGAATCGATTGCGGGGTCATGGTTCACTGCGGGGCGAAACGCCAAGATGAGCAGGCTCACCAAAAGCGCTAATGCGGCAATTGTGAGCGGGAAATGCACATTCACGAAGGTACTGACAAATGGGAAGGCTTCGGGAATAAACAAATCGGGGACTTCTACACTTCCCATGACGGGGATCAACGCCCACCCAAATCCTGCCCCTACTGAAGCAACCGTGAAGAAGATGCGGCGCGTCGTCACATTCATCCAAATCGTCGCCGCAAGGTGATACAGTGATGCGTACATGACAAGCGAAGCAATCACACGCCCGGCATGAAAAACGACCAACAGCGGCAGTCCCGCCGCGTGCGCGAGGTTTCCGAGGAATGGATAGAGCAGCATGATGAATGCGCCCTCGTGCAGTTCCGGTGTATGAAGAAACTGCACCGCCCATTCGCCTTCGCTGCCAAGACGCATCTTGGCAAGATAGGTTGCGCCATCGAGATAATTGTGAAGCGTCCCCATGAACTGCCAACCGGGAGTTCCGCGAAGTGCTACCCAGATCAGCGGCACAAACATGAGAAGGACAAGAGCGCAGCCAACGATCATGACCCAACGCCACTCGTGAGCAGCGACATGGGCTGTGTAACGAGTACCAACGGCATCTAAACGACTTGTGGACGCAGCAGTATTCTGTGGCATGGCAGTGTTCCCCTCCCTCATCGACATTGTAACCTGAACTGCTGCCATCAAGAATTGTGACCTTGTGCGCAACAATTGAATTTCTCGTGAAAAAGCGATAATACAAAGCAAGAAACTGATTACGCAATTATGGTTGGGTTTATGGGAAGGGTGCCGCATGGGCTTCGATCTGGAGAACTTCGGGCTAGGATTCGCAGCGGGATTGGGCACAGCTTATATCGCCTATCAACTGCGAAAACCGTTTCAAGCTGCTTTGGAAACGGCGAAAGCAGGCGCGCAGCAGGCGCAGCAGTCCGCGACCCGCAGCGCTGACAGCCGTTTTGTCAATGAATTGATCAGCTTTTGCGAATCAGATCATCTGGCTGCCGCAAACGTCAAACTGAGTGAAATCGTTGTCGAGCCGCGCTTTATTCCCGCGCCGGAATTTGCGCACGGTGGTGAAGAAGACGCTGCAAACGTACTGCGCATCGTGCCCCAATTTCATGATCACCCTTATCTGCACAGCGCGTACAGCATTGACACCCTTTCAATCAATGAACTTGCAGCCGGAGAGCGCGCAATCGCCATTCTAGGAGCACCGGGGAGCGGAAAAACCACAGCCCTCCTCTCGATTTGCTTGCAAAGTCTGGGCAAACTGCGTTTTAAGCCAGCATTTGATACTGTGCAAGCGAAGCTCGACAAAGAAGAGTCAGAACTCAACGAAAAACAGCGTGCCGTGCGCGTCAAAGAACGCGTTTTGATGGAACAGCGCGCACAAGAACGACTCGCGACCGAAAAAGGCATGGTGTGGAACGCGGAAACCGCCGAAGAACTCAAGAATGCACTACCGCTGTTTAGCCGCTTGATGCCGATTTATATCCACATGGGAAATCTGCATTTAAGCAACACTGCCGAATTCGGTCCTGAAGTTGACCCAGCAGAACCGATTGTGCGCGCCGTGCAGTACAGCGTTGGGCGCGTGACGGCAAGCACGATCCCGCGCTACCTGTATGAACGCCTCACCAAAGGTCAGACGCTTCTGTTGATAGACGGCTACGATGACCTGCCCGAAA
>JAPKMU010000180.1 GCA_026645745.1 Anaerolineae bacterium | reverse complement strand
CGCTCACACCTTCGTGATCGATGCGGTCGATGATGCGAGCGGTAAAACTTGTGGTGTAGGAGTCATCGTAGTAGAGGCGTTCAGTTTTAGAATCAGTCATGGAAAGAAACTCTGTATTATCAAGCGCTGTGGCGTACAATCAGACGGATGTTATCACGGAATTGAGAGAATAAACACGTATGTCAACCCCGGAAACGACGCTCGTAATCGGACATCGCAACCCGGACATGGATGCAATCGCGTCCGCTGTCGGCTACGCATGGTATCTGAATCAGAATGGCGGGAGCTGCACCGCAGCCCGTACCGGTCCGGTGAATGCTCAAACGGAATATGCGCTCAAGCGCTTTAGCGTGGATGCGCCCGCACTGGTGACGGATGTGCGCGCGCGCGTTGGGGATGTGCTTGAACTTCTGCCAGTGCTGCATCGCGGTCAAACAATTTTGGAAGCGTGCCAGAACATCGCCCGTACACGCCGCGCAGCGCCGATTATTGACGAAGCGAACAAGCCGCTTGGTTTGTTGAGCGGAGCAGGATTGTTTGCCAATCTCGTCGATGCCCTTAGTTCTGCATCGGTGCTGGCACTGGCGAAAGAGTTTGATCGTCCGGCAGAGTCGGCTGTGGACGAAGGCACCATTATCTTGAATGGTGAGGAATTCATCGCGGACGTTTCTCCGCAGATTCTTCGGTCTGATCAAGATGATTTTCTTGTGGTCGATGGCAGTGGGCACTATCTCGGCTTGTCTCGCAAGTCGAATTTACTTTCACCTCCGCGCCGCCGCGTGGTCATGGTTGACCATAATGAACTCACACAGGCTGTACCGGGACTTGAAGAAGCCGAGGTGATCGAAGTGCTTGATCATCACCGCCTGAATACCGTCCCGACCAGCATCCCGATCCGCTTTACGATTGACACCGTGGGAAGCTGCTCAACGCTCGTGACTGAGCGTACCCTCGAACGCAGCCTCGTCGTTCCAGCAGGTGTCGCGGGGCTGCTGCTGTGCGGCATTTTGTCGGATACGCTCATTTTCAAGTCGCCAACTGCAACACCGCGCGATCAAGCCGCTGCGATACATCTCGGCAGAATGGCGGGTTTGTATCCCGCAAATGCAGAAGCCGACGAAATCAACGCCGCACTGATCGAACTGGGCGAAGCACTCTTACAGGCAGGCGCGGGACTTGGTGCACGTCCGGCAGATGAAATCGTGAGTTCGGATGTTAAGTTCTACGAAGTCGGTAATTTGAAAGCGGGTGTTGCGCAGGTCGAAGTGACGGATTTCCGCGAAATCGCTGGACGCGCCGACGCACTGTGCAGCGAATTGACGAAGATGATGGACAATCAAAAACTTGCGCTGGCACTGCTGATGATCACCGATGTGGTGCGCGGAAACAGCCGCCTGTTGGTGGTTGGTCAGCCGCGCGTGATCAGCGCCCTGCCGTATGCGCATATTGCCGAAAATATGTTGGATGCGCCGGGGGTGATGTCACGCAAGAAACAGCTTCTTCCGGTTGTGCTTGCGGCGTTATCGCAGTCGCTTTAGGCGGATTCTGTAAAATCCTTGTAAAGCCGCGCAACGCTAGGGTTGAGCGTGCGTAAACGTGAGTAGGTTGGGTTAGCTGAGGAGCAAACCAATGAATACTCGACGTTTGATCTTGCTTGTGATTGGCACGGTGCTGCTTTTGAGCATTCCGTTTACCGCGATGGGGCAGAGTGCAGAAGACGTGACTGCATTGGCGCGGTACTATCCGGCTTCGTCTCCGGTGTTTATTGGCGTGCGCGCCGATGACGAGTATCTGGACAGCCTCGATTCACTCATCGATCAAGTTGCGCGGGTCACAGGTGAAGAGTCGCCGCTGCCGTATGGCATTCGTGAATCGCTCTCGTTATTGATTGGTGAACTCGTTCCGGGCGGAACATTTGATAACACAATCCGCGCGTGGATGGGCGATACGGTTGCATTTGGCGTCACCGACTTGGCAGTGTATGTTGATGATGTCCCGGAAAATGACGTAGACGGATTTGTTGCTGCTTTGGATGTCGATAACTCTGACGCACTGCGCGCATTCATCGAAGAAGTGTTGATCCCCAACAGCGAAAATGTGACCAATGTGGAAACGCTGGAAGTGGCAGGCGCATCGGTCTACGAAGTACAGCACGATGAAGGCGAACTCACGTATTACGCGGTGTTTGAAGATGCTGCTTTTGTGAGTGGTTCGCTGATCGCTCTGGAAACTATCGTGATCGATGAGGCAGGTCTGAACACGGTTCCTGAGTTTGCGGAGGCATTGGCAGAACTTCCGGCGGATCACTACAACGTGGTGGCGTATATCAACGCGCCGGTGCTGATCGAGGCTTCGCTTGTAAGCGCTGAAGCAAGCCAGATGGGCGATGCCTTTAACATGCCGGGCGGAAGTTTGACTGCCGCACGTGCGGCGCTCGATCAAGCGGGTGTGGTTCTGTTTGGGGCAACCATGCTTGACTCACGGACGTTGGCGATTGATGTCGCGCAGCTTGCGGGCATGGATGTACAGCGCGCCAGCGCCTCGGTTGATCCCACATTCGCGCGGTATATTCCGGCGGGAACGCCGCTGGTTATTCATGGGCATGATTTGGCGGGCGGGATTGACGCTGCACTGACGGCAGCACGCGCCGCGCTGGCATCCGCAGACCTTGAAGATATGGATGCCGGATCAGTGGATGATGCCCTTCGCGCGATCAACTTCTTTGTGCGCGGTGCAACGGAACTCGATTTCCAAGAGGATATTCTGAGTTGGTTGACGGGAGATTTCGCACTGACGCTAGCACTCGCCGACGATTTTCCGTCAAGTATGGAAGCCGTGACGACGGCGGATACGATGCCTGTCGAATTCGGTCTGCTGCTTGAAGCGACGAACCCAGAACGCGCGACGGCAGTGGTCGCCGGGCTGCGTCGATTCGCAGAAATGATGGCAGCGGACAACGATGCAATCCGTGTTGAAAGTGCGGTAGAAGGCGGCGTCGAAGTCTTGCGCGTGACGATTGATACGCCGGAAGCGCCGTTCGATGTGGTGCTGCTGGCGGGCGCAAGTGATACTGTCTTCGTATTTGGCACACAGCGCATGGTGACGGCAGCACTCGCGCCGAGCAGTGGTTTGGATAGCGATCCGCTTTATCAAGAGGCGGCGGCATATCTGCTGGAAAATCCGGCTCAGGTATGGTACTTCGCGGGCGAACCCCTGATGCCGTTGGTCGACCTTGCGCGTTCGGCGGGTGAGGCAGATGGGGATGATCTTGACCGTCTCTTGACCCTGTTTCACAGCAGTTCGATTAGCAGTTTGATCAACGAGAACGGCACGACGATTACACGGTTGGCGATGACCCTGCCGGAATGAGTGTCGCGTTTTTCCTGTGAAATCGGAGTTCAAAGCAAACGGGATGGCGCAGTGCCATCCCGTTTTTGTATTGACTACCTAGCGCCTAGCAGATCGAATCGTTCGGGGTCGCAGGTGCAGACGGCGGACTAATTCCCCACTGACCGGGGAGCGACGGCATTACTGAGCTGCCTGTGTGACAGAAGTCGTTATCGCGCCCCAGTAAATACAACGCCATGAGGAAACTGTAGCGCGGTGCGGCGAACGATGTGCCAATTTCGGTAGCGGTTGCCGTCACCCACGTTCCGGGCATCATGACCGTGCCCGCATTCGAGTACGGCGCAAGTCCCGCCGATGCGACAAACGGATCGGCGTCATCCATGCTGGCGCTCACCGCCACGACGGATGACCATGCCGCCGGGAAATAAGGGTAAGCCGCTCCTGCATTGCCGGATGCTGCTACCGGAATCACGTCGCCAAGTGAAGAATAGCTGCAGCGGCGTTCGGAAGCGTTGCAGTTCTGTGTCAAGAACCCGTTCATCACGTCCCCCGCGTTGAGCGGAGCGGTGAGCACGCCTGAGGCGACAATTTCATCAAAGAACGCTTGTAATGCCGCCATATCACCCGCAACCGTCGGGTCGAGTTGCCGCATCATCGCGTCATAGGCGGCGAGCGTGCCAATGCTGGTGCAGGGGACAACCGCGAAACTCATATTGACGACGACATCTGCGCCGGGGCTGAGATTGCTGATTGCTGCGAGTTCGCGCTGGAGGCGGTCTAGAATCACGCTTGTGGTAAATCCGGCAGTATCGACACGGCGGACGATGATCTGCGCATCCGGCGCGTATTGCGCAATCAATTCGTTGACCAACGCTTCAACCCGAACACCATGAGGCTGCGTCGAGAATCCCGCGCCGCCCGTCGAGAAAATGCTTGCGCCGCCTGTTGAGAAAATGCTTGCCCCGCCTGTTGAGAATATGCTCTCGCCTTCAGCGGTGACAGCGCAGTTTTCGGTGTCGATATTGCCAAGTCCGGTGATCAGTCGTTCACTGCGAAGCACGCGGTTAATGCCGCTGGCGGCGCGGCTGACTTCACTTCTCAGGTTTGGAATCGTAATTTCCCCAAGCGGAGGCTGCGGTGTAGGATCACCCTGCGGTGCTGGACGTTCTGCTCCGTCTAGGTTTGTTGGCACTTCATAGGTTCCAACTTCACGCGCTCCCGTGCGGTCAGCTTCTAGTGCGAGCGGGAGGAGAATGTTTCGGTACTCTGTCAGCCGGGTGATGCGATCCACGATCTGCCGCATGTTCCCGTTGAAGTCGTCGACGATCACAATGTAGACCGGGGTATCTTGAGCCGAAATGGGCTGTAAGAAGATCACCGTCAACAGTAGCAGGGGAATCAGCACTCGAATGAGTCTCATTGCATCTCCTTTTCTTTTCGATAACACAGAGGCGCTAGGCGGAATAGCCGTGAGTTTTCATGTAGTCTTCCAATTCTGCGGCTCCACGCAGATTGCCGATGCTTCGAAATGTCTCCAACGCTTCTGAAAATACGGACGCGGCACGCTGGCGATCACCTTTGTTGTGATGAACCGTTCCCGCAACGTGCTGCGCATAACCGAGCCACACCCGGTTATCCTCACTCCGTGCGATCTCCATCGCCTCACCCACATGAATAATTGCCTGTTCATGCGCTGCGAGTTCGGTTTCAGCGGCAGCAAGATTGCACAACGCAAAAAACAGCCGCTCGGAATGCTTGAGCTTTTCAGCAAGCGCAACCTGTTCCATGTAAGTCTGCTTCGCTGCCTCAAAATCATGTTTTTCGGCATAGTGATAACCGCGTTGTTCGAGCACACGGGCGAGGAGCAGATCATCACCTGAGGCGTGCGCCAGCAGAGTCGCAGTACTCAGATGCGCTTCAGCCTGATCAAATTCCGCTTGATCGCTGTGTATCTTGCTTATTACACAGTGTAGGATCACCTGACGGGCAGGTAAGTTGAGGTTGTCCGCAAGATCGAGCGCGGCGCGGTAATCCGCCAGTGCCCGCGCCGGAACCGCCGCACTGTAAAATGCATTTCCTCTTCGGCTAAGGAAATAATGCAGTGTCTCGGCTTGAGCTTCACCAGCGGCACGCGCTTCGACAATCGCTTGATCCAAACAGGACAGCAGCAGCCCATCATGCCCGCGCGCATTAAAATATCCGCCGTCGATGGTGAGTGCGCGCATAATTGCAATCGTGCTGTTTCCGTCGTGCGATGCAGCGGCAGCTTCGGCGGCTTTGAGCAGATTTCCGCGTTCCAAATCGATGGCGTTGAAGTCATCTTTGTGCCGCGAAGCGTAACTGCGTACCGCTCGAATGACATCACGCCGTCCGATGGATGGATCCGCGATTGTATAGCTGTACGCGAGACTGTGAAGCGTGAAGAACGTGGTGTCGCCAAGTTTCTCACGACGGATCAAACCGCGCCTAAGCAGTGTTGTGAGCGACGGTTCGAGCGTTTGTGGGTCAACTTCAAGCGCGGTGGCAAGGAGTTCAGGCGTTACTCTAGGAACGAACAGCGCTCCAAATGCCATGAACACACGCCGCGCTTGTTCGTCGAGCGCGCTGACGCTGTCACTCAGGAGCGCTTTTACGCTGGAACGTCCCGGTGTTGCATAGCCTTCGGGCATTTCGAGCAGATGGGGTGAGTTTCGGATGCGTTCGAGAAGCTCCGCCGGGGTGATCAGATCGACTTGCAGCGTTTTGGCGGCGATTTCAATGGTGAATGGGTGATCTCCCAATCGACTGCACAATTCAACAGCATCTTCATCTGCCAGCGTAAACGCTTCTGAAGCGTGATAGTTGAGCAGTTCCAACGCTTGTGATCGGGGGAGTTCGCTCACATCGAGAATCTTGCCGACGGGAAAACGCTGTCGAGACGTGATCAGCGCGGGAAACCCGGGTGGAAGGGCGTCAATTACCATTTTGAGCGCTTCACCGTCCCATACATCATCGAGAATGATCAATCTCACGCCGCTGTCGATCAAGGCGGCACGGAACGCCGCTTGGCGTGTATCGGGCGGTGCGTGAGCGATTTTCTCATGTGCTTCGAGCGGGTGCGCCAACGCTCTCAGCCAATTCTCTCCTCGATCTCCGACAGCTCGAAGCCACAAGATCGGTGTATTTCCGGCTTCAGCGCGGCGGGCGGCAGTTTCGGCAGCAAGTGATGTCTTGCCCATTCCACCTAACCCCTGAAGCAGTACACGCGTGCCGCGATCGAGCAGCGTATTGATCTCCGCAAGCAAATCTTCGCGCCCGATGAAGACTTCGGGACGAGATGGGACGTCCATTGCGGATTGAATCAGGAGTGCGCTCGCTTCAGGCGGCGAGTCGCGCCGTGCCGCGAATGATGGAGCGCTGGTGTAAGGTGCGGCGAATGCAACGCGCCCATCGGTCAACGTTTTTTCGGCGTCGTCTGGCGATACGCTTCCCGCATGTTCAATAATTGCGGCGCGGTATTCGCCCGTCGAAACATAAACATGTGCCGCATCGCGGAGCGCCTGCGAAAACTCAGAGATTGTTTGGTACCGCTGTCCCGCACGCTTTTGTGTGGCGCGGTGGATTACTTCGTCCACTTCCGGCGGAATATCTTCATGGGTGTGGGCGAGTTTGGGCAGATTTTCGTAGAGATGTTGGAGAGGTGTTTCTGGGAATGGATGCGTTCCTTCGAGACACTCAAACAGCATAATACCGACTGCATATTGATCCGTCAGCGCGGTGATACCGACTCCGCCGACCTGCTCCGGTGCGGCGTAGGCAGGTGTGCCGGGTGTGCTGCTGCTTGAGGTGAGGCTTGCTTCGGAGAATAAGTCTTTAGCAATCCCAAAGTCGCTCAGGTAAGCATTTCCCTGCTCATCAAGTAGGATGTTATCCGGTTTGACATCGCGGTGGACGATCCCGCGCACATGCGCAAATGCAAGTGCGTCGCACACCTGCTCGATGATCTTGACGGCGTATCCCAGCTTGAGCGGTTTGACGCGCAGCAAGGCACGCAGACTGCCGCCGCGCAGCCAGCGCATGACCAGAAACGCCGTGCCGTCTTCCTCACGCCAAAAGTCGAATAAAGGAACGATGTGCAAATGATCGAGCTGGGCGACGGTACGCGCTTCAGCTTCAAAGCGTCGGATGAACTCTGGCTGCGAGGCGCGTTCAGGTAGAATAACCTTGACGGCGACCTCTCGGTTGAGGGCGGGTTGAAAAGCGCGATAAACCGCGCCGAACCCTCCCGCGCCGATCCGTTCGCGTAGTTCATACCCCCGGATAGATGTTCCGCTCCAGTCGGTCATGGGTGACTCACAGAGAAGCATACGTGCAGGTGCTTATTTTTAGTATAGGGTCGCCTTCGGTCAATTGCAATCAGCGTACCCGTGACAGACCAGTATCTTTAGCGTAGATTTAAGAGATGTTGGGGTGATAGAGTTCAGGGGGCGGCGTTGTGATTGATCTGCGCGAACTGCCGATCTTTGCATCATTTGACGATGATGAGCTGGCGTGTTTCACCACACCCGGCTACGAATATCCGATTGAGCCGGGTACAGTGATTTGCGCGGAAGGAGATCCGCCGCGCGGCTTGTTTATTCTGCTGGAAGGCGAACTTGAGATTGTAAAGTGGATCGGTGGGGAAGAACGGCTTCTGGCAATCATGGAACCGGGGTCGTTTGTAGGCGAAATTTCACTCTTAACAGGGATGCCGCACACAGCAACCGCGCGGGCGACAGTGCCGAGCCGTCTATTGCGTTTCCAACCGTCGCAGTTTGAAGGTGTGCAAGAATCGCCTGTGATCGCGCTGCTGCTGCGCACGATGGCGGAACGCTTGAAGAATACCGAGCAGTCGATCCAGACTCACCAGAAGCTGTCCGCGCTCGGCAAGCTCGCCGCCGGACTTGCACATGAGATCAATAATCCAGCGGCGGCAAGTCTCCGCGCAATCGAGCAACTTCCGGCGCTTACCATGCGACAGCAGGGATTACTGCTGCGTCTCTCAACTCTGGGATTGACCCCGCAGCAGTTTGAACGTCTGCACAACCTTGAGCGCGTGCTGATCGAACGTTCGATGAAGCCGTTATTTGTCACACCGCTGGAACGCTCCGACCGCGAAGAGGCACTGATCGCGTGGATGGATGTGCGTGATGTCGCCAATGGTTGGGAGATTGCCCCAACTTTGGTGAATGCGGGCGTAACCGAAGCTGATCTCGCCGCGTTGGAATCATTGACAGGTGGTGAAGTGCTGAGGGACGCATTGGCATGGCTTGAAAACGCGATCACGACCGCCGAGTTGATGCGAACGATCCATACCGGAATGTACCGCATTGTCGACTTGGTCAAGGCGGTGAAAGAATACTCGTATATGGATCAAGGCGCGGTGCAAGAAGTGGATATACACGAAGGACTCGATAATACGCTGAAGATGTTGGGGCACAAACTCAAATCGGTACAGGTGATTCGCAGTTATGATCCGACACTGCCACACATCACTGCGTATGGTAGTGAACTCAATCAGGTGTGGACAAACCTGATTGATAATGCGATTGATGCGATGGATGGCAAAGGCGTGATCACGCTGCGAACCCATCAGGAAAATGACCGGGCGATTGTGGAAGTATGCGACAACGGATCAGGCATTCCACCGGAAATTCAGCAGCGCATTTTTGAGCCGTTCTTCACCACGAAGAAAGTCGGCTTGGGAACAGGAATCGGCTTGGATATGGTTTGGAAAACAATCGTCGTCAAACATCGCGGGAATATTCGGGTGGAATCGGAGCCGGGGGACACGCGCTTTATTGTCTCGCTGCCTCTCCATCGCTCCGAGTCGGATGAGCATTCATGAGCGTAACTCCGGTCAATCGCATTCTTCAGGGGGATGCGCTGGAGGTTCTCAAGACACTTCCAGAAGCATCAATCGATCTCATTTTCGCTGATCCTCCCTACAATTTGCAATTGAATGGGGAATTATGGCGTCCCAACCTGACTCGCGTCGATGCGGTGGATGATGCGTGGGATCAGTTTGATGATTTTGCCGCTTACGACGCATTTACCCGTCAGTGGTTGAGTGGTGCGCGGCGCGTCCTCAAGCCTACTGGAACGATTTGGGTCAGCGGTACCTATCACAACATTTTCCGTGTCGGGGCGATTCTGCAAGACCTCGGCTACTGGGTGCTGAACACGATCATCTGGCACAAGCCGAACGCGATGCCAAATTTTCGCGGGACGCGCTTCAAGAACGACGTTGAAGTCGTGATTTGGGCGAAGAAAGAAACACGCGGCGCATACACCTTTCGACATCACGAGATGAAAGTATTCAACGATGGTAAGCAACTTGGATCGCTGTGGTCGATCCCAATCTGTACCGGAGCGGAACGACTTCGCGATGAAGGAGGAAAGAAACTGCATCCGACGCAAAAACCGGAACTCCTCCTTGAGCGCATCATCGGTGCAAGCAGCCGACCGGGTGATATTGTGCTTGATCCGTTTTTGGGGACTGGCACGACGGCGGCAGTTGCGAAACGTTTGGGGCGGTGCTGGATCGGGATTGAACGGGAAACAGCGTATGTTGCGGCGGCGCAGAGGCGAATCGACGCGGTTGAGCCACTGCCAGAGGATGACCCTCGCTTGAAGGATGCACACAAGCGCCTCGGACGTGTTGCATTCAAGACGCTGATTGCCGCTGGATTGATCGCTGTGGGGGATGTACTCACACTGGATACCCCGTCTATGAATGCGGTAATTCAAGCGAACGGGCATCTTGCGACGGAATGGGGGCATCAAGGGTCAATTCACAGTTTGGCGTCGCTGCTCAAAGATGTGCCATCGGTGAACGGCTGGAAACACTGGCACTATCGCACGCATGATGGGCGGCTGGAGTCAATCGATGTGCTGCGGCGAAATTACCGTGACACCAAGCGAAACGAAGGGTAATCGTCGGTCATTCAGCCGTATTTTGGCAAAGAAA
>JAPKMU010000017.1 GCA_026645745.1 Anaerolineae bacterium | reverse complement strand
AAAACGCTCGATCAGATGAGCAAGTTGATTGTCGAACTACATGCCAAGATCGACGCACTCGAAGCGAAGGTCGCGCCGGCGAATACACTGCCGCCCACACAATAGCCAGCCACTCATCACAAAGGACGGATCATGCAAATTGCCCGAACTCTGCTGCTGTTATGGTTTTTCGTCGCGCTCGCCCGTCCCACCCTCGCGCAAAGCGAGACGATCACCCCGGAAAATGCCGATCAACTCGTCGAAACAGCGCGATTGGGTCGCGGTTGGGTCGGTGGTGTGAGCTGGTCACCGGACGGCGACGCGGTTTTTGCCGCCAGCATGACTGGCGTTTACCGCTACGGACTTGATGGCAGCGAAACGCAAGCGCTTCCGTTTTCCGGTACAGACATCACACAAAATTACGTGTTCAACCGCGATTATGGTGTTTTTGAAATTTACTCACTCGCCACTGGCGAGATGATCGACATTCACCCGATCGTCTGCAACCAACCGCTGGCGTGGCTCAGCCCCGATGAGTCGCTTCTCGCAGTGTCTGACTGCTTGAGCATTCAATTATGGTCACTGCGGGATCGAAAACTGCTGACCAGCATCCCAGTCGAAAGCGACCCGAAACGGGGAACGCTCGCGTTCAGCCCGGATAACCGGCTGTTCGCCGCAGCGTTCGAGATCACGCAGGAAAATTCCGCGCCGGGTGAACCGCTGTACATTCAAGAAGTGCGTGTGTGGTCGGTGGATTCTGGAGAACACATCACGACATTGACAACCAATGGGTTGGATCGGGTCATCACATCGGTGAGATTCTCTGCCGACAACCGCCGCGTGCTGACATCGCGCATAGGTGGGGTGACGGTTTATGAGGTCGAGAGCGGTGACTTTGAACGGCACGACTTACCCAACCTTCCGGCGGGCAGCGTATACGGTGACTATCGCACGCTTGATTGGGCGGTATGGGTGAACGATGAAACGCGCATCGTCAGCGCTTGGTCTGACCAAACGCCGGGACAAGGGATGCCGTCGTTCATCACCGTTTGGGACGCACAAACAGGCGAGATCGTCAGCGAAGTTGGTGGATGGCACGGCTTCCTATCAGGACCGTACCCATCGCCGGATGGCAGCTTGATCGCGGCATACAGCTACGAGGGTTTGATCTTCGTATGGGATACGGAAAACGAACCCCAGATCATCACCGATCAGCATCCGGCAGGCGCGGAACTGCTGGCGGCACACGGCGATATACTGGCGGTGGGCGGGTTTGATCGTGCAGTGCGCCTATGGTCGCTTTCTACCCACGAATTGACCGAGACGATTTTTGCACATGCATCTGAGGTGCAGGCAATCGCCTTCAGCGCACGCGGGTTATTCGCCTCTGCTTCAGTCTATGATACATGGGTGCGGAACAGCGATTCCCGTATTCAAGATATCAACCTCGATGCGGGGGATATGCTTGCGCTCGGCTTCAATGATGAAACACTGAGCGGCGTCACCGGTTGGGGCGGCGAAAACTTGACGGTGTGGACAAACGCGCAAAACGGGTTACAAACCTCACCACTCAATGTAAGCAGCACACGCGCTGCCATTGGATATGAAGAAGCCGCTGTCGTAATCGCCGGAGGCATGACCGATGATGTCTACCTATTCGATCTTCAAGGAAATCAAATTGGCGACTTCAATCCCGGCAGCACGGTTACATCGCTCCAGTATACGCCTAATGGACAGTTATTGGTTGGCATCAGCGGGGCGTTCGGTATTGGCGGTCATTTGAGTTTGTGGAGTACCGGCAGTGATCCTGAGCGGTCTTGGGGTGTTCCGCTGCACACGCAAATCACGACGGCGGCGTTCAGCCCGGATGGTGACCTGATCGTGCTGAGTCTGGTTGACGGAACGCTTGAAGTGCGCGCCGCCGAGGATGGAACGCTGCTCGCATCGTACCCGGATCAAGGGGTATTGTTCGACGTGATCTTTTCGCCCGACGGTACGCAAATTATCGGCGCAGTCCATACACAGGTGGTGATCTGGAGTGTTGGAGCGTAAACTCAGTGAATCACGGATTTATCCCACCTGTCCTCACCCCCCGACCCCCTCTCCATCGCAAGCGATAGAGAGGGGGAGCAGATCACTTGTTTTCTCCCCTCTCCAACCTTCGGTTAGAGAGGGGTTGGGGGTGAGGAGCAGTACATCGGGGCAAAAGTGTCGTCCCGCGAACTCTCTAAGTGAGAGAGGATTAAGCACTTTCGTGATTCACTGAAACTCCAATTGTTTATTGATTGAGAGACAACAGATGACGACATCGCAGTTATCGCCTGATGCGCTTCAACAGCGCCTTACCGAGTTTTTGCACGCACAAAGCGGGCAAACCGTCGAAATTACGAATGCCGCACCGCTCGCCGGAGGCGCATCCCGCGATATGTGGCGCATCGACGCGACATTCGACGGCGAAGCGCGCGCATTTGTGTTACGGCGTGATCTGCCCTCGCAGATGGTCGAACGTTCGCTCACCCGTGAGCAGGAATTCGCCGTGATGCAGGCTGCGCATCAGGTGGGAGTCAAAGTCGCACAGCCGCGCTATTTGTGCATCGATCCGGCGGTGTTGGGCGGCGCGTTCTTCTTGATGGATTGGGTGGATGGGATCGCCATCGGGCGAAAAGTCGTCAATGCACCCGAACTCGCGGAGGCGCGGCGCGTCCTTCCTGATCAATTGGCGGATCAACTGGCGCGTATTCATCGCATTGATCCGACGCTGTTTGATTTTCTGCCGCGCCCCCGTGTGGGGCTTTCCCCTGCTGAAATGGCAGTTGCGGAAACGCGCGAAGCGCTTGAAGCGCTCAAAGTGGACAGCCCGATCTTCGAATATCTGCTGCGATGGGCGGCTCGTCACGCGCCCACGCCGAGCGCGATCACATTCATTCATGGGGATTTCCGCATCGGCAATGTGATGGTGAATGCAGCCGGATTGACCGCCGTAGCTGACTGGGAATTCTGCCACATCGGTGATCCGGCGGAAGAACTCGGCTACTTGTGTATGCGCGATTGGCGCTTTGGGAACGGACGCAAACGCTTAGGCGGAATTGCGGATCGTGAGCCGTTCTTGCGCGTTTATGAAGCCGCCAGCGGGCACAAGATCAGCCGCGCCGCCGTTGATTGGTGGGAACTGCTCGGCAATATTCGTTGGGGCGCAATCTGCTTGTCACAAGCGGATCGTCACCTGAGCGGGCGCGATCCGAGCGTCGAACTTGCCAGCTTGGGTCGGCGTTCGATTGAAATGCAGTATGAAGCGCTCAAGATGATTGACCGTATGGGAAAGGCGTGATCATGTACGACAAACCAGCATTGAGCGAACTCATCGACGCGGCGCGCGAACATTTGGAGGCGCACATCATTCCGGCGATCAAACATGACGCGCGCCTGTATTTTCAAACGTTGGTGGCGATCAACGTGTTGAAAATCGCTGAACGCGAGGTGATGCTGCACCCACTTCATACGCGCGCGGCATGGTCACGTCTGAATACCTTGTTTAAGGAAATCGCATCGTACCCCGAAGACCCGCAAGCCGTTGAAATCCGCTTGCAGGAGCGGACTCAGCGGCTGTGCGCGGCAATCCGCGCAGGCGATTTTGACTCGCCTGAACGGGAACGGGCATTGTTAGAACATCTGAAAGCGTTGGCACGTGAAGGAATGGAAGTCGCCAATCCGAAGTTAATGGCGACAATCGACGAGGAGGATCGCGCGGGCTAACGCCAAATTTACGCTAGCGCAAACGCTCTGTTGCGTCGAGAAGCTGATCGCCGTCGCGAACAATGCGGCGCGCAATCGGGTCGTCGCGCAGCGCTTCTCGTCGCGCATAAACCATTGCGATCATCAACATACGGCGAAGACGGCGCGCATCGGTATAATCATCGTCCGGGCGCGGCTCATCGCTGGCTGTAATATCGGCAAGCTCAGTTTGAAAAGCAAATGCGAGTGTAATGGCAAGACGCAGCAAATATTCCAACGCCCCACGATCCGCCCCTGCAAGTTCTGGCGTATCCACGATCGGAGACTGGACAAGCAGTCCGGCAAGCACACGGCGCACCTGTTCCTGCATTTCATCAAGGTAGTCTGCTGGAGACAGCTCTTCGCCACCCATGAGCCAATCTTCGAACATGGTACGCACTTGCTCGGCGATCATGGTGGTATCGACCGCCTCAATCGCGTGCAGATCGAGTGACTCGGTAATAAACTGAATGAATGGATTCCGCGATGAACTTCCGCGCTCCGCATTCATAAATGCGCTCCTAGAGAATCAACACATCTACGGATAAGATACGCGGGAAATCAGCGGGTTTCCATGAAGATTTCTGATGATAGGGATTAAATCGCGCTCTTTAGAGAAGATACTTGCTTTTTGTCATGGGTCAAGTGGGTGATTATTAATAGGTAGGAAGAAGACAAGGAACTCGTGATACTCTCCACTGCTGAAATACTGCTCATCGTCATTATAGGCGTTGCGATCTTGCTGAT
The DNA here is from genome assembly GCA_026645745.1 of Anaerolineae bacterium. Lineage (GTDB taxonomy): Bacteria > Chloroflexota > Anaerolineae > Aggregatilineales > Phototrophicaceae > Flexifilum. The sequence goes on along the minus strand of JAPKMU010000017.1, from coordinate 24,099 downwards.
TCTATCCAATCGGATTCGCGCCGATGTGGTGGCGATTATGGTTCTGCTTGCACTGCATCTGACAGGTGTTTTGACACCTGAGCAAGCCTTTTCCGGTTTCAGTCGATCCGTCGTGTTTACGCTGATCGGGTTGTTCATCATCTCGCACGCGTTGGAAGAAACAGGCGTGATCGCGTGGATTGCCGCGCGTTTTAACCGGCTGACGGGCGGCGATGAAACCCGCTCGATCCTGCTGATCATGGGGTCAGGGGCGCTGCTTTCTGTGGCAATGAACACCGTCGCCGTTGGCGCGCTGCTGCTGCCGGTTGCCGCTCAAATGGCGCGCGACTCCAATATTCGCACGTCCAAACTGCTGATTCCGCTGTCTTATGGGACGCTGCTCGGCGGTACGGCGACGATTTTCACCACAGCCAACATCGTCATAAGCGGCATTCTACAAGATCAGCAGCTTGGCGCACTGTCGTTTCTCGATTTTGTCCCGACGGGTATGCTGATCGCGGTCGGCGGTATCGTGTATATGCTGCTCATTGGGCGTAACCTGCTCCCTGCCCGTGAAGGAATGGGGAGTTCGCCGAGTTCGCGCGGGTTGGCGCGCACGCTGGCAGAGACGTATCAACTACAAGAGCGCATGTGGGAGGTGCGCATCCTGCCGAATTCCAAGATTGCGCACCAGCGTTTGATGGACACGCAGATCGGGGAAGAACTCGGCTTAAGCGTGCTGGCAATTTGGCGCGGCGGTCACGCGATCCTCGCCCCGTCTCCGAGTGATTTACTCGAAGTCAACGATACGCTTCTCGTTTTAGGGCGCGAAGACCGTGTGCGTATTCTTCTTCTGTGGGGAACAACTCTCGCCCGAAGCGAAGATGATCTTTCAACACCGCGCCGCGATCTATCGGTGGATTTGACCGAAGTCGTTGTCGCGCCGCGTTCATCGGTAATCGGTCGATCGCTGTTTGAGATCGGATTTCGCAATAAGTACGGCATGACGGCGGTCGCGCTGTGGCGCGGCGGTCGCAGCTACCGGACGGATGTGGGGAAATTCACGCTGCAAGAAGGCGATGCCCTCTTAATGGTTGGTCAAGCGAAACACATTCGCGCACTCCAGCGTGACCGTGATTTTATTCTCTTGCAGAGCAGTCACGCGGCGCAGCCACCTTCGCCCAATCGTGCCGCAGCAGCGTTTGTGATCACGACGCTCGTTTTGCTCCTCTCCGCGTTTGAAATCCTGCGCACGCCGGACGCCATGCTGATCGGCGCGCTGGCGATGGTGTTGACGGGCGCTTTGTCGATGGATGAGGCGTATCGTGGGATTAGTTGGCGCGTGATCTTCTTGATCGCGGGGATGATTCCGATCAGTCTTGCCATGATTGAGACGGGGTTGGCACAAAAGATCGGTGATGTTGTGGTCATGGTCGCACAGCCGTTTGGTCCGCTTGGTTTGATCGCGGGGCTGTTCGTCGTGACGATGGCGATTACACAGGTACTCAGCGGGCAGGTATCCGCGATCATGATGGGACCGATTGCGATCACAGCGGCGCTGAGTATGGGGGTTGATCCGCACGCGGTGGGTGTAGCGACGGCGACGGCATGTTCGGCGGCATTCTTGATCCCGACGGCGCATCCGATCAACGCGCTGATGATGGGTCCCGGCGGCTATGTTCCGTCGGACTTTCTCAAGCCGGGGCTTGGCTTAACCATCGTGATGTTCGTGCTGCTGCTGCTCGGTATGGTGGTATTCTGGGGTATCCGGTGATGAGGTTTCAACTATGACTGAGCTGCTCGAAAAAGCCTTTCAGGAGGCGTCCAAACTCCCTGAACTGGAGCAAAATCAGATTGCGGCATGGATTCTGGAGATGCTCAACGCTGAAGATGAGAGCCAATGGGATGCCGAGTTTGCGGCAACTCAAGATGTGTTGGCGGATCTGGCTGATGAAGCACTGTCTGAGCTTTTGTCGGGGGATACTGAAGAACTCAACCCGGATACTTTATGAAATCACGCACAACAGCAAAGTTCCGGCTTGCGTATCAAGCGCTTCCGGCTGAAATCCGACTGCAAGCACGAACTGCGTATAAGCTGTTTGTCCGTAATCCACAACACCCTAGCCTGCACTTCAAGCAGGTTCATGCGACAAAACCTGTTTTCTCTGTCCGCATTGGGCTGCGCTACCGTGCAATCGGCATACGACAAGACGATCAAATCGTCTGGTTTTGGATCGGCTCCCATGCGGACTACGATAAGTTGGTTTCCAAGCTATAGGAGATTGAATGACCCGCTTTCTTGCGATTCTTCTTCTGCTCGTTTTGGCGCTGCCCGTCATCGCGCAGGACAGCACCCCCGATGCAATCCCGCCCGAACTCGACGTGCATCTTGACACGCTTGTGAGCATCACCGAACAAATCCGCGAACTCGATACGATCACGCCAGTGGAACGCGCCTTCCCTACGCGCGAGGATACGATCGCGTATCTCACGCGCTTGTATGACGAAACCCTTTCACTGGATGACTGGGAACGACAGACGGCATTTTACGGCGCACTCGATATGCTTCCCGATGATGTCAATCTGCGCGACGTGTACTTGAATCTGCTCGGCAGTCAGGTGGCGGGATTCTATGATACGGAAACGCGGCTGATGAACGTGCTGCCGCTCGGTTTTCGCGGTGAAACCAACCTCGCGCTGACCGAACAGATCATCTTTGTGCATGAATACACGCATGCGCTGCAAGACCAGTATTTCCAATTGGATGCGATCACCGAAGACGAAACTGGCGCGGAGCGCAGCCCGGATCAAGCACTGGCGATTACATCGCTGATCGAAGGGGATGCGTCGGCGGTGATGACGGTGTACTCACAAGCGATTGCGACGCAAAATCCGCTTGCCGCTGTCGTGCTGCTTGCTGAAACTTTCCAAAGCGGCGGCTTGACTCTGCCGGAAGGCACACCGGGAATGCTTGTGCGTGAACTCACGTTCCCGTATGAAACGGGGATGGCGTTCGTCACGGAGTTGTATCAAGCGGGCGGTTGGGAGGCGGTCAACGCGGCGTATGCGACTCTGCCGCTGTCTACCGAGCAGATTATTCACCCGGAAAAGTATATGAGCGGTGAAGCGCCGCAGATCGTCGGAAGTTACGCGCTGAGTGATACTCTGCCGGAATGGACGAGTTTGTATGACACGACGCTTGGCGAGTTCTATCTGCGTGAGCATCTGCGATCCGGGCTGAACAGCCTGGAAGCGCGCGACGCTGCGGCAGGATGGGGCGGTGACCGTTTTCAACTGCTGATCAACCCGGAAACGGGCGATCAAGCGTGGACGCTTAGTGTGTTATGGGACACGGTAGACGACGCGAACGAGTTTTTCGTTTACTATACGGAACTCGGCGCGGCGGTGTTTGGCGAACCGATAGAGAACAGCGCAGATCCGATTTGTTGGGCTTCCGAGGCGGAAATACGCTGTTTGATGCGCGTGCGTACCGGAACGGCAGGGGATGACGTGATGACCGTCATTCTCAGCGCCACAAATCCCGATCTGATGGATCAGCTCATCTGGCGGTATACGGGTTAAGAAAGAAGCATCAACGTCGTTCAACCCCTCCCTAAATCCCTCCCCGCTGTCGCAGGGAGGGACTTTACACGCGCGTGAATTTCCCCTCTACGAAGTGGAAGTAAAAGAAAATCACCAAATCCGGCGGAACGAGCAAAGAACGCCGCATTACTTCGCACCGTTGCGTTAAGGGACTTCTTCGACTTGTACGCCTTCGATCAAGAGGCGATCCGCACCGTCTTGTAACGGAATACGCGCGCCGTCGCTCAAGCGGTAATGTCCGACTGCCAGCGTATACCCCTCTCCCGGCGGCACATCGAAGAAATCCGCCATCACGATCACGCGGTTGCCGATTTCCCATGTGTGCACCGAAAGCGCCACATCTGAACCCAGATACGGCGCGGCATTCACATTATCTCCGGCGCGGTACAGGTGCGTAAACTGCTGAATCGGCTCATCCGGGAGATCACCCGTTACGCGCCACAGCGTCGAGACGCGCCAGCGATTGCCAACCCAACGCACGCGCCAGCCTTCCAACTGCGAACCGTCCGCGAAGATGACCGGATCAAGCGGCGTAAAGCCCTGCGGATCAGCCGCGCCGTCATAGCGAATTGCCATAAATGGAAGCGCTCCATCGCGGCGGGGATACTCACGCACATCAACCGCCAAGCCGGATGCGACCACTTCTTCCCATGCCTGAATCGGTGCAAGCGTGGAGAGGATTACCGACGGATACGGCGGCAGAATCATCAGATTGTCGCCGTTCAAGACGCGATGAGGATACGTCCACAATAGCGTCGTGAACACAGTCACTTCGCCATCGATCAACGGATCATCGCCGTGCGTGAAGAAGAGCACCGGATCGCCGGATTCAGCCGCACTCAACGCCGCATCGCGCGACTCGCGGAGGATGCTGGATAAGGCACTGTTGACCGGACGCACGCGGCTTGCGGTGTCGAGCGTGATCGCCGCTTGAGCACTCCACACGATTGCCAAAATCATCACAGCCGCGCCAATTCCGATCTGCCAGATGCGGCGGGGAATGAGCGTCATACTCAAGCCGACGATCAGCGCGGAGGCGGGGAGGGTGACGAGTTCGTAATGCGGCAGCACGGGCGATGTATGTGCCAAAAACAGCAGCGGAGAAGCGATCAACGCGGCGAACGTGAGTTCCGCGAGCGTGCGCCCCGGAGACACGGGGCGGCGCAGCAGACGAATCAGCGCAAACGTGCCTAGAATCAACAGCACGGCGGAGACAGCAGCCATACGCACGCTTCGACCAATCGTATCGCCTTCACCACCGCCGAGGTACACCCAATCCCATCCGAGCGCCATCCGCAGCGCGTGACCTGCCGCGCTTAGGTCGAGCGTAAGCCCGCTCCCGGTGACGGACTGCGCCCGCGTGATGATCTCCGGTTCGGTCAGGAGCGCATACCCATACGGGAGGGCAGCGATCAGCACGACTGCGCCGCCAATCAACACCGGAACGAGTGAACGCCACCATTTGAAGCGGATCAGTGCGTAGAGCGTCAACGGAATCAACGCCGCTCCCGCGAAATGAATTTGCACACTCAAGCCGCCGATCAGGACGGCTGCCGCGATGCCGATGGAACGAGCGCGTCCGGTGGATGTCGCACCGTGATAGGCGGCGATCAACCACGCCAGCATGAGCGGCGCAAGTAAATTCGGCTGCCAGATGCTCCGCGCATAAAATACGGCATAAGGATTCACGGCGATGAACAACGCGGCAGCAAGTCCGGCTGCGGGACTCCAGCGGCGGGCAAGTCCCCAGACGCCGAATACCATCGCGACATTGATCAGCGCGACGTACAGCACGGCGATCAGCGGATCAGGGGAAGCGAGATAGGGCGGCACGAATGCCCACACACTCGCCGGGAAAAACGGCACGCCGACCGATGATCCCTGCCCGAACAGCAGAAACTCACCGCCGCGCGCGACGCGGAGCGCGTCATAGCTGATGCGCGCTTCGTCCCATGCGTATGATCCAACGCCAATGGGTAGAATCCGCAGCGCGGCAGCGATGAGTACGATAACGAGAATGGAGAAGCGTTCGAGAAGTCGAGACACGATTTACGGCAGCAGTGTTAGGGCAGGGCGAAATACCGTGAAGTCACGGCGGTCAAACGTAAACACGCGGGAGATTTTCAGCCTTTCGGCAAGCGCCATGATCGCCGTATCCGCGTAGTCAAATTCGGCATCGAGATAGCGGTTCATGATCGCTTCCATGCGGACGAACACCTCGGAATCGAGTGCAACAATCGAAAACGATCGTCTTGTGATGGTGTCGCCCAAGATCGCCCGTTTGTATCCGGCACGTGTTGAGAGCATGTAGAACAATTCGGACAAGACAGGCGAAGGAACAATTAATGTCTCGTTACCAAGCTGGTTCATCGTCAGCACAGCAGGAGTGTGATTTTTGTCTCGCTCATAAAAGTAAGCAAGCAGTGCACTTGTATCAAGGAGAATCGTCACGTTCTACTCCAAAGCGTTTCTGCAATGTCTCGCGCACCGTCACAGACATATCCGTCACATCGTCTTTGAATACTCCAGCAGCCGCACGTCGTGATTCTAACTGCGCTTGTTTTTCCTCGTCCGTCAAAACGGGCTGCTGTGTGCGGAAGTTCAGCAGCCGTTCTAGCAGTGCTTCAACCGCGATCTGCTCATCGGCTGCGAGTTTTTGCAGTCGTTCCGCCAATTCGCCTTCAATCACCACTTGAGTCATGATCCGCCTACCCTTAACACCTGTGATCTGACACTATTCTACCCCCGATCCGCACGCGGGCAGCGCTGTTAAGTCGATCACCCACAAGCCGCCCTCAGCCGCGCTGACCGCCAGCGCGATCCGCGTCTCGTCCGGGCTGAGCCACCATTGGGCACGCTCGTCTTGGCGCAAGCGCAGCGGCAGCGGTGCAAGATCGTAAAGCTGTGCCTCTGCCCGGTTGTAACACATCAAGCGCGGTTCACCTTCCATATCGAGCGGGAGATAAATCTGGTCGATCAAGTTATCCGCCGGGTTCGTGAGAGGAAGCGGCGGGGGGTAGTTGTTACCGGGGGGAATGGCTTCAAACAGGCGTTCTTCAAAGCCGTTCGTCACGACGTACAGCGTGTAACCGAACACACCTGCTTCCCATTCGCTGCTGTAGACGATGCGCCGACCATCCCACGATGCGCCGGGAAGGGTGATCGACGGCGGATTGCCATCGAGCGCGGGCGAGATCGGGCGCGCTTCGGCATTGGCGGTGAAGTAATAGACCGGATCGCCGTAGCCGCCGAAATAATAGGTGATGAAACGTTCTTCCGGCAGCCAATAGATTTCTTGCAGCGTGCGGCGGCTGAGGAGGCTGTACAGGGTGCGCCGCGCTTCACCGCTGAATCCGGCGGTCATCAGCGTGTTGATCGCGTTCTGAAATACCAGACGATCCCCGGTAGGAGCGAAGGTTAAGCGTGAGGCGTTCGGGTCATCGAGTTGGAGCGTCTGCGCGAGTTCCGGCGTCACGTCTGCCGCGTGCGGATGTTCCGTTGGAAACGGCTGCACGGCACGGATGTTAAACGTGTACCAGTCCCATACGCTGAAAATGTCCGCCCGGCAGCCTACGCCGTAGCGGAGAAAACGTTCGTTCACCCATTCGACTTGAACGACCGATTGATCGGTCACAACCGGGTGGATCGCGGTGGGCAGGTCAAGCGGCGGAAGCGGCTCGACGTGTGTGCCGCTTGGGGTGATCTCGAAACGATCAATCGGCGCATCCCCAAAGACTTCAAGGGGGATGACGAATGTTTGCGCGTGTCCCGGTTGTAGAGCGAAGTCGAACAGCAGCCCCGCTCCGCACGCATCGACGGGCGTACCGAATCCCTCTGCTACAGCCGTATCATCGGCGGCGAACGCCTCCGCATAAAGCGTAATATCCGCAATCGCGTTTTCACCCGTGTTGACGATCTGCCCGCGCAGCTCAAGGAGCGGCTGACCGAATGTGCCAACACTTTCCGCGATCTGCGCGTCTTCGATAGTTAACCCCTCCGGCGCATCTTGAGCCACCGCGATCATGGGGAGCAGTACCAATAATCCAATCAGCCAACCGATCCGTTTGAACATGCCGCCTCTACCTGAATCATGATGCAAATTCACCTTACTGTAGCGGTTTCTGCTGTTCACGAATAGGGGCGCACAACAAAAGAGGGCACAGGCTTCACCTGTACCCTCCTATCAACCGTCATGAGGACGGGGAGATTTCAAAGCTGAGGATCGTTACGTTCCGGCGGCTCCTGCACTGGTTGAGATCGCGCGGCTGATGCGCGCGGGTTTCAGCGGAGTCACGCGTCGATAACGTTCCGTATGCAGAACGCGCGTGGGCAGCACACCAAGACGCGGATTATAGTTCGGGTTTTCCCAGATGACCGCGACGGCATAATTGAGCGTGCGCGGATCGTCAATATAATCCGGAATGATGTTGTGGATTCGGAAACCCATTTTGAGCTGCTTGGAGAGGTTGTTATCCCACAACCTGCCCGCAACGACTTCTGCCACGTAATGATCGGGCGTGTATTGATCTGCCACCGCGCCATAATCCATGATCATGCTCCCCGCGACAAACCCTTTCAGGTTCAGCCGCCGGAGAATGTCAAAACGCGCATTGGTGAGCAACCGCCCAACGCCTCGCCCTTGGTACGCCGGATGCACAGCCGATTCGACGCCGTACAACCACGCTCCCATTGGCTTATGCGTAGTCAGTCAACCGTCGCCGGTAGAAGCCGCCCAACTGTCGCGCAGGGAGCGGGTGGGGTCAAAATGGTAGCGCATCGATGCCGTACGCCCGACCACTTGATCGGTTTCACGGTCAATCGCCACGAACTGCCCTTCGGGGAATATCGTCAAGCTGTGGAGGAATGCCTCCATCATCACTTGTGAGCTGTGCGGATCATCTGGTGACTGCTCATAGGTGTATGCAGCTTCATCAATTGCGCCGATGGCGTCAACATGATGAGACTGCGCCGGAACGACGACGATGCTGCCCCGTGATAATTCTGCGGGCGGGGTAAGCGTCTTTTCGCCGCCGCTGCTCTGTCTATGCTTATGCTCAAGCTGGTACGTTAACATGATTTTCACTGTCCTTTGCGGATATACGATCACTGATACCAAGCAAGGGTTGAGCGTTGACAGCGCTCTCGCCTCACTTTTTATTCTGCTTTTGAACACGAAAAGAGAAATCGAACGTCTCTTTGGCGTTCAAAGTGCTAGGCGTGACAATACTTCGGATGGAATCCAACATGCGTCGCCCGCTGCACGAGTCGTCGTCTCTTCGATTGTTTGGCAAAGGAGGAGATTTAGCCCAAGGTTCTGGGCGGACAGTCAGACCGGAGCGTCGCTGCCAATGATGAATTCCGCATCGCTGAGGATGCCTAGCATATCACCCCTGATAAAGGCAAAACTTAGTTGACTTGTTCAGAATAAATCGGGTTGAGGATTTTTGTCAACGGGGGTGCAGTACCAACTCGTAAAACATTATAAAAAGGCGCAGCACGGGACATCCCAGTACAATACGACTCATCAGAATAGCTGCGGGGGTCATCATCTCATGAGCTACGATATCGACGTTTATATGCGCGTATCGCCGCACGATATTGGTGAACAGTGGAATCGTGAACTTGCGCGCTTGGGCGTATCACACCGCATTCCGGATGATGTGATCATCGAATGGCGAGAAACGCGGCAGTGGAGCGGTGCAATTCCCGTCAATGAAAACCCGATTGTGTCTATTGAAGTCTACTGCGATGGCAGAACACCGCGTTCATATGCGCTGATCGACAAACCGAGCTTTGAGAAAACAAAGGCAGAAGAACGGCTTGAAGGATCGCAGTATGTGGTGAACTTCACGACATCGGGCAATCATTCACAAATAGAATGGGATGCGGTCTGGTGGTGCGCCGCCGCGCTCACGATTGCGGCTGACGGCGTATTGGTCGATCCGCAAAGTGAAGGCGATGAAAACGAAGGATTGTACGCCGCCGAAGATGTCGCTGCGTATGCGCGCGAACAAATCGCTGCATGGCGTGAATCTGATCAAAAATACGTTCGTGCAGAATCAAAACGCAGCGATCCCGCCCCGCCCACGTTGAACACGATTATCATCTTTTCGATGGTCTTATTCGGACTGGTGTTCGCCTTTGCTTTCAACATCATGGGGTGGAGTGCTGAACAAGACGGGCTGCGTTATCTGCTGATGGCGGGCGTGATCGGGCTGGATATACTGGTGACATTTGTGCTGGTACTGCGCTTCCGCCGCAAACCACCTAAGCAAAGCTGATCGTACAGACTGATGAAAACCCTGATCCTGAATATCGAACGGGTGCGCCGTGTGAACGAGACGCACCAACATGTCTATTTATCTTATGATCCGATGCTGCTTAACCTGAAAGCGGGTCAATCGCTGCTGGCGCGCGTTGGTGAGGTGAACGACCCGTTTTTGCGCGAAGTGTGGCATCCGGTTCAGGTGAGCAAGTCCGGTGCGGTGGTTGAACGCCCGGTCACGAGCCTGTATTTGCCGTCAACCCCGGTTGAGGTGATCGGCATGATCGGGCAGCCGTTCCGCTACCGCCGCACACTGCGCGCCGTCTTGCTAATCGCCTACGAAACGCCGCCGACCGCGCTTTTGATGGCGATTCCGGCGCTGCTGGCGAATCAAGTGGCGGTGACGCTGGTTCTGCTCGGCTCGGCGGCAGCATACCGCACTGAGCATCTGCCGCCGGAAGTCGAAGTGATCGCCGGAGACGCGGATTTTAACTGGTCGAACCGCGTGACGACGGTTGGATGGGCGGATCAAGTGTTTGTGGCGGTGAATCCAGCGGACGAAATGACCTGTTTTCGTAAGGTGTGGCGCATCTTCAACGATATTCGCGCTGATATTCCAAAGGCGTATCTGTTCGGCGTTTTTCAGCCGATCATGCCGTGCGGCGTTGGCGCATGCGCAGCCTGCACGGTGAAAATCAAGGGCGGGACGGCGCTCGCCTGTACGCAAGGTCCCGCCTTTGACCTGACGGAGATGAATTTATCATGACGATCTTGCTCACCAACTCCGCTAAAGGCGCACTCTCGATCAATACGCCGGTGATGCCTGCTGCTGGTGTATTCGGCTACGGGGATGAGTACCGCGCGCTGATACAGGTTGAAAAACTCGGCGCGGTCGTGACCAACCCAGTCACCTACTCCCCTTGGAGTCCGACAGCAAGCACACGCGTGATTCCGCTTCCGGCAGGGGTGCTGGTGCATACCGGACTGCCCAACCCCGGCTTGAGCAAGGTGATCAGCGCGCACCGTAATCTGTGGAGCCGGATGCCTGTTCCGGTGATCGTACATCTCGTCGTCGGCAGCCCCAACGAAGCGGCACGCGGCGCGGAGCGTGTCGATGAAGAAGACTCAATCGCGGGCGTTGAAATGGGAATCGCCGATGATATTGATGTGAAGGACGCAGCGGATCAGGTGCGCGCGTTTGTGAAAGCGGGCGAAAAACCGCTGATCGTGCGGCTGCCGTTCGGTGCAACCGCCGACTTTGCCGAAGCCTTGATCGATGCGGGGGCGGGGGCGGTGGTGCTGTGCGCGCCGCCGCGCGGCACAGCGCGGGATGCCTCCGGTCGGCTGGTGAGCGGGCGCTTGTACGGCGGACTGATCAAGCCGCTGGTGCTGCGTTTGGTCGGTCAAATGGCGCGGCGGTTGAAAGCGCCCGTGATCGGCGCTGGCGGGATCATGAACCCGCAAGATGCACGGGATTATCTCGAAGCGGGGGCGGTTGCCGTGCAAGTTGATGCGGTGACGTGGACGAATCCTAAGATGCTCGAAGTAATCGCGCGCGATCTTGGCGGCTTGGTGGTGACTCAGCCGATGGGGGCGCTCCCCGATGAATGGTATCCCGGCATGGGCGATACCGAACGGATGAAGCGGGTGAGCGACGCGGAAACGCCGGACGGCGAGAGAAGGGATTAGCGCAAATGCGTAACCATGATTTGATCGAAAAAGCAAAAGCCGTGACGTATCCGCGTAACCTTGGAGAAAACACGGCGGGCGGTGTGGGCGCGGCGCTGATCACGGACAAGGGGAATATCTATGTTGGCGTGTGCATGGATATTTCGTCGGGGATCGGCTTTTGCGCGGAGCACAGCGCGATTGCGGCGATGATCACGGCGGGCGAAACGCGGATTGAAAAAGTGGTCGCGGTGTGGCTGAACGATCAAGGGGAATTCTTTTTCCTCGCTCCGTGTGGGCGCTGCCGCGAGTTCATGTGGCAGATCAATCACGACAATATCCGCACAGAAGTGATCCTCGATACGGATAAAGTGCTGCCGCTTGGTGATCTGCTGCCGTATCACGATTGGGCGCAGCCGCTCACGAAAGCATAAGGAGTTCGTATGGAAAGCATTCAGGGAAAGCGCGTGCGGCTGCGTGATTGGGCGCTTGATGATCTCGACAGTTTCGCGGAGTGGCTGCAACCGGGTCAGCGCTGGCAGGAACTCGATGGACCGTACTTTGGGCATTCCACCGCTGAAGAAATCCCCGGCGTTGTCGCCCGCGTCCGGGCGCGCATCCTCGAAGCGGCGTTCCCGAACCCGCGCGAACGCATGATCATCGCGGAACGCGAGCACAACCGCATGATCGGGCAGGTGTCGCGCTATTGGATCGGCGTGGAGACGAATTGGTTAGCGCTCGGCGTCGTGGTCTTCGATCCGGCATTGTGGGGTCAAGGATTAGGCTTTGAGGCGCTCGGCTTGTGGACGGATTACCAGTTTCGTGAAGTTCCCGCGCTGGTGCGGCTCGACCTTCAAACATGGTCAGGCAATGCGGGGATGATGCGCTTGGCGGAAAAATTAGGGTATACGCTGGAAGGGCGCTTCCGCAAGGCTCGCATCGTCAACGGCATGTATTACGACGCGATCGGGTACGGCATTCTGCGCGAAGAATGGCCGGCGCGTTATCCGAATGGGTTTGGGAGTTAGGGGGTGGACTTTGGCGGATCAAGTTCCAACTCATCAAGGACAAGTACTTTGATCTTGGTCACACGCTTTAAGCCCAGATCATTCGTCAAAAAAGCGTCACAACCGGAAGAAAGCGCCGTCGCAAGATGTAAGGCATCAGGGGTTTTAAGTCCATAGCTTGCACGAAGATCAGCCGCACCTTCTGCTACAACCGAAGTCACCGGAAATGTGAGGAATTCACGACTATTCAATAGGATCGTCTTGTAAAGTCTCGCAAGTGAAGTGTTTCCGGTACGAAGTGGTATAGGCAGCACCTCCGCTAACGTTATTGTCGAACAAACGCCCTGAATTGGGACGGTCTGAAGCAGATTGACGATCGCATCCATCCTCGCCAAATAAGCGGGGTTCTGCTCTACATAGTAGATGAGCGGCGAAGTATCGACATAGACCCGCTTTATTTTGTTGAATGCGATGCTGATTTTCACGGACGCTCATCCCATTCGCCGCGAATCTGATTGATGTACGCTTGCGCGTCTACCCCTTCCCAAAGTTCTTTACCTAAACCGCGCAGTTCGGTGATACTGTGGTTTCTCAAGTTCGGTTCTGCGCTTTCATCACGGAGGGTATCAAGAATCGCGCCGATCAGCCGCCGCCGCTCCCATACAGGAAGCTCTCGAATCTGTTCGATGAGGTCTTCAACTGTTGATGTCATGACACTACCGCTGCCTTTCCTAATTCGCTCTAAACAACGTCAAAGTCGCCCCAAACGTGATCACATCGCCATCGCGGAGCGCTCGCCCCTTCTCGTTGACCGATGATCCGTTCACCAGTGTGCCGTTCGCGCTCCCCAAGTCATACACAATCCATGTGGATTCGATGCACTCAAGACGGGCGTGCGGGCGCGAAACAGACGGGTCTTGTAGGCAGATTTCCCAATCGGCTTTCGTGGTCGCACGCCCCACCCGCACCGATGAACCCGCCAGCGGGATGCTCGTGCCTTCCTGCGGTCCGTTCGTCACCACCAAGCGCCCCGCACCATCCATTCCTGTGCTGGCGGTGATCACCGTGACATGTTCGCCGCTGGGGTCTTCGTCGCTCAACACCGCGCTGAACTGAATCGTCGGCACATACAGGCGAATTTCATCCCCGGCGGTGAGCGGATACGGCTCGATTACGCGCTGATCATTCACCCAAACGCCGTTCGCGCTGCCTAGATCGGTAATCAGGAATACCCCGTCGCGGTAATTGATGACCGCGTGCTGGCGCGAGACATGCTGCTCTTTGATGCACACGTCGTTGCTCTCCAGCCGTCCGATACTCGCCGTCGCGCCTTCGGTTAAGAAGAATTCGCTCGTGTTCCCGGATTGAGGGTCGTTCCAAGTGATCTTTGCAAGCACTGGCAGCCGATTCATCATCAATACCCTAGCCTGTTTATGAAATAGCGTTTCTATCATACTGCAAGTTCACGGTTCACATGAAGCGTTTGTAACATCTCTCAAAAAACTTCTACACTCTTTTTATGCTGCATCGTTCGGGTGAGGCGTCAGTTGCGTAAACCCTGCTACAATTAGTTCCGACATAGGGGATGGTGCGCGTGAGCCGGTATATCGATCTATTTGCTAAGTCGGATGAAACGCCCGAAACATTCGCCGCAAGCCTAGAGCAAATCCTTGGGCGTCGGCTTCACCGCGTGACTGATCGGGGTGACGATGTGCTGTATTTATACAGCGGTGCGTACAAATGGTTCGATGTTGGCGCGGGCGTTCTCGACCGTCACCCGGATTATGGCTTCCAAATTTACATTGGGCGTGGACACCACGACGTTGGGGATCGACTGCGGGTGAATTTTGCATGGTCAATCCTTGAAAAACTCGCGCCGTGTTACGCTCTAATCTTGGAGGATAACCTGTCCGGTGTGCAGATTATCAGCCGCCCCGGTCAACCGCTTTCGAACGCGCCACTCGGTGAACTGGTGCAAACAGGTGCGGGCGAAGTCGCTACGATCTTCGTCGCCAGCCCGGAGCCGCCGCCCGTCTTTGTACATTCCTTAAGCCGCATCCTGACGATGGAGGCGCACTCCAGTACGCGCCAGCATTCACCTGTACTGGCGGTGATGGTGGGTGAAGCGGTGCGGCTGCGCGTCGAAGAACACGATTACGAAGATACCGCCGGACTGCGTTTCTCAGCCTACCGCTACTGTGTTGATCTTGATCCGCTGGATGCCGCTGGCGTTTTTGAACGAATGCGGGGTCGGTATCGCTTACTGTGGGTGAAAAATCTGGCGGAAACCATCGCCGTTCACGAACCGTAAGCGCGAACACTCTTCATGAGGAGGGAAAATGGCAAATAAAGCGGTCAATACCGTTGTCAAAATTGGCGCGCTGCTGATCTTCATCGGCGCGATCATCGTGTGGCGGCTGCGTAAAGCCATGCTTAAATGGCAGTTGGAATACCCGCTGGCAGAGACGTTTATCACTGTGCCGCAGCTTCATGTCAGCGTTGAGCGCAATCAAGATCAGTCGATTCGCATTTCATGGCGCGTGGACGGGGACGAGGTGCATATCCGCGCTGGATCGAACCCGAACGACTTTTCCACCGAAATCGCCGTTGTCAAAAATGCGAGCGAGTATCTCGTCAGTCAAGACCCATTCCCCGGCAAACGCACCTACTACTGCTTGACGATCTATAAAGCGGGCGCATTGATCGAAGAAGTCATCACCGCCGAGCGTGTGCTGCACCTGCAAGGCGCGTTTAACTTCCGCGATATTGGCGGCTACCCGACGAAGGACGGGAAAACCGTGCGCTGGGGCAAGGTATACCGCTCCGCGAACCTGAGCGAATTATCCGATGAATCGGTCGCTTACGTGAGCGGGCTTGGCATCAAATTGGTGTGCGATCTCCGCAGCGCTGAGGAAGTAGGCGACCGACCGGATCGACTGCCGTCACCCGCGCCGAATGTGCTCATGCTGCCCATCGTTGATCCGAGTAACCCGTTCGTGCGTATGGCGCGCATTTTCTCAAATTGGAACCGCGTTGACAGCATCATGTTGGAAGGGTATGCGCGGGTGGTGCTGGATCAAAACGCGGCGGCATTCGCGCGTATTTTTCATCACCTGAAAGACGAAAACAGCCTTCCGGCAATCATCCACTGCACCGCTGGGAAAGATCGCGCGGGGATGGCGACGGCGATCTTGTTGATCGCGCTCGGTGTGCCTGAGGAGATCGTGATACAGGATTACAGCCTGAGCAACTTGTATTTCAGCTATTTCCGTGACGTGATGGACAGAACGATCACGCCGCTCAAGCGGTTTGGTGTTACAGTGGATGATATTCGTCCGCTGCTGTCTGCCAGCCCTGCCGTCATGAAAGGCGCACTGGATCATCTGCATAAAGAGTACGGTTCAGTTGAGGCGTATCTTGCGCGTGCAAGCGTCACTGCCGAAGATATTGAGCAGATCAAACGGCTGCTTCTAGAAGACTAACGACGCACATAAGCGATGTTTACCGTAACCGATGTTCTCAAACTTCCTGAACTTGAAGGCGCTCGATTGGTGGCAGGGGAGCGCGGCGCAAGTAATCCTGTGCGCTGGGTGCATGTAAGCGGCGTACCGGATGCGCCCGACTGGTTGAACGGCGGCGAACTTGTGCTCACCACGTCGATCAATCTGCCGCCGCTCCCATCAGAACAGCGCGCGTATTTCTTGGCGATGGCGGAAAAAGGAGTCGCCGCGCTCACGATTGCGGTTGGGCGCTACATCGAACGCACGCCGGACTTATGGCGCGAGATCGCCGATCAAGTTGGGCTGCCGCTGATCGAAATTCCGTTTCAGGCGCGGTTTATCGATGTGGCGCGGGCGGTCAATCAGCATGTAATCGACGAGAACTACGCGATGATCGAACGGTCGCTGCATATTCATCGAGTGCTGACTCAGCTTGTGCTCGACGGCGGTGATCTGAAAGACCTTGCCAAAACGATGGCGGACTTGATCGGGCAGTCGATCAGCATCGAAAACGAACGTTTTGAAGCGCTGGCGAGTTTCAACATTGCCGAGGTGGACGAAGCGCGGCGTTATACGCTGATCGAAGGCAAGACAAATCCGCGTTTGCTGGAAACACTCGACTCGCGCGGATATTTGCGCCAAATTCGCGCGCAAAAGCGCCCGGTCGAACTCCCGCGTATTCCCGAAGTCGGCTTAGAAATGGAGCGCATCCTCGCGCCGATTGTCGTTCACGGCGATATTTACGGCTATCTGTGGGTGATCGCTGACGCGCGTTCATTGAACGAACTCGACCGGATGGCAATCGAAAGCGGCGCGACGATTGCTGCGCTGATTATGTTCTATCAAGAAGCCGTTGTGAGCGCTGAAGCCTCGCTCAAAGGCGGCTTGCTGGCGCAGTTGATCGATCTGCCGACGAGCGGTGGTCAAGGGCGCGAAGCCGTGCTGACCGATCAAGCGCTGCGCTATGGGCTGGATATGACCAACCCGTTTGGAATGCTGGCGATCACGCCGCTGGAAAGCGGGACGCACAACGGACGCTCTGGGACACAGCGATTACTTCAGCTTTACCGCCGTGTGGATCGGCTGGCGCGGCTTGGTGAGTGGCGCGGCGTGATCGGGCAGTTTGCGGGTCAAGTTTTGGTGCTGGCGCAAGACGAAAAAGGGCGCAGCGGTCAGCGGTTGGATGCGATTGCCAGCGCGATTTACGGCGGTTTAACCGATGAAGAAGATCGCGCGGTGCAAATTGCAGTCAGCGCGAATGGACGCAGCGCATTGTTTGCGGCAGAGGCATATCACCAATGCCGCGATACGCTCGATATCGCTCGGCGGCTCAAATCGCGCGATCCGATCCTCCGCTTTGCTGGCTTGGGGTATCTTCATGCGCTTTATCAATCGGGGGCAGCGTCGATGCGCGCGAACCCGTTTACCGAACGACTGCGTCCGCTGTTAGATGACTCCGAAGCTGATTTGCTGGAAACATTAGAGGTTTACCTCGACCGGGGCGCGAACGGCGTACAAACCGCCGATGTGCTGTGTATTCATCGCAGTACGCTCAATTATCGACTTCAGCAGATCGAGAAAATCTGCGGCGTTTCGTTAAGTGATCCCGTGCTGCGAACGAATATTCAGATCGCGCTCAAACTTCTGCGCCTGTTCGCGGACTAGGGGAAAGCGTTAACGCAAAGACGCAGAGAAAACCCTTTGCGTCCTTGCGGCTTCGCGCCTTTGCGTTAATGTGGTTGATTGTTACGCCACTTCCGGCGGCAGTTTGAACGAGCCGTCCTGCTGCGGCTCAAAGGGATGTGCAGCGATCACCGCGTCAAGGTTAAGCGTGCCGTACAAGTGCGGGAACTTCCATTCGGCGGCTTGACCGCTTGCGCCTTCAAACGGCGGCTCCCACTTGAGTTCATGGATCAGCTTATCCGTATCCACTTCGAGCAGCAGCAAGCCTGTATGCCCCTCAAAGCGACCGTTTGCCACCCAAAGCACCTGTTCATGAGTTGAAAAATGGATAAATCCTTCGGCGTCGAGCGTATCGCCCCGGTACACGCCGTTTTCTTGAGCGTCTTTCCACTGCTCCGCCGGGATGATATGATAGATTTTCATAAGCTCATCTCCAGTTCGATTTCGTCACGGATAGGAATACCGTCAATGCCTTTGAGCGGAATCTGCGGTTTACGCTTGCGCACGGCTTCGATGGCGTTTACGCGTACGGCGGCGATCACAAAGCCGCGCCGCTGATAAAAACGTAAGGCGCGGGTGTTGTCGTTGGTGGTTTTGAGGAATAAGCGTTTGCAGCGGGCATTCCGCGCTGCATCGCGCGCCGCGTCGATCAATGCCGTGCCGATGCCGGTATTTTCTTCAAGACTGTTCAAGGTGAGGATTTCGCAGTCCTTCCCGGTGATGTGGATCGTCGCCACGCCAATCACGGGGGCATCCCCGAACATGTCCGCGTCACGGACGGCGGCGAAACCGGGACACAGTGACGCATCGATCAGCTTGTCGCCAGAGCCGATCATGGGTGATCCCCACTGCTGAGTCAAAAAGTCTGCCAGCCATGCCTGATGTTCTCCGTTCACATTCATCGGGTGGATGGTGAACACGCAATTTCTCCCCGGTGCGGGTTTTGCAGATAAGCAGTTAACCGAAGCGGATTATACATGGCGATTGATGCGGCGGCAGGTTACTTTTGTGACATGTATAACATGTGAGAAGGGAAGGAGATCGCATTGTTACACGCTTTGCGATCCCCATTGAGTTACTCTTCGATGAAGTAATCCTCATCAACGCGCTTGACTACATAGGTTGCCTTTTCAGTGACACCTACACCATATTCGATCATGAGTTGGGCAAGCTGCTCACCGTCAATTAAGATGATTTTCTTCTCGGTACGCTCAACCGTCCCACGTGCTTCTTTTGTGAACTGCGATGTGGTGATGAACACACCTTTACGGGCGCGGCGTTCTTCAAGTGCGCCGATAAATTGCTGAATCTCCGGTCGCCCGACTGTGCCACTCCACCGTTTCGCCTGAATGTAGATTACATCTAGTCCGAGGCGATCTTCTTTGATGATTCCGTCTATGCCACCGTCGCCGCTGCGCCCGATCGCTTGCCCCGCGTCTTGTCGGGAGCCGCCATAGCCCATTTTGACCAACACATCGACGACGATCTGTTCAAAATACTTCGAGTTGACTTTGCGCAAACGCTCCTGCAATTCTTGCGCCAAAGTCTGCCTAAGGTTCGTGAAGCTAAGCTCTAATACTTCTTCTGGGGTTTGCTCCGTTTTAGGTTCCAAACTCACTTGTTGTGCTTCAGAACCGCTGACGGTTCGCTGGCGAAATTCCCTGAAATTTGGGTAGCGCTCAAGAAACTTCATGTTGATAGTAGTTGGCTGGCTGCGAAGCACCGCTAGTCCTTCTTCGGTGATTTGGTGAAACCCACGAGCTACTGATTCAATCAACCCAGCTTTGCCAAGATATGTACGTGCCCAACCAGCACGATTGTCAAAAGCTGCTTGCCTACCGCTAGGAAGCATTTCGCGCAATTGCTCCTCAGTCAAGCGAAAATGCTGCGCGATCTGATCTAATGTATCGGCGTGCCGATGTACTTGCCCGTCAGCAAGGAATGACAGGTAAGGTAGCATCATATCTTGAAAGCTCGGCACGGTCATATCGCTTACTTCCCCTCTTTATCGTAGGGGACGCCGTCCGCTTTCGGCGCGACCGCCCGACCGACCAACCCCGCCAACACGACAATCGTCACGATGTACGGAACCATCTGCATAAACTGGGGCGGAATCGGCACACCGAGCAGTTGGAAGCGTTCACCTAAGCGATCCGAGAAGCCGAACAGCAAGCCGCCGCCGAACGCGCCGAACGGCATCCACTTCCCGAAGATCATCGCCGCCAGCGAGATAAATCCGCGTCCGCTCGTCATGCCGTCGTCAAAGCTGCCCGTCGTTTCCAGCGAGAACCACGCCCCCGCAAGCCCCGCGATCAACCCGCCGATAATCACGTTGATCCAGCGGTTGCGGATCACGTTTACGCCGAGCGTATCGGCGGCTTTTGGATTTTCACCAACGGCGCGCGTGCGTAAGCCCCAGCGCGTATGAAACAGAACGACATGCGTCACGATCAGCAGAATGAACATTGAATAGAAGATCGGCTTGCCGCTGAAGAAGATGTCCCCGATCACGGGAATATCCGCCAAGATGGGGATATCAATCGTTGGCAGCGTGCCGCGCCCCGCTTCACTGCTGACCAGCACTTCGCGGCGTAAAAAGCTGGTGATGCCAATTGCCAAAATGTTGATCACCGTACCGCTGACGATTTGATCGGTCTTGAAGGTGATCGACAGCCATGCGTGCAGCACCGCCATCAAGCCGCCGCTCAAAATCGCTACGAGTACGCCGAGCGGCTGCCCGATCTCCGCGACAATGCCTGCGCGCAGCATGAGCGTGTACGCGACAAAGCCTAAACACGCCCCCGTGAGCATCATGCCTTCGATGGCGATATTCGTCACGCCGGAGCGTTCCGACCAGATGCCCGCCAGCGCACCTAACACGATTGGCGTGGCATAGCGCAAGCTGACTTCGAGCATTACGGTGACGTTGGTGCTTTGCCCCGCCGACGCGAGGATGATCGCGGTGGGGATCAACAGAATACCGTTGATGATGTACAGGATATTACGCAGACGCGGCGAAAAATCCGTCATGCCGATTCCGCCCGCGACGACGTACAGCGCCGCGACGACGAACGCCCATAACTGCGTCGAGACGAAGATTTCAACGCCGGGGAGCTGCGCGCCAAACGTCAAGCGTGTGACGACGCCGCTGTTGCCCGATCCGCCCATGAAAAACAGGATCGCGGCGACGATGAAAAAGACAGCGTAAATACGCGCTCGCGTCACACGGAAACGGCGCGGTTCTGAAGTGGCGACCGCCACCGGAGGATTTGCAACAGCCATGATGTTTATCCACCCCAGCCCTTAGAGAAGGTCGATACGGCGACTTTTTCGGATGTTTTCGGCACCGCCCACAGGTAGCGAATGATCGCGTCCGCCGCGATGAACATGATGATCAGCGCCTGAATGATCTTCACAAGGTCAATCGAAATATCGGCGCGAAGCTGCATCAAGCCCGCCCCGGTCAGCAGCGATCCCCACAGCAGACCCGCCCAAGGCATATTGCGGATGTTATTGCGCGCCAGCAGCGCTACCGCAATCGCATCAAAGCCCAAGCCGCTGAAGAATTCCGGCTGCATATTCAACTGCACGCCGGTGACTTCGATGGTTCCCGCAAGCCCCGCCAGCGCTCCGCTGAGTGCCATCGCCAAGATCACATTGCGTGGGACGCTCATGCCGGAATAACGCGCCGCATCCGGGTTCGATCCGACGGTGCGCAGTTCAAAACCGAGTGTCGTCCGCGTTAAGAACCAGTCGGTGAAGATCACCGCGAGGATCATGATCACGAAGCCGATATGCAGCGCATTACGGACGCTGATCCATTGAAGGAACAAGCCGCCGACCGCGATCAACACGCCGTAGACAATCGGGCGAATCGCGGCGCGGTAGTTTTTACCGATCTCCCGCCGCCGGAAGTACATCCAGATCAACGCGGTCAGCACACCCGCGAGGACGAATACCACCGGCGAGATTGCCGGAAACCGCGTGAGCTGTGCGCTTGGGTTGACGAACGGTGTGCGCGGAGTCGAGGCTGCCGGGTCGAGCAGGATAATCGGATTGGTCGATTTGATCAGCCAATCGACGATCAACACGGCGATATAGTTCAACATGATCGTGACGATCACTTCGTGCGCGCCGGTATATGCTTTGAGCGCACCGGGGATTGCGCCCCATAACGCCCCGCCGAATATACCCGCGATGATCACGAGCGGAATATGAATGAATGCCGGAAGCGACGCGAAGATCGGCGAGAAGCCGACCCATACGGCGACAATCGCACCCGCGTAAAGCTGACCTTCAGCGCCGATATTGAACAACCCCGCTTTAAAGCCAAGCGATACCGCTAACCCGGCGATGATGAACGGAATTGAGCGGACGATCATGCTTTCTAAGTTGGCGGGGAAGAACAACAGCGCCGAATCACCCATGCGTACAAAGGCGACTTCGATGGCGTTGGCAGGATCGTCGTCCACATGCACGACACCTACAGCGGCGTCCGTCCGGCTGACGATCAAGCGATCACCGGGGCGGCGAATGATCAGGTTTTGAGCGGCGGCGGTGGGGAGTTCATCTTGCAGCGCCACCATGACATCATCATTCGTCAGCAGTTCGTCGTCATACAAACCGCGCACCAGCGCGATCTCGCTGGCAAGCGCCGCCGGATCATCAACCGCGACCTGCTCCATCACCGCGATCACGCTGGTGATGCGCTGTGCGGTATCCAAGTTGGTGACAGCATCTTCAGCGGTGATTTCGTTGAGCGCGGTCAGTTCCGGCGCATCGAGCGTCAACCCGGCGGCGCGGATCAGCGTAAGCCGTTCGATAAAGGCGTTTAAGCGCACGATTCCGGTTTGGTTCACCGTGAGCATATATGCGTACAGCGTTTCCGCGTCGAGCGCGGCGGCTGATGGGGCAAGCGCGGCGATCTCTGCTTGCAGTTCCGGCGTGATCGCGCCCTCACTTTGGACACGCTCGGCGAGTTCGCGCACGGCGGCGCGCTCTGCCGCTTCGAGTTCGACGATCAAAGGCTGCATCGCGTCGAGCGTTTCCACGCCTAAAGCGCGCATCTCGGTGATGCTTGTGCCTAAGTCGGTCAGTGCCTCGCTATCCAACGATGGGAACAGCGCCAGCGCATCGGTGTAACGGCGCGCATTCTCCGCACCTGCCGCCGCGTATCCACTAACCGCGCGCGATAAGTCGCGGAGTTCACTGCGCTGGAGCGTGCCCATCACGTTCGTAAGCGCCGCTATGCGGGAGAGGTCATTAACGCTCACCTGATCATTGATCGTGAGTCCAGTCGCGCCTTCGAGCAGCGCTACATAAGCCGTACCCGCGATATTCAAGCCCCGGTTGAAGTCGCCGCGCGCTCCGGTGATCATCATAAACGGTACGGTGATGACCAGCGCCGTGACGACCGCCAGAATCGGCACAAGGGAGGGTGAAATGCGACCCCATACACGCCCAACGCCCGCCAGCGCAGGCGGAGCGCTCCCACGTTTGGGGAGGAAAGTCTTGTCAGTCATGAAAGCCTCTACTTCTCCACCTTGGGGAGTTCCTGCACATCCGCCGTTGTCGCCTTCTTGACGCCCGCCATCAACAAGCCGACGGTGCTGCGATCTGCTTCTTCAATCGGCAAGATCGCCACGATGCGCCCGCCGAACATGACCGCAACCCGGTCACTGAGCGAGAGGATTTCGTCAAGTTCGGCACTGACGAGCAGTACGGCAGTTCCGTTATCGCGCATGCGCACGATTTGTTTATGGATAAATTCAATCGAACCCACGTCGAGTCCGCGCGTCGGTTGTGCGGCGATCAACACCTTACAATCACGCGAAAGTTCGCGGGCGATGATCGTCTTCTGCTGGTTGCCGCCGCTCAACGCGCCGATGCGCGTATAAATTCCCGGCGTGCGCACATCAAACTTTTCAACCAGTTTTTCGGAATACGCATCGACTTCTTCCGGGTTGGTGAGGATGCCGTTGGCGAACGGCGGCTCGTAATACTGCTGAAGCGTCAGGTTATCGCGCACGGGGAAGGCGTAGACCATCCCGTTTTTCTGGCGATCTTCTGGGACGTGACTCACGCCCGATTCGGTGATTCGGCGCGGGCTGGCATTCGTTAATTCCACACCTTCAATCTGAAAATGACCGCTCATGATGCGCCGCAGCCCGGTGATCGCTTCGACAAGCTCGGTTTGTCCGTTGCCCTGCACCCCAGCAACCCCGACGATCTCACCTGCACACACTTCAAGCGATGCGCCGCGCACGGCTTCTAAGCCGCGATCATCCTTGACGACCAGATCGCGGATCGAGAGGGTTGGTTCACCCGGCGAACAAGCGATCTTATCCACTTGAAGCAGCACACTGCGACCGACCATCGCCGCCGCCAGCATTTC
>JAPKMU010000179.1 GCA_026645745.1 Anaerolineae bacterium | reverse complement strand
TGATATCTTCAATTGCATGACTGCTTGAATCCGTCAGCAGCATGATCAAACGCTGTGCGGCTTCTTGTCCCATTACATAAGGGTCTTGCACAACCGTTGTCAAGAATGGGCGTGGGTTAATCTGTGCGGGCAGATCGTCAAAAGTCGCAAGCGAAATTTCGCCCGGTATATCGATGCCGCGATCATCCAGCGCTTTTTGTGCGCCAAAGGCGATGAAATTGTTTGCAGTCACGATTGCAGTTGGGCGCGGCTGAATTCGGTCGATCATTTCGATGGTGATGTCATAGCCGCTTTGCTGGGTGAACTTGCCGAAACGGAGCAGCATCGGATCACAGGTAAGTCCATATTCGGCAAGCGCACGCTGATAGCCTTCAGCGCGTTCCAAACCGGTTGAAACACTGCTGCTGCCAGACAGCATCATGATGCGGCGGTGACCGAGTTCGAGCAAATGCTTGGTGAGTATATATCCACCCATCACGCTGTCACCACGAACAACAGTATGATGATGCCAATCAGGAAGGGTGCGGTCGAGAATGATGCTCGGCACATGATTAGCGAGCATGTTTTCGAGCATTTCGCCGCCGTAGCCTTCTGTCGGTACGATGATCAAGCCGTCAATCTGACGCTGCATGAGCAGATTTACGTAGTTGTCCAGCTTTTTTTGCTGCTCGTCTGTGTTGCAGACAATCACATTGACGTCGTGAGAATTGCAAACGTCTTCAACGCCGCGCGCGACCGTCGTCCAAAAAGGATTGGTGATGTCCGTGACGATCAGCGCGACCATATTCGTTTTTTGGTGGCGCAGACTTTGCGCGAGGGTGTTTGGGATGTAATTCAGTTCTTGAATTGCAGCTTCAACCCGCTGGCGCGTTTCTGTGCTGATGTACCCTGAGTTGTTCACCACGCGCGAAACGGTAATCGGGGCAACCTGTGCGCGGCGGGCAACATCACGGATGGTGCTGCGTTTTTTGCTCATTCCTGACCGCCGACTGATACTGTGCTGTAGGGCGTGCCGTGAACGAAAGGGGGCGGACGGTTGTCCGCCCCGGTACTACCTAAATTATCGTCTTGCGATGAGAGGACTGTGCTTATTGATACAGCACTGCCTGAACCTCTGGATCGTCAATTGTTGTTGCATCTGCCCAGAGGAAGCCAGTATCGATGGTCGGCGGGACTTCTTCGCCGCGCAGCGCCATAACTGCTGCTTCGACCGAGCGATAGCCAATGCCAACCGGGTTCTGCTGGACTGCGCCTTCTTCCAAGCCGCTGAGGATCGCTTCGATCTGCTGCGCACCGGAGTCGTAGCCGATGATGACGAGTTGATCGCCGAGATCGAGTTCGGTCGCCGCATTCAATACACCGATGATCGAGCCTTCGTTCGCGCCGAAGAAGCCCTTCAGGTTCGGGTGAGCGATCATGATAGCGCGGGCGAGGTCGGTCGAACGCAGATGATCGCCGCCGCCGTACTGTACGTCAACAACGGTGATGTTCGGATAGGCTTCCGCGATACGCTCGGTGAAGCCCGCCACGCGGTCGATACCGGTGCGGCTGGTCTGGTCGTGGGCGATAACGGCAACTTCACCTTCGCCGCCAATCAGTTCCGCCATCATGTCTGCGGCGAGCGCAGCAGCGGCGACGTTATCGGTCGCGGCAGTGGTGATCGGAATATCGCTGTCCACGCCAGAGTCGAAAGCGACGACAGGAATCTCTGCTTCCTGAGCGCGCTCGAGCAGCGGAATGGCAGCTTGGCTGTCTACTGCTGCGAAGATGATTGCGGCAGGATTGCGATCCAGCGCAGTTTGCAGCATGTCCATCTGACGGTCGACCATCGCTTCGCTTTCGGGACCTTCAAAGGTGATCTGCACGCCGCAGTCATCCGCCGCTTGGCGAGCGCCTTCACGCACAGCAAGCCAGAACTGATGCTGGAAACCCTTCGAAATGATCGGAATGAAAGTGCCGGCAGCGCGCATTTCAGCAGCGATTTCGGGGGTGCAATATCTTTCCGGTTCGGGTGCCGCATCCTGCGCCGATACCACAATGACGAGTGTGAACAACAAAACGAATATTGCGAGTACCTTTGTGAGCTTCATTTGCCTACTCCATCTACAAAGAAACCTAACCTCGTTAAGCTCTGGTGAGAGCGCCTAACCAATCATGAGATGAACCACTTAGCGGCGGCGGATCATGTCGAGAAATACCGCTACGATGATGATTGCCCCGGTGAGGACCATCTGCCATTCTTGCGGCACAGAAAGAATTCGAAGTCCGTTGGTGAGCACACTGATCACGAACGCGCCGATCACCGTACCCACAATCGATCCTTCGCCACCGCTGAGCGAAGTACCGCCGATCACGACCGCGGCAATCGCATCGAGTTCATAGCCTTGACCGAGCGATGGCTGCGCCGAGTTCAAACGTGCTGCAATCATCACGCCTGCCATACCAGAAAACAGACCTGTCAGTGTGTAGACGATGATTTTCCAACGTGCTGTGTTCACGCCGGAAATACGTGCTGCTTCTTCGTTGCTCCCGAGCGCGAACGTGTAGCGTCCGAGTACTGTTCGAAACAGGACGAAGCTGCCAATCAGCGCCATACCGAACATGATCAAGACTGCGTTGGGGATGTCAATCACGCCGGGGATACTGATGATTACGCCCGTCGCAAGGTCGGTGAATCCAGAACCGCGTTCAAAGTAGATCGGCGCGAGTTCAGAAAGGATCAGAGACAGCCCTTTGGCGATGTACAGCATGCCCAAGGTCGCTACGAACGGAGGGACGCGCATGCGCGAAATAACCGTGCCGTTGATTAGTCCTGCCAGCCCTCCGGTGAGCACCCCGCCGATGATACCGATCGGGATTGGCATGCCTGCTTCGGTGACAAGTTTGGCGGTGATCACAGCGGAGAAGGTCATGACCGTGCCAATGGATAAGTCGATACCGCCGGTGATGATTACAAATGTTACGCCGACCGCAAGAATGCCGTTGACCGCCGTCGAAAGAAAAATGCCTTCAATATTTCGCGCCTGTAAGAAGTTTGGCGACGCCAACGAGAAGAAGATCAAAAGGACGACGAGCGCGGCGAAGGCAAGAATGCGTTGAAGCGCCTCAGATCGCCAAAAGCTGCGGGTGGTAGTGTGCGGAGCACCGGGAGTGTTACGCTGGAGGGTGCCAGTTTGCATAGTCAAAAATCCTCTTAAAAGATTCGTACGGGGATATCCGTTGCCCCGCCGAAGAACGGCAACTACAAGGCGCTCAGCCGAGAGCGCCCAAATCTAGGACGCGATTGGGTACGCCCCTAGGCTGGCTGAACTTCGCTGTCTATTCCAATCAATTCCGAGCGCTGAGTAGCAAACTGCATAATTTTCTCTTGGGTTGCTTCTTCGCTCGTGAGTTCTCCAGTGATACGACCCTCGCACATCACAATGATGCGATGGCTCATGCGCAAGATTTCCGGTAGTTCTGACGAGATCATGATGATCGACTTGCCGCGTCGCGCCAGTTCGTTGAGCAGCTTGTAAATCTCGCTTTTTGCACCGACATCGATTCCCCGTGTGGGTTCATCAAAGATCAAGATGTCCGTGTCTGCCGTCAGCCATTTGGCGATCACGACCTTTTGCTGATTCCCGCCGGAAAGGTTGCGGACACGCTGCCGAACGCTCGGCGTTTTTACCGATAACGCATCAACCTGCTGTTTGGCTGTTTGGCGAATCTTGCCATCGTCCACAACCCCGATCGGGCTGACGAATCGGTGCAGCGCCGCCATGCTGATGTTATTCGCCACATCCATGCCGACAACCAAGCCGTACCGTTTCCGGTCTTCGGATAGATAGCCGATTCCGTGCCGAACGGCATCACGCGGGTGGCGGATCGTGACCGGTTTGCCTTTAATCGTCAATTCAATCGAGTCACAGCGGTCAGCACCAACGATTGCGCGTGCGACTTCGGTGCGTCCCGCACCCATCAAGCCCGCAAAGCCGAGAATTTCGCCGCGTTTAAGTTGGAAATTCACATCGCGCAGTTCACGTCCGCGATTAAGGTTTTTCACATCGAGGACTACTTCGGTCGACGGAGTCTCCGGGAGTTCTGGCGCGGATTCGTAGATCGTGCGCCCAACCATCAGCGAGATTACGCGGTCAATCGTGGTTTCCGGCGTGATCAGCGTTTCGATGTAGTGCCCATCGCGCATCACGGTTACGCGATCGCTGATACGTTTGATTTCTTCCATACGGTGGCTGATATAGACGATTCCGATTCCCTTCTCACGCAGTCGATGAATCATGTTAAAGAGTTCTTCGATCTCTGCTTCGGTGAGTGCGGCGGTTGGTTCGTCCATAATCATGACTTGCGAGTTGTACGACAGCGCTTTAGCGATCTCTACCATTTGCTGGCGCGCGACGGTCAGCCCTCCAACGCGCTGTTTTGGGCTTAGATTGAGATGCAGCTGCGCCAATATTTCTTCTGCCTGCTGGTTGATAGTAGGTTCGTCCAGCAAGAATGGGACGGATCTGCGAGGCTCTCGTCCAATGAAGATGTTTTGGGCGACAGTTAGATGTGGCATCAAGTTGAGTTCTTGATGGATCATGGTGATACCGAGCATCTGCGCCGCGTGTGGGCTGTTGATCTCAACTTCCCGACCGCGCAGGAGAATTTGCCCCGCATCCATACGATAGACCCCCGCAAGCACCTTCATCAGGGTCGATTTTCCGGCTCCGTTTTCGCCGACGAGGGCGTGTACTTCACCGGGACGGAGTTGGAATTGGCATCCCTCACAAGCCGGTACACCCGCAAAGGCTTTGTTGATGCCCTGCATTTCTACGAGCAATTCCATTAGAAAAGCCTCAATTGCAAGAATGAATTTTTCACGTCAAAACACTTGAAGCAGCATTATGGTACGCGTACCATCTCATTTGAGCTAAAGGTAGCATGAAACATCGGCGCTGTCAACAAAGTCACGATCACAGCGCATGGCGGATTTTGAGGCTGCAAAACCGTTACATTTGTCACGCAGGTAGTTGGTTCATATCGGCAGCAGGTGATAGGATCGCAGACCCACCACCACTTGATCGCCTTCACGTAGATTCAGTTCACTAACTTCTGATGCCGTGAGCAGTGCCTGAATCGGTGTATTCGCATGCTCACCCGTGAGCGAGATTTGTACACGAATCATCGGTTGAGCAAAGCTAACTGCTTGCACCACGCCGGCACCAATAAGTCCATAACGACTTGTGGTGTTATCCGGGCGCATCAGGCTTACTTCCTCTGGACGGAATAACAGTTTGAGCGCATGTCCGTTCAAGTACTGACCGTCTGATGGCATGGGGAGAAGTACATCATTCACCACGACAGACTCACCGCTGCGGCGTGCATCAAGCAGATTCGCGGTTCCCAAAAAAGATGCTGTGAATAATCGCTGAGGTGATCGATAAAGCGCGTCCGGTGTTCCCAATTCGAGCAGTTCCCCCTGCTCGATGATGCCGATGCGGTCGGCAATATCAAAGGCTTCTTCTTGATCGTGCGTGACCAGAATTGTTGTCACTCCTAGACGCCGCTGAATTCCGACCAAGCTCTGACGAAGCTGAGCGCGAATCTTTACGTCCAGTGCGCCAAACGGCTCATCGAGCAAAAGCACACTCGGCTCATAAGCGAGCGCACGCGCCAAAGCGACACGCTGCTGCTGACCACCTGAAAGCTGCGAAGGCATCCGGTCACCCATCTCCACGAGATCGATGAGTTGAAGCAGTTCATCAACGCGTCGATTCTGTTCCGTGCGGTTTGTGCGGCGAATGCTCAACCCAAACGCGATGTTTTGTCGAACCGTCATATGACGAAACAGGGAATAGTTTTGAAACACGAATCCTGTGCCGCGCTGCTGCGGTGGCAGCACGGTGACATCACGCCCATGCAGAATAACACGCCCGCTGTCTGGCTCAAGTAGTCCAGCGATCAACCGGAGAAGCGTACTTTTCCCGCTGCCGCTGGCTCCTAACAGGACGAACAACTCACCGCTTTCAACGGTGAGCGAAACGTGTTTTAGGACTTCGTGCGTCCCGTAAGATTTACTCACGCCCTGAATTTCAATCGACACGACGTGTTACCTTTCTTGTTCATTCAGACGTCGGCGCAAGCTGCTCATTAGTACAAGGATTCCTATCGAAAGCAGACATAATGTCACGCTTACACTGTAAGCGCCGACGGTGCTGCGATCATTGAGTGCGCGGTATACATAGCTCGTGGCTGTTTCAGTGTACCCTTCTATGTTACCGCTCACGACTGCAACCGCGCCGAATTCTCCGATAGCGCGGGCAAAGGTCAGTACCACGCCGTATAAGAGAGCAGTACGAATTTCCGGCAGAATCACGCGGCGAAAAGTCGTAAAACTGCCCGCGCCAATGGTTGCGGCTGCTTCTTCTTGCTCTGGGGCAATTGTCTGTAAAACGGGCTGGACTTCTCGCACAACGAACGGAAGCGAAACGAAGACTTTCGCGAGCAGAATTCCCGGTAGTGCGAACACAATTGGCACAAGCGGCGGCGCTAACCAACCATCCCGCCCAAATAAAACGATCATCGCGTACCCTGCGATCACTGGCGAAAACACGAAGGGGATATCGACTAGCGTATCAAACAGCTTGCGTCCGCGAAAACGATGCCGGGTGAGTACCCATGCTGTTGTTAGACCAAGGATCGCGTTTATGGCGACTGCTGCACCCGATAACACCAGCGTCACTTGGAAAGCGTGAACCACACTTGGATCGCGGAAGGTGTTCAAAATCGGTTCAAGTCCGCCCGCGAATGCTCCCTGAACTACAGCGACCAAGGGAGCGATGAACAAGATTGCAGCATACCCAATCACGATCACAATCAGCAAAATGGCAATCGGAGAGCGAGGAGTGATTTCACGCATGGGTGTTTCTCCTCAGCAGCCGATCGACACCGAGTGTAACGACAAATGCAATGATGAGGAGTACCATCGAAACACTGCTTGCCGCCTGTAGGTTGCCAGCCTCAACTTGGGTATATACGTAAACCGTCCCGGTTTGCGAACGGAACGGAATATTCCCGGCGACCACGATCACCGAACCGAACTCACCGAGCGACCGTGCAAAGCTCAACAGAAGCCCGGTCACAACCGCCGGACGTATCGCCGGAAAGATCACGCGGCGAAAAGTTGTCCACGCACCCGCGCCAATCGTGAATGCGGCTTCGCTTTGGTTCATTTCAAATTGCAGTAAAACGGGCTGCACGGTGCGAATCACAAATGGATACCCGACAACCAGCAGCGCTAGAATGATTCCCGGTACGGCAAACAAAACGCGAATGCCGAGTTGATTGTTCAGAAAGCCGCCGACTACCGTTTGCGGACCGTACAGCAGCACCAGCATCACACCTGTAACCAAGGTTGGTATCGCAAATGGCAAGTCGATCACGGTGTTCAAGATGCTTTTACCGGGAAAACGATAGCGCACCAACACAAAAGCGGTGAGTGTGCCGATTACTGTGTTGATGAGCGCCATAACTGCGGATGTATAGACCGAAAGCGTTACCGCGCTGATCGCTTCCGGGCGGGTGACACTTGCCCAGAATTCGGTAAATCCAAAACGAAGTCCCTGCACTTGCACGACGATGAGCGGCACCAAAACGAATGCGATCAAATAGCCTAACGCGACTGCGCGCAGTCCCAGAAATCCATAACTAGGTTTTCTGGAACGACGCACCGCCGCCTGCTCACGCTCGATTGGAGCGGACAGCCGGAATTCTGTCATTTACTGCCCTTGTACTTCCGCGATTATCCGGGTAAAAAGCCCTTCATCCCCAAAGAACGCTGCCCGTGCTTCGCGCCAGCCGCCGAATTCCTCAATCGTGAATAGGTCGTCCACCGGGGCAAACGTGATCGTCGTATTCGGTGTCACTGCACCGGGTGTTCCCTCATCAACCAACCCATATTCGGCACCGACTGTCGGATTCACGGGACGGAATCCGTGATTGGCGAAGGCGCGTTGGGCGTCTGCTGCGAACAGGAACTGAACGAAGGCTTCCGCAACTTCACGCGTGCCATGCAAATCAACATACGTATCCACCACAGCAACGGGATTTTCGATCAAAATGGTGGACTGCGGAATGATCAAATCATACTGACCACCCACCAATTGACCCCCTAGAACTTCATTCTCATACGTGATTGCGACATCGCCAATACCGCGTTCAAAGGTAAGGAAGCTCTCGCGTCCGTCACGGTCAAGCACTTCGATATTGGCTGCAACGGCGCGCAAGAATGCTTCCGCACCGGTATCATCGGCGCTAAAACCCTCTGCCGCGCCATGCCGCGCTGCGCCATAAGCTGCCAGAATGTTCCACTGCGCGCCGCCGCTTGTTGCCGGATCAGGGGTGATCACTTGAATGTTCTCGTTTGCCAGCCCACCCCATCCCGTAATTCCGAGTGGATTTCCCGGACGTACCGCTAGCACAACCAGCGACCGGGTTACAAAGCCGTCGTATGGTGTTTCTGATTTCCAATCCTCGCTGATCAGACCTGCATCCACCAAGCGTGTGACGTCAGGCTCAATCGAAAGCGCGACAATGTCCGCTTCAAACCCACCTGCTACCGCGCGCGATTGTGCGCCTGATGCTTGATAAGACTCCAACACAATCACCTGTTGACCGGTTTGTTCCTGCCAGTACTGCTGAAACAACGGAATAATGTCCCCGTACGCCTCACGGGGGACAGCGTAGCCAGCCAACGTCAGGTTCACCGGGGCAGGCGCGTCTTGTGCCTGAATGGGTGCGAATGCGGAAACGACCAACAGGAAGGTAAGCAGCGAAAGGATGTGTGAGTATCGGATCATGCGAAGTACTCCTCTGTGCGATGATAGACGACTTACTCTATCAATTTAGTCATCTAAGAGTCAAGGGTGTCACCGAATTGTTACGCCGCGTTTGAACTTAACTGCCGCAAGCCTCACTATGGTAGAATTTGCCGTAAGTGAAAGTTGTGACGTTCAGCATCGCTGGAAACCTTATGAAACTCACGTCCCGAAGTGAATATGCTTTACTGGCGCTCGTTTATCTAGCACGCAAGCCCGCTGAAGTCTATACACCGGTGGATGAGATCGCGTCGGCGCAGTCGATTCCGCCCAAGTTTTTGGAACAGATTTTGCTTACGCTCAAGCGGTCGCAAATCTTGGGCAGCTTAAAGGGACATAACGGCGGCTATCGACTGAATAAGCCCGCAAAAGATATTTCGCTGGCACAGGTGATTCGGCTGCTTGATGGACCGCTCGCGCCAACGGAATCTGTAAGCAAGAATTTTTACCGCTCCACGCCAATCGAAAAAGAGAACAAACTCGTCAATTTGTTCACGCGTATCCGCGACTGTGTTGTTGATATCCTTGAATCGACGACACTGGCGGATATTTGCTGATCTGGGCGCGACTGCTGACAAAAGGGCAATGGGCACGATGGTGGCGGCTTTGCGCCTTTTAGGTAAAGAGCGGCTCCATCGCCCATTCGGCAGCCATCGCTTGCATTTCTGCTTCGGACGGGCGCACCTCAAAACGGCTTGCCGCATCGAGTACCATCGGCAGCAGATGAATATCGCCAACGGTATTTAAAAAGACGGCTTCCTGCCCCAAAACCCAATGAACAGCTTTGTCGATGCTCGCCTGTGTGCTGAGCGGCTCGTACCATGTGCCGTGAGTATGGCTGCCGTGATAGGGGCGGCGGGTGATCGACTTGATGGTTTGAACAGCGATGTTGCGTGTTTTCGCCATTTCAAGAATGCGCTGAAAGCCTTCGGCGTAGATTGGGTTCTGCATCATTGGGTAGTTGAAAGGGAGCAGGACGGAATCAAAGTCGTAGCGCTCCAAGCTCTTTTGATGCATCCGTGCAATAGCAATGTCATGCCCGGTTACGCCGATGTACTTGACCAGTCCCTGTTCACGCGCCTCAAACAGGTATTCAAGGACACCGCCGGGCGACATGGCGATCTTCCATTCTTCTTCACCGACAAGGTAATGAAGTTGAATGAGATCGACCGACTCGACCCGGAGACGTTTTAGTGATCGCTCGAATTCCGATTTAGCGGCATCGTAGGTGCGTTTTTCTGTTTTAGTGGCAAGGAAGAACTGATGACGATGTTGCGCCATCCAAGGTCCAATGCGCAGCTCCGATTCGCCGTAGCTGGCGGCAGTATCGATGTGATTGATGTCGTATTTCAGCAGTAGTTCCAGCGTCTCATCTGCTTCATCTTGTGTTACCTGACCGAGCGCCGCCGCGCCGAAGATCGCGCGGGTACTGACGTGACCTGTGCGCCCAAACGCCTGCTTGGGGATTGCCATAATGCTTGGCTCTTTCCACTCATACTTTACCGGGGAATAACGGGTGGTTTTACCAGCCAACACGTTTGATTGCAACGTCTGGTCATCCGAATAATCCTTACACA
>JAPKMU010000178.1 GCA_026645745.1 Anaerolineae bacterium | reverse complement strand
GCCCCCTCTCTATCGCTTGCGATGGAGAGGGGTGGCGCACCGAAGGTGCGCCGGGGTGAGGAGCAGTACAGCAAGCAGGGCAAATATTCAATTGGGTTCTGAGTGGGAACAAATCCGTGTGTCGTAACGTCCTGCCTGTAACGGATCACAGGAGACACTCTCATGAAAAAGCTGTGGATATTCAGTCTCATCGCGTGTGTGATGATTTTAACGGGGGCGTTGGGGATTTCGGCACAAGACGCTGCCACCCCTGAACCCGGTGTTTCGCTGGCAATTTATAATCAAGGGACGGCGCTGGTTCAGGATCGGCGCATGTTTTCGTTTGTCGAAGGCGAAAATCGCATTGATTTTACCGATGTCGCATCCGGCATCGATCCCACGTCGGTGACGTTCGTCAGCCTGACCGATCCGCTTACCAGCGTGATCGAACAGAATTACGCATTCGATCTGGTCAACCCTGATGCGCTGCTGCGCCGTTATATCGATCAAGCCGTGACGGTATTTCTTGATGATGGTACGACTTATGTGGGCGTGCTGTTGAGCGCGGATAACGGGATCATTCTTCAGCT
This sequence comes from Anaerolineae bacterium, assembly GCA_026645745.1. Lineage (GTDB taxonomy): Bacteria > Chloroflexota > Anaerolineae > Aggregatilineales > Phototrophicaceae > Flexifilum. Next base: position 9,890 of record JAPKMU010000178.1, on the reverse strand, counting down.
CAACGATGGGCAGATCGTCGCTATTTCGTCGGACGCGATCCGAAATGTTGGCTTCCCCGATCTTCCCGGTGGTTTGATCACGCGCCCAACGCTGCGCTGGTTGATCAGCAGCCCGACGACGGGTGAACAATTGGTGCAGTTGACGTATCTCACCGGCGGCTTGAACTGGACGGCGGATTACAACGTGCTGCTTTCGCCGGATAACGCTCAGCTTGATTTGAACGGTTGGATCACGCTCACAAACATCAGCGGCGCGACTTACACCGACGCGAATGTGAAATTGATCGCCGGGGATGTGAACCGGATTTATGATCAAACAGCGCGGGGGGCAATGGTTGAGTATGCGATGGATGCGTTGGCAGCACCCGCACCTGCCGTCGAACAGCGCGACATCAGCGAATATAAACTGTACGAGATCGCGCGACCGGTCACAGTCGCAGACCGCGAAACCAAGCAGGTTGAATTCGTGAGCGGCGCAGGTATCCCCGCGACCACGTATTTTGTTTACGAATCGAGCTACCCGTATTACGGCGGTTCTCCGATCTTTGATCAGTATTACGGGATTTCAGGCATCACTACCGTGCAGTCGTGGCTGGAATTCACCACCGATGATGAAGGCGGCTTAGGCGCTGATCTTCCGGCAGGGCGGATGCGCGTGTTCCAAGAAGATGTGGATGGCGCACCCGTATTGATCGGCGAAAGCACGATTGATCACACACCGGAAGGCGAGACGGTATCGCTCTTGCTTGGCAACGCCTTTGATCTGGTGGGTGAACGCGTCCAGACCGATTACGTTTATTTCGGTTCGGATGTGCTGGAAGAAACCTACGAGATCACCCTGCGCAGCCGCAAAGACGATGAAACGGTCGAAATCCGCGTGCCTGAGCATCTGTTCCGCTGGTCAAATTGGCAGATTGTCAGTTCGTCGCTGCCATACACCCAGCTTGACAGCAACACGATTGAATTCCGCGCCAGTGTCGCGCCGGATCAAGAAGTCGTGATCACCTATACGGTGCGCTACACCTTCCCGCGCTAAAGCAGAACCTCAACACAAAGGCGCAAGGACGCAGAATCTTTGCGCCCTTGCGTCTTTGCGTTAATGCTTTGAACGGTTTGTCCCAGACAGCGTGTCCTATAATGATGGCAAGCGCGGCATTTTCAGCCGCCGCACATCATCAAGGAGTTCGGGGATGCCGATTCCCAATTGGCTCGATTGGGCGCAGCGCCTACAAGCAGTCGCACAATCTGGCATTTACTACGCGGAAACCTTTCACCAGCCGTTTGATCGAGAACGCTACCAAGAAATCAGCGATATTGCCGCCGAGATCATCGCCGCCGCACAAACCGATTCGGTCGCCGCGCTGGAGCAGATTCAAGCGTTGTACGCGGCGCAAGCGGGACACACCACACCCAAAACGGATGTGCGCGGCGTTGTGTTTAAAGATGACCGGATTCTCCTCGTTCAAGAAAAACTCGATCACCTGCACTGGACGCTCCCCGGCGGTTGGGCGGATGTGAACGAATCAGCGTCGGAGTCCGTCGTCCGCGAAGTATGGGAAGAATCCGGCTATCGGGTGCGCGCCGTCAAACTGCTGGCGCTCCTTGACCGGAACAAGCACCCGCATCCGCTGTTTGTGTTTCATGCGTATAAGGCATTTTTCCGCTGTGAACTGATCAGCGACGAGCAGACGATTCATCCGGAGAATACCGAATCGGGGGAGACGCGATGGTTCAGCGAAAGCGAAATTGATGGACTTGATTTATCAACGGCGCGGGTAACAGCGGGACAGATACACCGCTGGTTCGAGCATCGGCGTTCGCCTGACCTGCCAACGGAGTTTGATTAGCGAGTGTCCCAAAATCAGAGACAACGGTCACGATGCTTTTTTCGCTGCCAGTGCCTTTGCTTTAAGGACACCCACCAAGCGCTCGACCTGAAGCATTTGATCGAGTTCGGCTGATTCCCCTTCGGCTAACGTTCCCGCGTTATTCTTTTCGAGCAGTGTGCGGGCGCGTGCTTGCGCTTCGTCTGAAGCACGAAATGTGAGAATGTCGTCCGCACTGAGTTTTTCGAGTAGATATTCAATCAGCTCGGTATAAGCCGGAAAAAGCTGCACTGCCACCATCGCTCAACCTTGTATAATCCTCTGTAGAAGCGTATCACCAATTTCAAGCAAGGCATAGAGGATCACATGCGGATAGCCATTCAAGAGGATATGCTGCCGGGGCGCAGCGTGATCGAAAAGTTTGAACAAGCGAAAGCGCTTGGCGTTCAGGGAATCGAGTTTTGGGGGCGCGGCATTGATATGCGCGTCGAGCAGATCGTCGAAGCCGCTGAACGTACCGGACTCAAGCCTGCGATGCTGAATCATGGGCGGCAGGGGCGAATCCTCGATCCTGATTACCTCAGCCGCGAAGCCGCGCTCGAAGAACTGCGTACCTCGATCATGGCGGCGGCGGATATGGGCGCGGCAGGCGTGGTATTCGTACCCCACTTTTACGGATCACTCATGCCCGATCTTTCCCCTTGGATGACGGCGGCTGAACTCGAAGCGGAAATGCTGCATATGCACTTCCGCAGCCTGTCAGATTATGCCGATGCGATCGGCGTGATGCTCTTGATCGAACCGGTTAATCACTACGAGTCGCATTTATTCAACCGCCTTGAGCAAGCCGCCGCACCCGCGAAGCGTATCAACCATCCCAAGATCAAGATCGCGGCGGATACCTTCCATATGGCGCTTGAAGAAGCCGATATGGTGCAGGCAATCACCGATCATGCCGAATGGATTCGTCATGTTTACGCATCGGACAACAACCGCCGTTTGCCGGGGCAGGGAGTCGTGCCGTTTGACAAAGTGGCGGCGGCGCTCAAAGCGATCAATTACGACGGGTGGGTGGTGCTGACAGGCGGTGAACCCGGCAGCAACGCATCACGCGCCGCCCAGTACCTCAACGAACTGCCCGCCAGCCTCGCGTATCTGCGGACAGCGGGGTTTTAAACACTTGCTCGGACTCAAGCGATGGGTGGAAAGTCCGGTCGGGCGGGTTGAGCGGCGGCATCAACAGCGGGCGCTGAACCGCCGAAACGGGCGCTGGCAAACCGCGTTTGTACCGGGGATTGTATTGGGGGCGGTGGTGCTGGCGCTGCTCCGTCCGGTGATCGTCGATCATCCGGAGTGGTTTTATCAAGGCACCGCCGACGTACTCAGCCTATGGGATGGGGTGATCAATTTAGCGACGCTGGCGCTCACCTTCTTGATCCCCGCGCAGTATTTTCTGGCGCTGTCGCAAGCCTTCTCTGGCGGCAGTAACGCGATTGCCCGTGAGCGTCTCAGCCGCACTTGGGAACTGCTTATCTTGACCGGATTGGATACCCGTCATCTGATCATGGGCAAGTGGGCGGGGACGCTGCAAACCCTGTGGCGTGAGTGGCGCAGAATGCTGATTCCGCGCTTGCTCGGCGTTTCATGGCTCACTGCCGCCGCGCTGACACAATTTTCCGGCATGAGCCTTGATGACGAGGCGCTGCTTGTGATCGTGGTGGTGGTGGTCAATGCCGCGTTGGTGCTGCCGCTGTTCGGCGCGGCGCTGGCGAGCGCGATGGGGATACTTGCGTCTTTGCTGGCAAAAACACCCACCGGAGCGCGCAACATGCTCACCGTGCTTCAGGCGTTGATGTTTTCCGGGTTGATCGGCGTGGTGATCGTGTCGTTTCCGCTCCTTGATGATTCGGATTGGTCGGTGGTTTTGTTTCCGTTGATTTTTGGCGCGATGGACGGCGGGCTGACATTCTTGTTATCGCTCTCCTCGATGGCGTTTCAGTCGCCGGGGCTGCCGCGCTTAATCTTTGGTGTGATCGGTTACGGAGTTGTGATGGTCGGGCTGATCCGCGCCATTCTCATGCTGGCGCGTTGGATCGCTTACCGCCAGAACGTGATCGCTGCCCAGCCACTAAAATCACCTGCGACGATTTCCCCAAAAACTGCCTATTGGACGAACAATGCGCGTTGATGATCGAATGATTACCGCAAAGGAAAGCACATGAATTACACGGCAGAGACAATGTTGATCAAGTCGAAAGATACCGGAAAGACAGGTGTTTTTGCGGAGGTATCCGCCGAGCAAGCCGGATGGGAATTTTTGAATATGCAAGCCCGCCGCTTGAACAAAGGCGAAACATGGAGCGGTGAAACAGGGGATGCGGAATGGGCACATGTGATTCTGGGGGGCGTGTGCCGGATTCAGGTGGGGGACAGCGTCTATGAGAGTGTTGGACGCCGCCCGAATGTGTTCAGCGGGATGCCGTATGCGCTGTATCTGCCGCGCCACACGACGTTCACGCTTGAGCCATTAAGCGACGGATTCGAGGTTGCGTCCTGTTGGGTTCCGACTGACCGCGATTTTCAGCCGCGTTTGATCACCCCCGCCGACAGCAAGATCGAACTGCGCGGCGGCGGCAATGCCTCGCGCCAGATCAACAGCATTATTCCGCCGGGGTTTCCGTGTCACCGGATCGTATGCGTCGAAGTCTACACGCCGTCCGGCAACTGGTCGAGCTACCCACCGCATAAACACGACGTTCACCGCGAAGATGCGGACGGCAATTTGCTGGAAGCGGATTTGGAAGAAATTTACTTCTACAAAATCGCGCCGCAAGACGGGTTTGCTTACCAGCGCGTTTACAACGACTCGCGTGCGATTGACGCCGTGATGCTGACTCACAACCATGACACGGTGCTTGTGCCGGAAGGCTATCATCCGGTTGTGAGCGGCTTCGGTTATACGACGTACTACTTGAATTTCCTTGCGGGGTCGGCGCAGTCACTCGCGGCGGCTGATGATCCGGCGCTCAGTTGGGTCAAAAAGACATGGAGTGGGATCGATCCGCGTCTGCCGCTGGTCGATCACGAGATGGAATAACGCGAAGTGGGGCGCAGCCAACGCGCCCCTCAGGTTGTGAAGGTTGGATTTGCTTCATCAAAGCGCGTGCGGCGGATGCGGCTCAACTGGGCTTCGAGGCGGAAAAGTTCCTCAAAGATGGGTTCATGCTGGAGCGGTGTGCGCTTCATCGCGCTCAAAAGCTGCCCGGTCAGCACTTCGAGTTCTTGAAGTTTTTTCGGGGATAAATCATCAAGTGGTTTGTTCATTGGGAGTCCTGCTCTTTGACAAGGTGAAGGGTCTTGAAAGGCGTGACTTCGGGGAACAGTTTCAGCCATGCTGTGCGCTGATCCTTGAACATTGACGGCAGCGATTGACACAGCGGTGTATACGGTTGATCGGTATCAAGCTGTGTGATCTGGTGACTGCATCCACACAGAGGGCAGCACATAATGAGACTCCCGCCAGCGGTCACATCGACCGGCACTTCGGGTTGACCCTCATGGAGAATGAGCTTGAACCGCTTTTGCAAATGCGGGTTAATCGTTGGCATTTCAGAATTCCTGACTCTAAACGAACAGCAGCGCTAATCGTTGACGGTCGCGCCGAGCTTTTGTCCGGGGGCAATGCCGCCCATACGCAGATCGTTATCGGTCGCCGCGCGCACCAGCAGCGTGCGATCAAGCCATTTCGTATCGTGGATGAGCTGCACGGCTTTCTTCGCCGCCGCTTCGGTGGTCATCTGCACAAACCCGAAGCCTTTCGGGGTTGCCGTCCAACGATCCGTGACCAAATAGACGTCTGAGACTTTTCCGGCGCTGGAAAACAGCTTTTGAAGCTGCGCGGGAGTCACGTCATATGACAGATTACGCACAAGAAGAATTGTGCCCATGAGAGTATCCTTTTTTGTTCGACTGGATTTTGCGTACTGCGAATTAACTGCTGCGCGAGACTTCCCACGCGGCGATGCCTTCGGGTGTGATATGGACTTGATTATCAGACGGCTTACCGACCCACTTTGCCAACGGTGGATCATGGGCGATCAGGGCGCGGATCGTTGCTGGAAGTCCGACGTAGCGCACCGGACTCGAAACGCGATCCTGATGCTGGTAAAGCGTACTCAAGGCGACCCACTCTAAGTAAGTGAGCGATCTAACTTTTTCCGTCGTCATTGGCTTCCACCTCAGGCGGCGATTTGCGAAAAACAACGGTGTTGAGCGTGCCTTTCCATTCCGATGATTGGTCGGGTTCGATGGTCTGTACCGTCAAAGACCGTTCAGAGATGCGATACCCGTGAAAAAGCTCGACAGCTTTGTCCGCTGCCGCGTCAGTCACCATTTCTGCGAAGGCAAAACCGCTGGATTTCGATGTATAACGGTTCTTCGCCAGATAAAGATCCGTGATTTTGCCCGCTTTTGAGAGCAGTTCACGCAGTTGAGTTTGGGATGTGTTGAAGGGTAGATTGCCGATATAGAGTTTTCGAGACAGGATAACCCCGCTGTTTTCTCGTCCTAGAAATTTGAACGAATGCCTGACACAACCCGGATGGGTGGGATTTCGACCTGTGGGGCATAAGTGATGAACGAGGAAGCTTTGAATGAACGCTCAGGAGTAGCGCGCAGTCAACAAGTGTCATCAAATCAGATGAAAATACCTTGAGTATAACCCAGTATACCTCATTTAGAACCCAATGTAAAGAAAGCTGCGCGGCTCATAGGTCAAGCGGCGAAATGCCAGTGGCAAGGGCGCAAAGATGTCTCCACAAGTCGAGTCTCTTTGCGGCTTCGCGTCTTTGCGTTAGGTTTTTTCTTGGATTTGATGCGTGTTCAGCGCATGAACACGATCAGCGTAATGATCAAGAGCGCCCCGGTGAAGATGGGAAAGTAAAGCACCTTCACGACCAAGTTTTCACGGAAGCTGACCATCATCCAATCGGGGCGGCGCACGACGACGAACGCATTCGCCGCTACGTTGATAATCGCCAAGTAGAGCATCACATACAGATATTCCAAGTAGGTTAACCCGGTCGCGCCGATATTATCGCGCAGGGACGTATGCAAGACCGCGAACACGAAGAACAGCGCCGCGCCGAAGTTCAGCGCCGACGTGATTTCGTCTTTGTCGCCGATACTCCGCTCATTGAGCAAATACGCGAACAGCATCAGCAAACCGACGACGGCGGGCAGCAAATACGCGATGAACGGACCGATAAAACCGCGCTGTGTATTCACCGTGAAATACAACTCAGGCATTGGCGTGGATGCGCCGCGCACAGGTACACCGAGCGTCGTCCCTAAATCCGGCTGACGGAAGCTGAAATAACTCGATTGCAGCGTCCAGTTCAACACGGTGACGGTCGAATCCAAGCCGGGGAGCAGACGCGGGTTGATCAAGTCATAACTTTCCAGATCAGGCGTGAACAAGAGATGCGCATCCAAATCGAGCGGTGTGATGCGCACATCGACGTTGCGATCATCAAATGGGAACAGCGACGGATCGAACGACTGAATCAGGCTCACGCCGATCAGCCATACCACCAGTTCCCGATCCCCAAGTCGGGTGCGCTGAATTTCTTCGATGGTCGCTTCTTCGCCAATGCGACCGGACAGCAAAAACCCTTGATCGATATTTTCACCGACAGGATACGACTGCCACACATAGCCGTTGATCCGCGCCGTCGTTGGATCGGGGAATTCCATCGCTTGAATCAGGATTCCGGTCGGAATTTCAGTCGGTGGTTCAGCCACCCCGCTTGACTGCACCGCATTTTCGAGAAAGCGATCCAGTGTGGCGCGATCCGTGATGCGCACCCCTTCCGGTGTGTGCTGCGTGATCGTGATCAACCAGATGAACACGATCAGCCCGATACACAACACTGACGAGATCAAGCTGAGTGTCCACAATTCGCGGGTCGAAAATCCGCGCGGGTACGCGATCACGAGCGCGAAGAAGAAGATCGTCGCCGCACTGGCTAAGGCGATCCCGATCAAACGGTTCGCATTTTCGCGCGCATCGAGTTCAAACTCGGCACGGTTGAGGACGATGCCTAACACCCATCCGGTGGACGGAAGCGGCTCGAAGAATGTCCATGCTTCGTCGCCTGTGACCGGATCAAACCAGCGAATGCGGACAGGTTCGCCCGCCAGCGCACGATCCGCCGATGCGCGCATTTCCGCGATCCCCATCTCGTCCGCCATGCCGTAGATCGACTGATTGACGACGTATTCCCCGATGGGGTGGGCGAGAAATGTCCCGCTCGGCGTGATCACAAAGCCGTAGCCGGTCGCGCCGAGTTCGAGTGTGGTCAGTAGGGCGCGCATATCCTGAACCGAATAATCAATCGTGACGACTCCGGCGGCATTGTCGCGGACGCGCTCCGCGCCGATGCGATAGAACGGCACGCCGTATTCGATCAAGGTTTTGCCCGCGCCGGTTGCCATAAACGGCTCATTCCACACCGCGCCGTTTTCGAGCGGTGTGTGATACCACGCGGTTTGCGCGCCGTCTGTCCCCGGCGGCGTGGTGTAGTCATAGGTCGCGCCGTCCAACACATCGAATACGCCATTGCTCCGGTAGACATAATGCTGATACAGGCGCAGTTCAGGATCATAAACGTAAGGCTCAAACGTAACCGCGAGTCCGTCAATATCGGGGCGCTCGGTGACTTCGGTTTGCAGCCGCTCCTGCACTTGATCATACGGGAACGCTCCCGCCGAAAGATCGTCCGCAAGGCGATCCGCAATCCCCATCACCTCGGCAAATGCCGCGTCGATCTGTTCGGCGGCGGTGTGTGCTTGGGCTTCGGCGCTGGCGAGCGCGTTTTGTTCGGTTTCGGCGCGTAAGGTGATATAGGCGTAAACCAGCGCGGCTGTTATCGTGAGCGCGACTGCCGCCAATGCGAATAGAAACAGTCGCAAGCGCGGTTGTGGATTTTCGGGAGTGATGGACGGTGTGTTCATAGTTAGTAACTTTATAGCGTTTGTAGGCAAATGCAACGCCGCCGCCAAACAATTCGCCATTTTTTCATATTTATGCGATAGTGCTCTCCAGTCCATAGGCTGAATTAGAGGTGCTGAATGAAGCGAATGCTGTCTCGCTGTGGTCTATTATTTGGGCTGCTCCTCGTGCTAATCGACGGTTCGGCGCTGCGTGCCCAATTTGCGGCAGATTTTATCGCTCCACAGATATTTTTACGCGGGATACAAATTGCATCCGGTACACGCTACACCGCCGCGATCGTCAAAACGCCGGAGAATGCCGCGCTGCACAGCATCAGCGTTGAAATTACCTTGCCCGCCAGCGCAGAACTTGCCGAAATGATTGTCCCTCGGCAGGTAGATTTCGATGTCATTCGTCGCAATCGCGCTGGACAGTTGACCTTGATCTGGCAGATCGCGCATCTCGATCCGAGCAGTCCGCTTGAGCCGTATTCCTTCACCCTTGTCGAGCCACTCACGGAAGAACTCGAATTCTATGTGCAGTGGAATGACGATGCCGGATCACTGCATACCGAAAACTTTCTAGAACTCCCCCCGCCGCCCATTGTGGCAACGCAGTCACAAGCAGTAGTTGACCTTATCTCCCCCCGCTTTACCCTAATCGAGAATATGGGGGTACAGGCTGCCGCACCGGATGAGACGCCGCTGCATCTGGATGTAACGCTGCTGTCAGCAGATTTCAACCCACCGCCGCAGTACGGTGATTTCTGGTGGTGTTCACTTCTTGATCTGCGCGGTGTTCCAGCGGCGAAAACCGTTCAGGTGATCGTGCCGCTGCGCCGCCCGCTCGCACCCTTCACGCTGCTGGGGATGTTTCAGCAGCAGGCGGACGGTACATGGAGTCCGCTCACAGAACAGGGAGTCGTCACGGCGGACGGTCAATATGTGATGTACAGCCATCCCGGCGGCGTGATTGCGACGGGTACGGAAGCGGAAGCACAGCCAGACCTAATCACAACTGAGAATCTGGTCATCGTGGATGATCCCGATGCCGCGTTACCGACACAAGGC